>JBKJZI010000072.1:0-16886 GCA_046715155.1 Chthonomonadales bacterium | reverse complement strand
CTCGTGGAGAGCTGCACCTCTTCGAGCGCAAGACGCTTCCGTCCGGCACGGGCGGAGTCTGCGAGCCGGCGCTCGTGGAGTTGGCGAACGGCGATCTCTACATGCTTTTCCGCACGGGCACGAGCTGGATATATGAGGCGCGAAGCCGCGACCAGGGACGCACGTGGACCGGTCCAACGCGCAGCAAGTTACAGGGATTCAACGCACCCATGGCGCTCTGGCGTCTGGACCAGAACAAGAAGGAGGTGATCGTAATCTGGGATAACGCGCCGGTCAACCGCTGGCCGCTCTGTGTGGCGATCACGGCTGACGGAGGCAAGAGCTGGTCCCGACCCAAGGACGTGGCGCGGGTCGACGACGCTGACGTCTCCTATCCGGGTATCACCCAGGCCGCCGACGGCACAATCGTGGCCGTCTGGCAGCAGTTCCTACGGGATGGAAGACGCGACATACGTTATGCGAGATTCAATCGCGCCTGGGTGATGGGGCCTTAAACACAATCGAAGCCGTCCACCTTAACCAGCCGCCGGTGGCGGGGGATGGAGCATATCGCGGCGGAAATCCTTTCCTGACCGGCGTCCAGACGGGCGCCAGAGGAGGTCATAGAATGAAGCGCGAAGGATTCACCCTTATTGAGCTTCTCGTTGTTATTGCAATCATCGCAATCCTGGCTGCAATCCTTTTCCCGGTCTTCGCACAGGCCCGTGAAAAGGCGCGGGGCGTCTCCTGCCTCTCCAACACGAGGCAGATCGGGACCGCCATGCGGATGTATAGCCAGGATTACGACGAGACCAAAGTCATGTGCCAGGTATGGCAGACGGCTGCCAATGGCGGGGCGCTCACGTCGAATACGTTCAGCGGGACACTGCAGCCGTACGTGAAGAACCGCCAGATCTTCCTTTGTCCCAGCAACAAGCGCCGCAGCCCGGATAACGCATACATCGTGCCGGATGACGGAATCCGACACACGTCGACGGCCTACGCAATGAACCTGGACGCCGGCTTCATGGGGTTCTACTTTGGTCCTGGCTCTGCCGGAACTCCTGACGGCTTGCTCCAGATCGTTCAATCGGGAATCAGCGCCAGCGATGCTTCTGACGACAAGCCGGCCCAACTCATAGGCATGGTAGAGAAGGGCCAGCTTGAGACGAACTGGAGCCTCGTGCGCTTCTGGTGGCTGATTTCCGCGCCGATAAGCTACGCCAAGCCGCACAACAGCCGGGCCAATTTCACGTTCAGCGATGGCCACGCGAAGAACATGAAGTGGACGCAGACTTACGGTGGCATCGGCAGTGGCTGCGACACGTGGCTCTGGACCAATTGCGGCAATACCACGTCTTTCACGGCGGCGACCGCGGACTTTCACCGCGGTTGGATATTCGCGACGGCAAGGGCGGTGGTGCCGAACTTCAACGACTGGTAACTGGAATGTCCGAGCGCGGTCTTGGCCGAAGCGTCGCCTGCCGGCCAGAGACCGCGCTCGGTTTCTCTCTGGAGAATTGTGATGAAGCGAGAAATCGGGAAGGGCGCGGGAATTGCAATTATCGTTGCGCTTCTCATCACCCTTGCATGGTTCGGTTGGCGCCAGATGGAGACGCCCGAGAACCGTGGGCTGAACGAAGAACAGATTTTCCGCGAAGCAGAGAAGAAAGCCAAGGCGAACGGCGTCGACATTAAAACGCTGCCGGTTTGGAGCGGCCTCTACTACAAATACCATCCCGAGGAGAAGCCTCCTTCCGGGGCTGTCGAAGCAGCATCGCCTCCGGCGACGGCGCTTCCGCCTGGAACCGCGGGGCAGGCTACTTCCACGGATCCCGGTCCTCCGCCGGTAATGCGCTGACGGGCGTTGAAGGTAACCGGAATCCGGCTGCTCGGCGTAAGCGTCCAGCGCCTGAGGAGTCATGCGCCGCATCTCACGCTTATAGAGATAGATACAGACGCCGGAATCCGCGGAATCGGTGCGACGTGGTTCTCACAGCACAAGATAGCGCCACTCATCACGGAGGGGCCCGACCGACTCGACCAGCATATTCTCGGCCGGAGTCCGTTGGAGGTCGAAGCGATCTGGCGGCAGATGTACCAGGCGCGCTGGATCGACGGGGCGCTCGCTATCGGCGCCATGGGCGCTATCGACATGGCGCTTTGGGACCTGGCCGGTAAGGCGCAGTGCCTTCCGATCCACGTCCTGTTAGGTGGCGCGATGCATTGGAGGATCATGGCGTACGCCAGCGCCAGCGCCTTCATCTCCAGCTCTTACGAAGGCGAAGGGCCGTGGAGAATCAAATCCGCCGAACGGTTGGCCGAGGAAAGCCGCGCCTACGTCAGGCAAGGCTTCAAAGCGATCAAATTCGGATGGGGGAATCACTTTGAGCCGTCCGACGATGAACGGCTGGCGGCTATCCGGCAGGTGATCGGCCCGGATACCAGGCTGATGATAGACCTCGGGAATCCCGCTTACTGGACGCATGAGTGGAACGCGAAAGCGGCGATCCGCGCCGCTCGCATGCTGGAAAAGCACAACGTTTACTTCTTTGAAGAGCCCATGCTTCCTTACGATGTGGACGGCCACGCGGAAGTGACACGGGCGGTGGACGTAAACATCGCCACCGGCGAGTCGCTCTGCGGATTTCATGAGTTCGAACCCTACTTGACGAGCAAAGCCGTGGACATCATCCAACCCGATGCCCTGCAGATGGGAATCACACAGCTTCACCGCATCGCGCGTCGAGCGGAAGACGCCGGAATGCTCTGTATCCCGCACAGCCCGTGGTCCGTCTTTGCCGCGACGTGCCATCTCCACGCGCTGGCAACGGTGAATAATGGCCCGATGATCGAATATCCGGCCTTCGCTTCCTTCGACGAGGGCTCGCTGATGGCAGAGACGACGCGCGTGAGCCATTACGAAATCGTTGAGAATCCACCATTGCTCGAAGACGGCTACCTGCAGCTCCCGGATTCCCCCGGTCTCGGGTTGGGAGGATTCCGCCTGGAAGGAATAGCCCGGCTTCAGGCGCTCTTCGACGGTGAGCTGCCGGCATGACGGATTCGCCGCTGAACGTGCTCTTCACGTGGCAGCCTGAGAGCGGGCCGGAAAAGTTCGAGGAAAATGTTCCCGGTATCCGGCTCATGGCGACATCGGACCGTGATGAGATGCTCCGCCTGCTCCCTGACGCCGACGTTCTCTGCGTTGGTGACTTCGACGCGGAGATGCTTTCGGCGGCATCGCGCTTGCGCTGGGTTCAGGCCCTGATGGGCGGAGTGGAATCCGTCCTGTTCCCGGAGTTCCGCGAGAGTCCGATTCCGCTGACGTGCTGCAAGGAGTGTTTCGCAGTTCCGGCGGCGGAACACGCGCTGGCGCTGATGCTGGCCTTTTCGCGACGGGTTGAATATGACATCCGCCGTCGTCCCCATCGCACCTTCGAGTATCGGGACCCGGAGGAGCTTTTCGGTAAGACCGCCGGAATCATCGGGACGGGAAACCTCGGCCGAGAGATCGCCCACCGCTGCCGCTGTTTCGGAATGCGGGTCCTCGGCGGCGCGCGACAGGGTGGGCCGAGCGTCGAATTCGACGAAATCCTTTCCACGGAGCGATTGCCCGAACTGTTCGAACGCTCCGATTTCGTCATCGTGGCCGTACCGCTAACTTCGGAGACCGTGGGAATGATCGGCGAGGCGGCGCTCGGCCGAATGAAGAGGTCAGCCTATCTGATAGACATCTCAGGCCGGCCGGCGATTTACGATCTGGGCGCGCTGGAATCGGCGCTGCGGAAGAACCGGATTGCCGGCGCCGCGCTGCAAATTGTGCCGCCGGACGACTCACCGCTCTGGGACCTGGACAACCTGCTGCTCTCTTTCCACCGGACCACATCTCCCCAGGAGGTCGACCGCTGCTACGACCTATTCGCGGATAACCTCAACCGGTTCCGCAACGGGGAGCCGCTGCGGGGCAAGGTGGACAAGCAAGCGGGCTACTAATTTACGGATGCGTATTCATGATTGAAACAACTTTGCGCAGCTCGTCACCCACCACGATCAAGGTTCTTCGGACGGGGCTGATCTATCGGAATCCGAAGCCCCACTTGCGGAGCGCGCACGCTTACTTCCCGTCGGTTGCGGTACTCCCAAACGGCGAAATGGTTGCGACTTTCGCGCTGGCGGAGGCATTCGAAGCAACGAACCTTCACACCTACGTGGCTCGGTCACTGGACGGCGGGGAATCCTGGTCCCTGGAAGGACACCTGTACCCGGGGACGCCAGACCGCCTCACCACGGATAGCTGCCGGATCGCGGCGCTGCGTGGTGGCGAGTTGATTTGCTTCATGGTGCGCCATGACCGAACCGACCATCCGGACGAAGGCTTCACGAATCCCGATAATCTCGGATTCGTCCCCACGGAGCTTCTGACCCTTCGCTCACAGGACGGCGGCCGCACGTGGACGGAGCCGGAGCCGCTGATTCCGCCTCTCGTCGGCCCGTCCTTCGAACTCTGCTGCCCGGTGATTCCGCTGCGAGAAGGCCGCTGGATCCTGCCCACTTCCACCTGGCGTGGATGGGACGGCTCCTGCCCGAACGGAATGAAAACCATCGCGCTGATTTCCCATGACCGCGGCCGCACCTGGCCCGAATTCACTGAAGTGTATGACACGCATGGGCGACCGGAGATTCACTGGGAATCCAAGATTATCGAACTCTCGGATGGCACGCTCGTAGGGGCGGCCTGGGGCTACGACGAGTCGACCGCGAAGGACCTGCCGAATCAGTACGCCGTCAGCCGCGACTGTGGCCGAACCTGGACGCCCCCCGGCTCGACCGGGTTGACCGGACAGACCTTGACGCCGTTTGCCCTGCCGGACGATCGGATTCTGTGCGTATATCGCCGAATCGACCGACCCGGGCTCTGGGCGAATGTCTCCCGGCTGGAGGGTAACTCCTGGGTAAACGAGGCCGAAGCTCCCTTGTGGGGAACCGGCGCCACGGGACTGACTGCCGCCACCGACAATATGGCCCGCAATTTCCAGGTCCTGCGCTTTGGCGCTCCCTGCATAGTCAACAGCCCGGGCGGCGACATATTCGTTGCCTTCTGGGGCGTCGAGGATTGCGTTTCCAACATCCGCTGGTTTAAACTCCGGTTGGATGAGCGATAGGGTGGACCGCGGGCGCCTTACTACGACCTGAGTGAAACGGGAATGGAATCCTTGCATGGCTTCTTCGAGGCGCGCGGGCTTCTATAACGGCGTTTTCCCTCTCCTGCTGCTGCTGACACTTGCCGGACCGGCGGGAGCGGCCGATCAGCGACCGCCATCCGGTTGGAGGGCCGGCGTTGCGCGGGCCGTCATCACGCCCACCGAACCGCTCTGGCTGGCCGGCTACGCGGGTCGCAGCCGTCCCGCAGAAGGCAAACGGCACGACCTTTGGGTGAAAGCGCTTGCCCTGACAGATCGAGTAGGTTACCGCGCCATCGTGATCACCGCAGACCTGCTCGGAATGTCTCGCCCAATGTACGAACGAATTCAGACAAACTTGGTGAAGCGGCTCCGGCTGGACCGATCGGCGATCCTCCTCGCGTGTTCGCACACCCACACCGGCCCGGTTACGAGCGGCTTGCTCGAATCTTTCTACCCGCTTAGCGGGGAGCAGAAGCAAAGAGTGGAAACCTACTCCCGGCTCGTCGAGAGGCGCATCGTGGAAACCGCCGCTGCCGCATTTTCCCGTCTGGAGCCCGCTACGCTCTGGGCCGGCGAAGGGTCCGCCGGTTTCGCGGTCAATCGGCGAAACAATCCGGAATCCGAGGTTCCGGCTATCCTGACGGCCGGAGGAACGCTGAGGGGGCCGGTCGACCATTCCGTTCCCGTTCTCGCCGTTAAGAATACTCGCGGCGAGCTGCTCGCCGTCCTTTTCGGTTATGCATGCCACCCGACCGTGCTGGACGACTATCGGTGGTCCGGGGACTTCCCTGGATATGCGCAGCTATCACTCGAGAGGACGTATCCGGACGGCGCAGCCATGTTTTGGACGGGCTGCGGCGCCGACCAGAATCCGCTTCCCCGCCGGGCGGTCGAGCTCAGCAAAAAGTACGGCGCGCAGCTCGCGGATTCGGTGAACAACGCGCTGAAGGGTGAGATGCGGCCACTTTCCCCGACGCTTCGAACGGCCGCGAAAGTCGTTCCGCTAAAGTACGACCGGACACCCACGCGCCAGGAGCTCGAAGCCGACGCGAATCACCGAAGCGGCTACCGTGCGCGCTGGGCGCGGATGACCCTGGCAACCTTGGATTCTTCCAACCCGAGCCTGCCTCTTGAGTATCCGTACCGGGTGCAGGCGTGGCGGCTGGGCAACCAGCTCTGGATTCAACTCAGCGGCGAGTCCGTGGTGGACTACTCCTTGCGATTCAAGAAGGAATTTGGCGCGGGCACGTGGGTGGCCGGATTCGCGCATGACACCGTGGCTTACATCCCCTCACGGCGAGTGTGGGACGAAGGCGGTTATGAGGCGGAGATCTTCGAGTACGGCCATCCCGCCTATCGGTGGGCGGCCGACATTGAAGAGAGGGTCGCGGCGGGAGTAAGGATGGTCGCGGCGGACGCACTACAAAATCGGCCAATCGTAACGGTAAGCAAGGAGCTTTACAAGTCCCATCCTCGGCCCGGCGCGGCGGCAGATGTAACCGTCAACTACGTTGGTCCTAAACGCGAGCGCGAGGAGATCCACAGCCTGCAGATTCGTGATGACGTGCCGGATGAGCCGAAGCGCCGATTCTCGGCGGACGGTGGACGAACCTGGTCCGAGTTCGAGCCGCAGCCAACTACATTGAGTTATCCGAAGGGTGTCGAAGTCTGGGAGGGACCGGGCGCAAAGCTTTACGACCCGAAAACCGGGGCGCTTGTCGGTGTCTGGCTGCGCCAGATCAATCGGAACGGCCTGTACCATAACTTCACCTACAGCCGCATCTCGCGCGACTTCGGAAAGACCTGGTCAACTCCCCGCCAGCTCAAGTACGAATCCGGCGATGACTTCGACCCGGATAACCCGCTCAACCCCGGATTCCTCCAGCGCAATCACGCCTATTTCGGCAGCAACATCCTTCGCTACAGCAACGGAACGCTGATTCACGCCGTGGCCCATGCCAACGCGGAGGGCGACGTGAACGAAAAGCGGCCCTGGCGGATGGCCTCGCTCTGCTTCGTGGGCCGGTGGGATAAGAATCTGCGGGGCTACCAGTGGACGGCCGGTAAACGAATTGCCATTTCGCCGGAGGTCTCATCGCGCGGACTCATGGAGCCGGAGGTTGCAGAGCTTGCGGACGGCCGGGTACTGGTAATCTGGCGGGGCTCCAACACCTCAACGACTCCCGGCCGCAAGTGGCACAGCATATCGGCCGACGGAGGCGTAACGCTCAGCCCGGTACAGGAGCTGAGGTATGACGACGGCTCCCAATTCTACTCACCCTCCTCGTTTCACCGGATGATCCGCCACAGCATAACCAAAAGGCTCTACTGGATCGGCAACATCTGCCCGAATCCGCCCAGCGCCAACTCACCGCGCTACCCGCTCGTCATCGCCGAAATCGACGAAAGCATTCCCGCACTGAAGCGGGATACCGTGACCGTGATCGACGACCGGCAGCCCGATCAGAGCCCCGCCGTCCAGTTTTCCAACTTTTCGCTGGTGGAGAATCGTAACACGCACGAGCTGGAGCTTTACCTCACGCCCTATGGTGAGGACGCATCCAATGTCTTCACCGCTGACAACTACAAGTACACCCTTCGCCTCGCGCAGGGGCGCCGGACGGATAGGAAGTGAGCATGAATCCGACCCATATTCGCATCGCCCGGATAGTATCGGCCGCCGCGCTGGCGCTCGGAATCTCAGCCGCCGGCTTAACGGTCAAGCAGCCGACTTCCGACATTCCGCCGTGGGCAGGCACGGAGATTTCGGAGTGGGACAATGCGGGCAAGGCGATCGTCTTGGCCGAAATAGCCGCCGTCGAACCTGCAACGGCGATCGCCCCAAGAATGAAGAAACGTCATTGGAAGCGGATTCCCTATGAGCTGATCGGCGGTCAGAAGGGCAGCATGATCTGGGCGGGGCCGGAGTCGAATGCCCCTGCCGTGCGCCTGCCTCTCGGAGTCAGAGGCTGGCACGCGATTTTCGTCGGGGTTTACTGCGGGCCGGAAGCCGCAAGCCAGGTCTGGATCAAGCTGAATACGGACCCTGCGCCTGTATCCCGCGGGAACTCGAACAGGGACTACTACGGCAACTTCAAGGACGCCTACTTTAAGGTGGCGGAGCTGAAGGGTGACGAAACCATTCAATTCAGCCAGCAGTCTGGCGGCTACAGTTCCGGCGCGGGAGTCGGCTATGTGAAGATGATTCCATTGAGCTCGGCCGAGATCGCGGGGCTCATGGCCGACCGTAGCCGCAAAGATCGGCGCGGCGTCACCGTCACATGCGACGGATTCAGCTTCATTTACGCCCGCCGTCCTACGACCAAAGAGGAGTTCCTGGTCGAGGTCGAGGAGTTCCGGCACACGGACGTGGACACGCTCATCCTTCACTCCTTCGGCGCGGACAAGGTGAGCTATCCCACCAAGGTGGGGCACCTGCCCGGCCAGGACATGGACGACTACATGGTTCAGGGCCACCGATACTTCTCGGAGGCGGTCCGCGAGCTGGCGCGCAAGAAGATCAATCCGATGAAAGTGATGATCGACGGCGCGCACGAGGTGGGGCTGAAAGTGCACGTGGCGGTTCGGCCCGGAGGGTGGAGCTTTGTCGAGCCCTTCACGGACTTCTGGGAAACGCCCTTCTATAAGAACAACCCTAAGTGGCGCTGCGAGGACAAGGACGGCACCCCTGTGACGCGGATGAGCTGGGCCGTGCCCGAGGTACGCCGGCACGTCATCGACCTCCTGCGCGAGATGGTGGGGCTCGGCGCCGACGGAGCGCACATCGTCTTCAACCGCGGCCTACCCGTCAGCCTGTACGAGGAGCCGTTTCGAGCACAGTTCCAGGCCCGCCACAACCTCGATCCGCGTACTCTCGACGACATCGATCCGCGCATCCTCAAGCTTCGCTCAGATATCGTTGCCTCCTTTATGAGCGAGCTGCGCGCGATGCTGGATGGGGAGCAGAAACGCCGCGGCAAGGGCAAGCGGCTGGCCCTAAGTGCGATGGTCTTGGGCAATGAGTTCGACAACACCTGGTACGGAATCGATATCCGCCGATTAGTGGCCGAGGGCTTGTTGGATGAGGTTGCGAGCTACCACTGGGACTTCGGCGCGCGAAAGGGCGGCCTGGACATCAAGTTCTTCAAGGAAGTCTGCGGGCCGAAGAGGATTCCGTTCCGTCCCAGTCCGGCGTACGGCGTGGACCGGATGCTCACGGATGCGGTCTCCTACTACGATCAGGGCGCCGACGGAATAGCGCTGTGGGATGCCGCCGGACACGACATACGAAGCTGGTCGGTAATGTCGAGGTTCGGCCGCCCGGACGAGATGCGCGCCCGGATCAAGAAGGGGCTTCCGCGAGAGACCTTTGTCTTCTTCCGCCGTCTCGGCAACAACGTCATGAACGGCCGCTTCTCTCCCATATGGGGCGGATAGAGTTCTCGGAATTCGGCAGTAACTATGGGCAACTTCTCAACCTGGGATTATGTGGTAGTCGCGATCTACCTGGTCGCGAGTATCTGGCTCGGACTTCGGTTTACGCGCGGCCAGAAATCGCTGGACAGGTACTTCGTGGCGGCTCGCAACGCGCCGTGGTGGGCGGCCGGCATCTCCGTGATCGCGGCCAACTTTTCCGCCATTTCCTACATGGGCGTGCCCGCCTGGATATTCCAGCACGACCTCCGCCTCGACATGGGAGTCGTGTGGTTCCCGCTGCAGATGCTTTTGGTCGTCTATCTCTTCGTGCCCTTTATGGCCCGGCTTCGGCTCTACACGATCTACGAATACCTGGAGTATCGCTTTGGCCTCTCGGCCCGGCTACTGGCATCCGCATTCTTCATCCTCGTCCGTGGAGGGCATCTTGCCATCGCCATCTACGCCCAGGCTCTGGCGCTGTCGCTGGTGCTCCATATACCGGTCAATGGCTGTATCTGGATTTCCGGCGCTGCCACTACGCTCTACACCGTCTTCGGCGGAATCGAGGCAGTGCTCTGGACCGACGTGATGCAGTTCTTCGTATTGGTCGGCGGAATCTTCGTAATTCTGTTCGCGGTGCTGATGCCGTTTGGATTCAACCCGGGTGAGGTTTGGCGAATCGCGTCCGAAGGCGGCCACACCAGAATGTTCTCGTTTGACTTCAACCTCACCGCGGAAACGACAGTGTGGGCGATCTTCTTCGGGAATCTCATCCTGAATGTGAGCGCCTACGGCAGTGACCAGGTGATCGTGCAGCGTTACTTCACGGCCGGATCGAAGCAGGGAATGGCGCGCGCGGTCATGCTGAATGGTTTCCTCATCGTGCCTTTGGTGCTGCTCCTGGGATTCATCGGGCTCGGATTCGTGGCATATTACAGAACGAATCCGGCGCTCCGGGCGAGCCTTCCGAAACCGGACCAGATACTGCCTCACTTCATCACGAACGTGCTGCCCTCGCCGCTTCCGGGACTGGTAATCGCCGGAATCCTCGCCGCCACCATGTCCACCCTCTCCTCCGGCCTGAACTCCCTCTGCACCGTCACGATGGTGGACTTCTACAAGCGATTCCGGGGCGAGAAAACGGAAGGCGGCACGGACGTGGGCACGGCGCGGCTGTTCACGCTGGCATGGGGAATCGCCATCACCTTCACCGCCATGTACATGGGAGCGCTGGGACAGATCGTAGAGGGAACGCTAAAAGTCCTCGGATTCCTGAGCGGTCCGCTTCTCGGCATGTTCCTCCTTGGCATCCTGACTCGGCGCGCCAACACTATTGGCGTGTTTGCCGGCGCGGTAGTCGGCACGTTCGTGACCTATCTCGTCGCGCGCACCAACGTGGCGTGGCTCTGGTATGGACCGGTCGGCCTAATCGCGACCGTCGCCATCGGCTACCCGATCAGTTACCTTCGGCCCGCCCTCTCGCTGGAAAAGGTGATTCCGCTCACCATCTGGGCGCGCCCATCAACCACCGACGCGGAACCGGTACCGGAATAATCAATGAGATTTATGATCCTGCTCGCGGCCGTTCTTAGCCTGGCGACTGTTTCCCCGCGCAACCGGGCCCCCGATTCCGGGGAACCCAGCATTCTCGCAACCTTCGATGAGATGCCGAAGGTCGTCGCCCTGCCGGATGGAAGGCTGATGGCTTTCTTCCACTCTCTAACCGGAGAGATGAATGGGGCGACGGCCAGGTTTTCTTCCGACGGCGGCAAGACCTGGGGGAACATGGAGACGCTGTTCAAGCTGCCTCCAGAGGCCGGGGCATTCGGCTACTCCCTGGCATTCATCGACCGTGCAGGCGAGGTCCATCTCTTCTTCTTTTGCGACGCTAACAGCGGAGTTGTACGGCCGCGCTCCGATGCCCGCATAGTGGGAGGGCGGTTCGGCAAGCTGGACATCTGGCACGCCCGCACCACCGGCGAGAGACGGCGATGGGAACAGGCGCGCCGAATCTGGGAGGGCCGCGCGGGCGACCTTCAGTCCGTCACCCAACTAAAGAGCGGCCGGATTCTGCTGCCGATCTCCTACTGGATCGACCGGCACTGGGGCAAGAGAGGGGAGGGATTCGACGCGTTCACGTTCCTTGGGTCGTTCCGCTGCAGCACGCTCTTTTCTGACGACGGCGGCGCGACCTGGCGTCAGTCCCGTTCCGAGCTGAAGACCCCTACGAGCAGCCTGGGTGAGCTGGGGGCGGTTGAACCGGTTGTGATCGAGCTGAAGGACGGGCGGGTCTGGAACCTGATCCGAACGCAAATGGGCCGCTTCTTCGAGTCCTTCTCAAGCGACGGCGGCGAAACCTGGACTTCAGCCCAGCCTTCAGATATCTACTCCTCGGATTCCCCCGCCGGCCTGCTGCGGTTGAAAGACGGCCGCCTGCTGAACTTCGTAAACGACTGTCGCCGGTTCCCTTACGCGGCGGGAGGCCGGCAGGTGTTGCACGCGGTAGTCTCCTCGGACGAGGGGCGCACGTGGAAGGGCTGGCGCGAGGTCATCCGCGATCCTCTGCGGGGCGAGCCGCCGCCGCCCAACGGCGACCACGGCGTCTCCTATCCCTACCCCATCCTACTGCTGGACGGCCGGGTCCTGTACACGATGTGGGTCTTCACCGGCAAAACCCGCTCCATTCATGTCTTCGATCCGAAATGGCTGGATGAGACCACGGATTCCGACGACTTCTCACAGGGACTCGACGGTTGGTCCGTCTTCGGCACGAAGGGCGCGGACCTAACTTCGCATCCTGACAAAACGTCCGGCAGAATCCTCGCGGTGAGAAGGGCGTCAATGGATTGGCCGGCGGGCGCCGCCGTCTGGAACTTCCCGGCAGGGGAGTCCGGTCGGGTGAAGCTCCGGCTGCTAATAAGACCCGGATTCAAAGGCGGTCGCATTGCGCTGACCGACCACTTCTCCGTCCCCTTCGATTCCGAAGATGTCTTTAACAACCTGGTCAATCTACCGATCACCGTGGGCAGCAAACTGGGCTCCGCGGCCCTCAAGCCGGGTCGCTGGTACGACGTGGAGCTAGTGTGGGATGCGGGAAAACGGACTTGCCGCGTGCTTGTTGACGGCAAGCAGAGCGCCGCCTTAACTCACTCGCGATCCGCGAAATACGTGAACTATCTCCGAATCACGTCGACCGCCTCCAATACGGATGACGCGGGATTCCTAATCGAATCCGTCCGTGCCGATGTTAGGCCGCCGCGTTGACATTTTAGAACGAGGAAGGAAGAAATGAATCTCCGAAAATCGATCGCCGCCTCCATCATCGTGATTCCGCTTACGTTCGTGATGGCCCTGCAGTCCACCGCACGCCCCCAAAAGCCCGTATCGCCGCCTGCACTCGTAAGGATGCCGGACTACCACGTTATGACGCCATTACCGGATGGAAGACTGGTCGGCGTATTCGACCAGGGCGGCGAAGCGTTTGCGCGGTACTCGTCGGATGGTGGCCGCACGTGGCTCCCGCCGGAACGCCTCTTCGCCCATCCTAAGGGTTTAGGCGGGTTTGGTTTACACAACCTTGTTGCGGATAAGAACGGCGAGCTCCACCTCATTTACACAGGCCATACCGAGGGGAAGAGCATATACGAGACCCGTTACGACGTTTACCACTTCGGTTCGACGAACGGCCGGAAAACCTGGAAGCCGCCGGTTTCGGTTAAGAAGGGCTACTACGGGTCATTGCTTTCCGTCATTGTGCTGAGAAGCGGGCGAATCATCCTTCCCGTCTGCTATCTGACGCCGCGCGTCTGGAGCAATCGCGGTACCGGATTCGACGCCTTTACCGATATGGGGCGGTTCGAATCGGGGGTGGTCTATTCCGATGACGGCGGCGATTCGTGGAAGCAGTCCGACGTTAAGTTTAAGGTGCCATCACCCTACATCGGAGCGGACGGAATCATCGAACCCATCGCGTTGGAGCTGAAGGATGGCCGTGTTTGGATGCTCCTTCGGACGCAGCTTGGTCGATTTTTCCAATCCTTCTCTCAGGACGGCTCGGTCTGGACCAAACCGATTCCTACCTCCATCCTCTCCTCTGATTCGCCCCCCAGTCTTGTTCGCCTGAAGGACGGTCGAGTGGTGATGCTCTGGAACAACTGCCTGCGGTTTTCCTACGCACAGGGCGGCCGTCACGTAATACACGCCGCGGTCTCGGAAGACGATGGGAAGACCTGGCGGGGCTATCGGGAAATCGCAAGGAATCCGTTCGTGCACGAGCCGCCGCCGCCGAACGGGGACCACGGAGTCGCTTACACACTTCCCGCGCTCACGAAAGACGGAGAGATCATCACGCCGCTCTCCGTCGGCGGGACCGGCGGCATGTGGCTTCTGCGCTTCGATCCGGACTGGCTGAACGAGACGAGCCGCAAGGCCGATTTCTCTGCCGGCGCAGATGCCTGGCATAGCTTCGGCACCCGAGGCGTGGAAGTGGTCTCGCATCCGGAGAAGACAGGCGCGAAGGCGCTTCAGATCTGCAAGGTGGAATCGGATTGGCCGTCTGCCGTGACCTGGAATTTCCCCAACGGTAAGAGCGGACGGCTGAAGATGCGATTGAAGCTCAATCCCGGATTCGGCGGGGCGCGCATTGGATTGACGGATCACTTCTCCGTCGCCTTCGACCCGGAAGAGCGGTACTTCAACCTCTTCAACCTGAACATCCCGCCGGATGGCGAGCTTCAGCGCGGCGAGATCGCACCGGGAGAGTGGCAAAACGTCCAGTTCGACTGGAACACCGCGAAGCTCGAGTGCAAAGTCTCGGTGAACGGCCGCCCGGCAGAGACGCTTCCGATGTCTCGTCGAACGGCGGGAGTCAACCACGTTCGCATAACCTCCACCTCGGAAGTCACCGACACGGCCGGAATGCTCGTCGACAGCGTTGAAGCGTCGGTGACACCGTAGCCGGATGCGCTACTCGACCCGGAAGGATTCCGAAACGTCATGACCTGGAGGCAGGTTGCTCCATCCGAAAAGCGAGGTCGGTTCGCTGCTTCGCCGGCCGTGCTCGCGGCAGGGGTGGCCATCGCGGTTGGCGCGGCCATTCTCGGCGCGAGCGGCAGGGCGGAACAGCATTCCGCGAGGATTCCACCCTGGGCCTCCGCGCAGGCGACGGACTGGGCGAATGCCGAAAAAGCGGTGGTGCTGACCGACATGACGCAGGTCCAGCCTGGGACGGCAACTTCGCCGACGATGAAGCGTCGCCGCTGGAAAGCCATCCCGTACGAGCTGACCGGCGGCCCGAAAGGGACTCTGATCTGGGCTTCGCAGGAGACTGATGCCCCGCCCGTTCGAATCCGCTTGGCCGTGAACGGCTGGCACGCCATCTTCGTCGGCGTCTACAACGGAGCGGAAGGCTCGAGCCTGGCCTGGCTACAGTTAAGCGGCGATCCGGCCCCGGTTCCCCGCCAAAACTCAAGCAATGCGCAGTTCGGGAACGTGCAGGATGCATTCTTCAAGGTTGCCGAGCTCAAGGGCGGCGAGACTCTGGAGATCGCGCAGCAGTCCGCCGGCTACAAGGCCGGCTGCGGCGTGGCGTACGTGAAACTGATTCCCCTTACGCCCGCGGAAGTCGCCGGATTGAAAGCCGACCGGGAGACCAAGGCTCGCCGTGGCATGACTGTCACCATCGATGGATTCAGCTTCATCTACTATCGGCGTCCCACCAGCGCCGAGGAGCTGCTGGCCGAAGTCGAACACTATCGGGGCACCGATGTCGACACGCTGATTCTCCAGTCCTTCGGGGCGGACAAGGTGAGCTACCCCACGAAGGTCGGCTGTATGGCGGGCCAGGAGATGGATGACTACTTGATGCCCGGCCACCGGTACTTCTCCGAGGCGGTCCGAGAGCTGGCGCGCAAAAAGATCAACCCGATGAAAGTAATGATCGACGGCGCGCATTCCATGGGAATCAAGGTGCACGTAGGTATTCGGCCTGGAGGGTGGAGCTTCGTGGAGCCATTCACGGACTTTTGGGAAACGCCCTTCTACAAGAACCATCCCGAATGGCGTTGCGAAGACCGCGACGGCACTCCGGTGACGCGCCTGAGCTGGGCCGTTCCGGCGGTGCGCAAGCACCTGCTGGATCTTCTCAAGGAGATGGTTCGGTTCGGCGCGGACGGTGCGCATTTAGTGTTCAACCGCGCTTTCCCGCTGACTCTCTATGAAGAGCCGTTCCGTGACCTGTTCGAACAGACGCATAGCGCCGATCCTCGAACCGTTCCCGAGTCCGATCCGCGAATTTCACGCCTGCGCACTGACCTGGTCCTTACGTTCTTCCAGGACCTCCGGGCGGCGATGGACGAAGAGCAGAAACGGCGGGCCAACGGCAAACGGTTGGAAATCAGCGCGATGCTGCTCCCGACGGAATCGGACAACCTACGGTTCGGCGTCGACGTACGGAGGCTCGTGGCGGAAGGGCTCCTGGACCAGGTCTTCGTCTACCGCCCGTTCCCATTCGAGTACGAATTTGGCGCATTCGGCGCGACAAGCCGCGATGTCGATTTGAAGTTCTTTCTGGACGTGTGCCGGCCCAAGGGGATTCCGGTCCGCGTGGCGCCCGCCAACCGCGAGTTAAAGCCTCTATTGGAGGAGGCGATCTCCTACCACGAAAGGGGCGCCGACGGAATCGCCATGTGGGACGCGTCCGATAACGATATCCTGCGCTGGACGACTATCTCCCGACTGGGCCGCCTGGAGGAGATGCGAGCGCAAGTGAAAGCGGGAATCCGTAACCAAGCATACTACTACTTCCATCGCCTGGGGGGAAACGTTATGGACGGCCGCTATCCGCCCGTGTGGGGCGGCTAGCGGCAGCCGTCGAAAGAGTTGAGCGCTATCGAACTGGGACGAAATGCCATGACAGACAGAAAAACGATTACCGCCTGGCTTATCACGGTTGCGACCCTGGCTGCGCTTCCGTCAACTGCCGGATCGCGGCAAGCAGCGCGACCTCCCAGCCTGGAGAAGCTGGTACTGCCTTACACCGTCATGACGCCGCTGCCGGATGGAAGGCTCATGGGCGTCTTTACCAGCGGCCCTAATGTGTCCGCGCGCTACTCCTCGGACGGCGGCCGCACTTGGTCCGAGTTTGAAAAGCTCTGCACTCTGCCTCAAGACGCCGGAATCTGGGCCTGCCACAACGTGGTGGTGGACCGACAGGGCGAGCTTCACCTGATCCTGACCAATGACGACAAAACGACCGGCAAGGGCGGCGAGACTCGCTATAACATCTGGCACACCCGCTCGACAAAC
>JBKJZI010000071.1:0-9633 GCA_046715155.1 Chthonomonadales bacterium | reverse complement strand
AGCTAATACTACCCGGCCAATTGGGATAGAGAAGGAAGCTCGGCAGGAGCCTCGCCCTCCCAATTCGACTTTGCGTTTCGTTCCGGCTCGGTTAGGTGGATTCTGTTGACACGAGTTTACCCGCGCCTGTATAATATGCCGAACCGCGCCCAGGTGGTGAAATTGGCAAACACGCTAGGTTCAGGGTCTAGTGCCCGCAAGGGCTTGGAGGTTCAAGTCCTCTCCTGGGCACCAACATCTTCAACGCCGCCCCCGGGCGGCGTTTTGCATTAAACGAATCGTAGATCGTAAACGTAATCGTAATCGAACGAGCAAATACGACCGTATGCCACTCATCGATTCTTTCGGGCGAACCATTGATTATCTCCGGGTCAGCGTTACGGACCGGTGCAACTTTCGCTGCGTCTACTGTATGCCCGAGCAGGGCGCGCCCATCGCCCCCAAAGCGGAGATCCTCACGTTCGAGGAGATCGAGCGCCTCCTTCGCATCGCCGCGGGCCTTGGCATGCGTAAGGTCCGGCTGACCGGTGGGGAGCCCCTCGTTCGCAAGGACATCAATAAGCTCGTTGCCGCCGTAGGCGCCATTCCCGGAGTCGAAGATATCTCGATGACGACCAACGGGATGCTGCTCGCACGCTACGCTCGAGAGTTCGCCGATTCCGGCCTCAACCGGGTCAACATCAGCCTCGACACGCTTCGCCCCGATCGTTTCCAGGCCATCGCCCGCCGAGGCAACCTGCAAGACGTCCTCGACGGAATCGACGCCGCCCAGGAAGCCGGCCTGACTCCGCTCAAACTCAACTGTGTCGCCATGCGCGGCGTAAACGACGACGAGATCGTAGACTTCGCGCGGCTCACGCTGGAATCAACCTTCGACGTGCGCTTCATCGAGCTGATGCCCATCAACTGGTCTACCGGGGACGATTCTCTAAACACCTTCTTTGCACTATCGGCCCCGCAAGGCTACAAAAGCTCCGGCAACGTGACCGTCTATGCGGAATCGGCGAGCTCCACCTTCTCTGCAATCCGCATTTCCCATTCCACAGGCGACGGTATGCTCAACGCGCCGCAGATGCGTAAGATGTTCATCTCCGCCGCAGACATCCGGAATCGCATCGAGGGCGTCTTTGGCCCACTGGAGCCGGCCGAGGTGATAACGAACGGCCCGGCGCGCAGCTTCCGGATTCCGGGCGCGTCCGGCACGGTCGGATTCATCTCACAAATCACCAACGACATCTGTCGTAACTGCAACCGCCTCCGCCTCACCGCCGACGGATTCCTTCGCCCCTGCCTCATGGCCGACGGAGAAGTGGACCTTCGGACTCCCCTGCGGTCGGGCGCCACAGACGAGGACATCGCAGACCTGTTCCGCGTCACCGTCCGACATAAACCCTGGGAGCACCGGCTGGAGGATGGAGTGGCCCCGGTCGGCCGCAACATGAGTCAGCTCGGTGGCTGATGCGCAAAGTCTTCCACCGCGCCGCGTCCACGAGTGAGATTCCGCAGGGCACCGGCAAGCGTGTAAATGTTGCAGAAGAGGGAGATCTGGTCCTCTACCACACGGAAGACGGCGGATTCTTCGCCTCGACGGCCCTCTGTCCACACCAGAATGAGAGTCTCGACCTCGCCCGCCTCGAAGGCTGCGAAGTCATCTGCCGCCGCCACCACCTCCGCTTCGATCTCCCCACCGGAGACTGCACCAACGCCGGCGGCTTCTGGCTAAAAACCTACGAGGTCAAAGTCGAGGACAACAACATCCTCGTCGGCGTCTGGGAAGATTGAATTGCAAAACCGGCGGTTGAAACCGCTCCAACAACAATACAGTCGACCGGCTTCGACTCGTAGGGGCGGGGTTTCCCCGCCCTTCTCACCGATGTTATGAGACCAACCGGGCGGGAAACCCGCCCCTACAGCAGCATCTAGTCCACGCAGGTGGACTTCGCGTACTTGTTGCCGCGACTTGAGTCGCCCGGTTCGGTCAGTCGAACTAATCGGATTCCCGTATGCCGTCTGTACAAGATTTCGCGGAATCCTTGACCCATACCCCCCGCTCGCGCTACAATCACCCCAAGAACGACCGTCGCGATGCGTACCGCCGACTTTGACTATCACCTGCCGGAAGAACTTATCGCGCAGACGCCTCAACCGCGCGGCGAATCCCGGCTGCTCGTTCTCGAACGCAATTCGGGCCGCATCGAACACCGGCATTTCGCGGACTTTCCCAGCTTCCTGCAGCCGGGAGACACACTCGTATTAAACGACACGCGAGTAATCGCGAGAAGACTCGCCGCGCTGCGTGAGAACGGCCTCCTGGCGGAAGCCTTAGTGCTGCGCCCCGTGAATGACCTAGATTGTGAGGCCCTGGTTCGCCCTGGCCGCTCCATTCGTCCGGGAGCAAGGCTCAGGCTGATAATCGCACCCGGCGAGTACATGGAAGCGCAAGTAGTGTCGACGACAGAAGAAGGCGGAAGGCGACTCCGCTTCGCATCGGTCCAGGAGCGCGACCGCCTATTTCGCTCGGGAAGTGCGCCGCTCCCGCCATACATAAAGCAGAGACTTGAAGACGAGGAACGCTACCAAACGGTTTTCGCGGAAGTACCCGGCTCAGCCGCCGCGCCCACCGCGGGGCTGCATTTCACGCCCGAAATGCTGGCCGGGATGAAATACAGCGGAATCCGCCTTGCTCGCGTAACGTTGCACGTCGGGCTGGACACGTTCCGCCCGGTGAAGACCGAAGAGATCGAGGAGCATCTGATGCACGGTGAACATTATCGCGTCTGCGAACGAGATGCGGAGATCATCAACTCCTCACCGGGGAGAATCGTGGCTGTCGGCACGACGAGCGTTCGGGTCCTCGAATCGGCCGGAGCGGAATCCGGGCACATCGTGGCCGGCGAGGGCGAAACGCGCCTGTTTATCTATCCGGGCTACCGCTTTAATGTGGTGAAGGGGCTACTTACCAACTTTCACCTACCAAAATCCACGCTGCTCATGCTCGTATCGGCATTCGCCGGCAGAGAGAATGCCTTGAACGCTTACCAGGAAGCAGTGCGGGAGCGCTACCGTTTCTTCAGCTTCGGCGATGCCATGCTGGTCATCTAGGGGGTGGGTCATGAGAATGGATGATTATCAAAAGTGGCTGGACGACCAATTCATGGATGAGGGCGAAGAATCCGTCACGACTGCGGAGGCCGAGCAAGAAGGTCCGATCGCGGAATCCGAAGAGCCAACAATCACGTCGGATGATCCCTCCACGGCGCCGGCCTTTAGCGAGTACACTGCGCCTAATCCGGACTACGTCGAGCCGAGACAGATCATCCAGCACTCCCGAGTCCAGCCGCCCGCGGAAGAATCCGCTCTGCCCGCACTGGACGATTACATTCCGTTTCTCCGCTCGCGTGCGCTCGAGACCGTGGAATCCGCGCCTTCCATGCCGGAGACGCCCTTGGCGCCGATCGGCCAGGCAGAGGCTCCGGTCCGACCGGACTCAGACGAGCCTGCTCTGAATGAGCCGTTACAGCCCGTCTTTACTCCCCAAGCCGAAGGACAAGTCCAGCAAGTCGGAAAAGTCGGAATCGTCCGCCCCTCTTCCGCAGTCTCGGAAAGGCCGCGCGCCCGGCACGCGCGTCCAGCGGCCCCGGCGGAGAACATCCAGCCGCTGGACCCGGACAAGCTCTGGAATCTGGTGCCGAAACACCTGCAGGTCTTGATCGCCATGGATTCCGATGAGGTTGCCCAGAACTCCTATAAACGCCAGTTCAAGGAATCTCGCATAGATCTAATTAGCCGGCTGCTCGACCCTACTCTCTCCCTGGAAGATACCGCCCGCGTGCTCAACGTGTGCCCGACGACCGTCCGCAGATACACAAACAAGGGGATGTTGACCCACCAGCGCACCCAGGGCGACCAGCGCCGCTTCAAACTCTCTGATGTCCTGGCATTCCTCGAAGCGCAAAGCCGCAAAGAATCGTAAACTGAATCGGTCGCTTGCGCTTTGACCCTGTCCGAAGGACATCGTTGAATTGCCTGCCGTGCATTTTATATGCACGACTTGCCCTGTCCGAAGGACATCGCCGAATTGCCTGCCGTGCATTTTATATGCACGCTTTGACCCTGTCCGAAGGACATCGCTGAATTGCCTGCCGTGCATTTTATATGCGCGACTTACCCTCAGATGAACCATGCGCATTGGAATATTCACGGAAAGTTACGAGCCCATCACGAATGGCGTCGCGGTCTCGGTCCGTACGTTGATCGACGAATTGCGCGTGCGCCATCATCACGTCGTCGCCCTCGCCCCGCACTATCCGGACCACCATGACTCCTCCGCGTTCGTATTACGTGTCCCCTCGGTCCTGACCACAATGAACGCGGAATACCCCGTCCCGTACCCCTGGTTTCCCCGCCTCAAGCGTGACATACGACACCTCAACCTGGACATTCTGCATTCACAAAGCCCATTTTTCATGGGAATCCTGGCAATGCGCATCTCGCGCCGCTACGGAATCCCCCACGTCACGACCTACCACACGCTCTACGAGCAGTACGTCCACTACGTGTTCTTCATGCCCGGTTTGGTCACTCAGCGGCTAATGGATTGGTGGTTACCTCGCTTCTACAACGATTGCGCCTGTGCTATCGTCCCCTCCCGGGTGGCCGAACAGAATCTCCGCCGCTACGGAGTGACCTGCCGCGTGGAAGTGATTCCGACCGGCACTCCGATTCCCCCGCCCGAGTTGATGAGTCCGGAAACTACCTGGGAGGTGCGGGACCGGTGGGAAGTCCCTCGAAACGCTCCATTGCTCCTCTACGTCGGGCGGCTGGCGCGAGAAAAGAACATCGAGCTCATTCTGGAGTCATTCGAGGACATTGCGGCGGAGTTTCCCGATGCACGCCTTCTCATCGTAGGAGGCGGTCCGCACGCGGAAGCGCTGAAACGTCGGGCCAACGCCGGTGGATTTTCCGAGAGGATTCAATTCGCCGGCCCGATTCCGCGGCAGGAGCTGGATTCGGTATATGCTGCTGCGGACGTTCTCGTCTTCGGCTCTACTACTGAAACTCAGGGCCTCGTCGTGGCGGAGGCGCGGGCCGCCGGCACACCCGCTGTAGTGGTAAATGAAGGAGGCGCCCCAGAAACGGTGACGAACGGAGAGGATGGCCTGGTCGTCCGCGCGGAACGTGAGGACTTTACCGCCGCGATTCGGTCGCTCTTGAAGTATGATAAAGTGCGGCAAGAGATGCGGGAATCATGTTTGCGCAACGCCCGACGGTATACCCCCTCCGCAATGGCAGACCGCGTGATCGAAGTATACGATTCCGTCCTCCAGGCGTCCATCAAGCCCGTTGCGGCGGCCACGGAGGCCTAATTGGACTTAATCCCCGCGTTTATTGACTTTTTCCTTCACCTTGACGAACATCTTGCCGCCCTCGTAGACCGCTACCATACCGGAATCTATTTCATCCTCTTCGCCATCGTCTTCTGCGAGACCGGCCTCGTAGTCACGCCGTTCCTTCCCGGCGATTCGCTCCTTTTCGCGTCCGGGGCGCTCGTCAACAGCGCCGGGCTAGACCTCTGGCTTCTGTACCTCATCTTCATGACCGCCGCGCTCGCCGGAGATAATACCAACTACTTCATCGGCAAGTTTCTCGGCCCCCGGATTCTGCGGAACGAGAATTCCCGATTTCTCAATCGCAAACACCTCGCCAAGACGCACGCCTTCTTCGAGAAATATGGCGGCAAAACCATCATCATCGCCCGCTTCGTCCCCATCGTGCGCACCTTCACCCCTTTCGTCGCCGGAATCGGCGCCATGACCTACCCGCGGTTTCTGGCCTACAGCGTCGCCGGCGCGGCACTGTGGGTCGGCTCCTGCGTCACCCTCGGATACCTCTTCGGCGGCCTCCCCATTGTAAAGAAGAACTTCACGCTCATAGTCCTCGCCATCATTTTCATCTCCATCCTCCCCGCCATCATCGAATTCATCCGCCACCGCCGCAAACCAGGCGCCCCCCCACCAGCCTCTGAATCCGAAGCAGCTCCCGATGTGTAGGGGCGGTTCGCGAACCGCCCCTTTGTCCGACTCGAGAAGGACGTACACTGACCGTCGCAGAATCAGACACTAGACTTGATTAGGTAACCCATGGATATAGCGACCGCAGGCCCTCTAGAGGACCTTGACGACTGGGAAGAAGTAATTCAGGCGCGGTACGGCGACGCCGTCGCCGACCGGAACCTGGCGAAGGACAAGGACCGATTCCGGGACTACGAGGCGCAAGCGCGCCCATCGGTACGCGAGTTTTACCGCCTAAACCATGCAAATCAGACGCTGGAATTTGTGTTGGCAAAAAAACGCGAGTATCTGCCGAGACAGAAGCGCCGCATGGGCGTCTGGGAGGCGATGGAGTTCTTGAACACGCTCGTGGATGACAGCGATCCGGACGTCGACTTTTCCCAGATCGAACATCTGATGCAGGTCGCCGAGGCCATTCGCCAGGATGGCCATCCGCGCTGGTTCATCCTCACCGGCCTCATCCACGACCTGGGCAAGATCTTATGCCTCTTCGGCGAGCCGCAATGGGCCGTCGTCGGAGACACCTTCCCGGTGGGCTGCCGCTATTCTGACAGTGTCGTTTTCCCCGAGTTCTTTGCGCTGAATCCGGATTCTCGCGTGCCGGAATACCAAACCCCGAACGGAATCTACGAGAAAGGCTGCGGGTTGAACAACGTCCACCTCTCCTGGGGCCACGACGAGTATCTCTATCACGTCGTCAAGGACCATCTTCCCGAGGAAGCCTTGAGCATGATCCGGTACCATTCCTTCTACGCGTGGCACAAGGAAGGTGATTACTCTCACCTTACGGACGAGCGAGACCGGGAGATGCTCCGTTGGGTAAAGGCCTTCAACCCGTACGATCTTTACTCCAAGGGTCTTCAGCGTCCGGACGTTAACGCCCTTAAACCCTATTACATGAATTTGATCGACGAATTCTTCCCTACGGAGATAGACTGGTAACGATGGCAGAGAATACGCACGGACCGCTTGTCGGCATCATCATGGGCTCTAAGTCGGACTGGGAGACGATGGTTCACACCACCGAGACCCTGGACGCGCTGGAGGTCCCGTACGAGGTTAGTGTGATTTCCGCCCACCGGGCGCCGGACCGCTTGTTCGAATACTGCGAATCGGCGGCCAAACGGGGACTGGAAGTGATCATCGCCGCTGCAGGCGGAGCAGCCCATCTTCCGGGCGTTGCAGCCGCCAAAACCCCGCTTCCTGTACTCGGCGTGCCCATGCAGTCGAAGGCCCTGAACGGTATGGATTCACTGCTTTCCATCGTGCAAATGCCGGCCGGGATTCCAGTCGGCACCCTCGCCATCGGCCGCGCGGGCGCAGTCAATGCGGCCCTCTTCGCCACGGCCATCCTCGCCCTGAAATACCCGCACCACGCAGCGACACTCCAGGGCTATCGCGAGGCCCAAACCGCCCGCGTCGTCAACAACCCCGATCCCCGCGAATCCGAATAGAGCGTCGAAACCGGCCAATAGATGCCGGCCACCAATAATCATCCTTCCGTCGAGCGACGTGCCCTCCCGTTCGTCCGGAGGACGATTGCGGCCAGACGGGGATTTGAATCCCCGTTCAGTGGCCGGAGGCTATTCTGGGATTACTTCTTTATTAGGACTGGGACAGCGGGGGAGGGCTGCGACGCCCGGTCAAGTCGGCCAACTACCACAAGATTCGTCGAAGTAAGCGGCGCATCGCCGGCAGCAGTAAGAGTTATCTTCAGCTCGTTCTGCTTCGCCGGAATCACGGCGGGCGACGCCGTCACCTTCTCCGGAAGTCCGCGAAACTCCAACTTGATCTCACCATCCGCCCCCGGACTCCTCGCAGCCCTAACAGTGATCTCCACCTTTTGCCCAGGGGCGAGAGTGATCGACGCCGGTTCGACTGCAAGGCTAAATGGTTCGGCGCG
Source organism: Chthonomonadales bacterium (assembly GCA_046715155.1). GTDB lineage: Bacteria > Armatimonadota > Chthonomonadetes > Chthonomonadales > CAJBBX01 > JBKJZI01. Next base: position 1,659 of record JBKJZI010000071.1, on the reverse strand, counting down.
CGCCACCACGCCCAGCAGCAGCATCTCGGAGGGGCGATAAGGCTTCACATACGGCTCGTCCCCGAAGAGCGCCGGATTCGCATGCCTATGCATATAGTCGTCGCGCGGCGTCGCGATACGATACGCCGGCTTCCCCGCCAGCGGCGCTTCGCCCACGATTCGGATATCCTTGATTCCCAACGGCTGTGTGGCCGGCGCGGTGATAGTTACCTCCACGCTGCCGCGCCCCGGAGCGATGACGCCACCGCTAAAACTGGCACCCTCCGGTAGGTCACGCGGCGTGACAGTGACCGGGCCGGCGAACCCACCAAACCGCTCTGCATTGACCGTAAACACCACCGTGCCGCCTGCCCCTACGTGGATTCGGTCGAGATTGAGATTCACCGCATAATCGGGTTCCTGTCGGCGCGCCTCGATTCGGTAATAGCAATCAGGCCCCATCTTCTCCTCGACGTTGCGAATCTCCAGCGTATAAAGCCCATCGACTGCAGGCTTGAATGTCAGCCGCGAATCCTTCCCTCTGCCCTCCAAAAGCACGGTGCCGGACGTGATATCGTCGTTCGCCGCCACTTCCTTGCCGGCGGAATCCGTGATCCGAAGCCCGGGGTCTACACGGGAGCCGATCCTGCGGGCCCATGCTTCGAAGTGGAATTCATCCTTCGTAGTTCCTCTGAAGAAGAACCGGTAACGCGGGAATCGGTTGAATGTTCCGTCAATGTAAGCCGGCAGCAGCGGCAAAGGCATCGTGGCATCCGTCTCCGTGACGCCGGTCACCGGATACGGACCCACCAGCAGTCCGATCGGCAGAGTTGGCCCTTTGGCAGTCTCCGCGACCGTCCAGAACAAGCCCGGCGTGGCATCGGCCGGAATGCTGACGATAGCACGGGGCCTGGGCAAGTTCACCCCTTCGATCTCCAGTCCGAGCGGCCGCCCCGGTCTCTCTCCGCGGGGGGTATGCCCCTGGATCGCCGGAATCTGCCCCACCGTCAAACGGTACACGTACTCCGGCCCTCCGTAGAACTGAGTATCGCGCACCGTGAGATAATACGGCCCGTCCTGAGTAAACTTGTAGACCAGCCGGGGATCGTTCTCCCAGGTAGATTGCGCGACCTTGAGAGTGTTGCCCGCCTGGTCCCGCAGTTCCAAAACAGGATCCATGCGCGACCGAATTCGCGCCGCGACACAGTCAAACACCCACGTCTCATCTACCTTAGCCTGGAATGAGTAAGTATCCCGGTCGGTGGCAGCCTGCGACCTGCCATTCACGACCACGGGAGACTGCGACAATGCCTGGGCGGAGGACGCCTCATCGTTCGGCTCGCTCTCCACCACATCCGGAAAGACATCCACCCAGAAACGCGAAGCATTCGACGCGCCCTTAGGTGAAGTAAAGCGCATTTCCCGCGGACCTAGATGAGCATCACTCTCGATCTTCAGTTTTAAGACCGCCGAATCCCCGCCGGCAGAAGGCTCCAAGGATTCCACGGCGATCCCCTTACCGGAAAGTATCGCTGTAGTCGCTTGCAGATTCTTGCCAGTCACCTGAACGATGACGGAGCTCCCACGCATCCCGCCAGGAGGAAGGATTCCGAGGATCTCAGGCGGCTCGGCCCGTGCGAGGGCGGGGGAAAGCAACAGAACCAGGATGGAAGTGTGGAG
>JBKJZI010000070.1:0-11333 GCA_046715155.1 Chthonomonadales bacterium | reverse complement strand
GTGGTGGGCAATGGGTATGAGTGGTCTCCAAACGTCCGTCACAACGTGCGGGAAGTGCGTACCGAGACCCTAAGGCCATTATCCACCACCGATGCCTAAACCATACAAGTGCGGCGGCTGGACGCCGCTCTGTTTTTCGTCTGCAGCTCGGTAGCTGAAAGCGGCGTCGAGCCGCCGCAGTCCAAGTTCACGAATGGCCTTCGGTGGGTCTCGTAGCTCCTTCGGCGGGGACGGTGGCGGGTTCAGTCGGAATTGGCGGGCGGCCGAGAAGGGCGAGGGCACGGTTGGCAACGTTTTCGGCGGTGAAGCCGAATTCCTTGAAGACACGCTCGTAGGGGGCGGAGGCGCCGAAGCGGTCGTGGGCTATGACGTCGCCGTCCGGGCCGACCCAGCGGTGCCATCCCAGGGATGCGGCTGCCTCCACGGCCAGTTTCTTTACGCCGGGTGGAAGCACGCGGTCGCGATAATCCGGAGTCTGGGCTTCGAACAGCTCCCAGGAGGGCATGCTGACGAGCCGTGCGCGCACGCCCTGTCCCGCGAGCAGTTCCTCGGCCTTCACGATGAGAGCCACCTCTGAACCGGTGGCGATGAGGACTACTTCCGGGTTACCTCCGTCAGCTTCTTTGAGAATGTATGCGCCCCGCCGGAGGCCCTCCGCCGGAGCGTAGCGATTCCGGTCCAGCGTTGGTAGTTTCTGGCGGGTGAGGACGAGGGCGACGGGGCCGACCTGGTGCTCCGCTGCGACTCGCCATGCTTCGGCGGATTCGTTGGAATCGGCGGGGCGGATGACGGTCATATGCGGCGTGGCGCGAAGGGTGGCGAGCTGCTCGATGGGCTGGTGGGTGGGGCCGTCTTCTCCCAGCCCGATGCTGTCGTGCGTGAAGACATAGACCACCGGGAGCTCCATGAGCGCGGCCAGGCGCAAAGACGGCTTGAGATAGTCCAGGAAGTTGAAGAAGGTGGCGCAGTAGGGGCGGAGGCCGCCGTGGTTGGCGATTCCGTTGCAGGCGGCGGCCATTGCGTGTTCCCGCACTCCGAAGTGGAGATTTCGCGAAGCGTAGCTCCATTCGCCGCCGACCGCTCCGTCTACTTTCTCGTGTGGGATCGAGGGACTCTCGAAGTCGCCGTATCCCTTGAGGACGGTGTTGGTGGACGGATTCAGGTCCGCGGAGCCGCCGATGAGGGCCGGATAGTTCTTCGCGATGGCGTTAAGGACCTTGCCGGCGGATGCGCGCGTGGCGACAGTCTCTTCGACACCGAATGTTGGAATTTCGCGATCCCAACCGGCGGGAAGCGTCTTGCTGAATCCGTCCGCCCACTCCTTTGCCTGCACCGCATTCTCGTTGGCCCAGGAGTCGAAGGTGGAGTGCCATTCGCGCTGAACCGCCGCCCCGCGGTCGACGGCCTGCCGGAAGTGATTCAACGCCTCGTCCGGAATGTAGAATGTCTTATCTTCCGGCCAACCCAGATTCCGCTTTGCGGCGATGACTTCGTCCGGTCCGAGGGGGTTACCGTGGACTTCGGACGTGCCGGCCTTGTGCGGCGAACCGTAGCCGATGATCGTGTTGATGGTGATGAGAGACGGCTTAGCGGATTCCGCTTTTGCGGCTCGCAGCGCGGAATCGATCGCTTCGACACTGTTGCCGTCCGGTACGGTCTGTGTATGCCAGCCGTATGCCTCAAAACGCTTATTGACGTCCTCCGAGAAACAGAGGGATGTCCCGCCCGCCAGGGAGATGTGGTTGGAGTCGTAAAGGACGATCAGCTTCCCCAGTCGGAGATGGCCGGCGACGGAGGCGGCTTCGCTCGCCAACCCTTCCATCATGTCGCCGTCGGATGCGAGAACGTAGGTGTGGTGGTCTACGATAGTGCGGTTGGGGCGGTTGTAGCGGGCGGCGAGGTGGGCTTCGGCGATAGCCATGCCGATGGCTGCACCGAATCCTTGCCCGAGCGGGCCGGTCGTGGTCTCGATGCAATGCGCGAGATGGGATTCCGGGTGTCCAGGCGTTTTGCGGCCCCATTGTCGGAAGGACTGGAGCTGCTCCATGGTCATCTCGTCGTAGCCGGTGAGATGGAGCAGGCTGTAGAGAAGCATGGAGCCGTGGCCGCCGGAGAGGACGAATCGGTCTCTATCGGGCCACTGCGGGTCTTTGGGGTTGTGCTTCAGGTGCCGCGTCCAGAGCGCGTAAGCCATCGGCGCCGCCCCCATTGGCAGCCCCGGATGCCCCGAATTAGCTTTTTGAACGCCATCGACAGCAAGGAACCGGATCGTATTTATGCAAAGCTCGTCTAGGGACATGGATAACTCCGGAAAACGGAAAACGGAATGAACCGCCAAGACGCCAAGGACGCCAAGGAATTGGATCGAGGGATTCGGCGCCCAAGCATTGGATTCAGTTTACCCGTTCGCGGTTTGGGCCCTGTCCCCTGTACCCCGAACCCTGAACCCTGCGCTTCAGTCCGGCATAATATAGGCCGTGAGGTATGAGTAAATGGGTCTTTGGCCCCAGGACATTGCCCGGCTACGTGCCGTAGAATCCGAGTGTAGGATGTATTGGAGGATGAGGACGTGCTGTACTGGATTCTGCGGAGTCTGATATACGCGGTCGGAAGGTTTGCCTTCTGGGTCACGGGCGGGCTTCGGATCGACGGGGAAGAGAATGTGCCGGAGAAGGGTGGGGTGATCATTGCGCCGAACCACTTGAGCATCGCGGACCCGCTACCGGTGGGGATAGGACTCACGCGGCCGGCATACTTTATGGCGAGCACCCAGATATTCGCGGTGCCGGTGCTTCGGACGATCTGTAAATGGCTTCGCGCTTTCCCGGTGAAGCAGGATTCGCCGGACAGGGCGGCGTTGCGGAGATCGGAAAAGCTGCTCGAAGCGGGCGAGGCGCTCGTGATTTTCCCCGAGGGACACATTACCGAGACGAACGTGCTGGACCCCATTCAGCCCGGAGTCATCATGCTGGCAATTCGCGCGAACGTCCCGATTGTGCCGGTCGGGCTCGTCGGTACGGAGCGAATAATCCCACACGGTAAGTTTCGACCGCGCAGGTCCGGGCGGCCCGTATTGATGCGGTTCGGGAAGGCGATCCCGGTTGAGACGATCACGGGCGGTATGAAGGGTCGCGAGGCGCTGGAGCACGGCACCGGGGTGCTGGCGGAAGCCATCGGTTCCCTCGTTAAGGACCTTCGGGAGGAAGAAGCGGCCGGGCATCTGGCGAGAAGAAACCTGCCTGTGTCATAATGGGCGTATTGCGTAAAGCGTATTGCGTAAAGCGTATTGGGACTACGGGTTACGGATTACGCATTACCATTCCGGAGGTTACGATCCTCATGACCTATATAATTGCCGAGCCCTGTATTGGAGTGAAGGATAAGTCTTGCGTGACGGTCTGCCCGGTGGACTGCATCCACGAGTTCACCGAACCGTACGACATGCTTTATATCAACCCGGACGAGTGCATCGACTGCGGTTTGTGCGAGCCGGAATGCCCCGTAACCGCCATCTTCGCGGATTCCGACGTCCCAGCCGACCAGCAGCACTTTATCAAGATCAACGCGGACGTGTTCAAGAAGTAGGAAATGGATTCAAATGTAAAATGCAAAGTTAGCAATTAGCAATGCAAAGTGAAGGACCCCAGGAAGCCGCTGTCCGGGGTCTTTCATTGCTAGTTTTGCATTGCTAACTTTGCATTTTACATTGGAATCGGAATCAGCCCTCACATGACTAAGATTTATACCAAAACTGGTGATTCCGGTGAGACCGGGCTGTTTGGCGGGCAGCGCGTGTCGAAGGATGACCTGCGCGTGGATGCGTTTGGGGCGGTGGATGAGCTGAATTCGGCGCTGGGGGTGGCGCTTTCACACCTGGAGGACCTGGACCTCCGCGATTTGATTCGGAAGCTGCAGAATCAACTTTTCGCGGTGGGGGCGGACCTTGCGACTCCGGGGTCGGAGGACGAATCGCGGGGACAGGTAACCGTACAGAGGATTGGTCCGGAAGCCGCGGGGGAGCTTGAGCGCCATGTCGACATGTTGGAAGGCGAGGTACCGCCGCTAACGCAGTTCATCCTCCCCGGCGGCTCCCGACCGGCAGCGCACATTCACCTCGCCCGGGCCATTTGTAGACGCGCAGAACGCCGCGTGGTTGGCCTCAGCCACCATGAAGAAGTGAATCCCGAGATCATCCGCTACCTCAATCGCGTTTCGGACCTACTCTTCGTGATGGCTCGCGCGGCAAATATGAGGGCGCACGTATTGGATACGTTCTGGGAGAAAGCCGGTAATTAGTAATCAGTAATCAATAGTCAGTAACGGCTGTGCACTGATCACTGATAACTGATTACTGATAACTGATCACATATGGAATACCGGAGGTATGATCCGGACAATGGCGCGAGATTGGTTTGAAAGTGTGGCGGAGTCGCTGGGGCAGATACGCGATAAAGCGGCCGAAGTCGTCGCGGACCAGCAAGTGGCGTTCGTGCGCGGCAAGGTGGCCGGCCAGACGGTGCTTGACGATTCCGGCGCGGTGATCGTGGAAGCGGGGCATGTGATCGACGATTCCGCCATCGAGCATGCTAATTCTGCGGGCAAGCTGCACCTGCTTACTTCCACGGTGGTTAAGGGGCAGGCACAGGACCTGAAGGAGAAGGCGCAGGACGCTTATGCGCAGACGGATTCCGGCCAGGAGAACCGCTCTCTCAATTCCGTTGACCAGTACGTGGAGGCGCGTCGCTACATCGGTCGGTATACAGGAATGGACGTGACCGACATTCGCGGCGAGGTGCTGATCCCCGTGGGGAAACAGATCAACGACGACGACGTTTCACGGGCCCGCGAGGCTGAACAGCTCGGCGCCCTCATCTACGCCGCACAGCAGCCGCTGCCGGACGGATTCCTGGAAGCTCGGGAAGCGGAATCCGCCGCCGAACCGCAATACAAGCACCAGGAAGCCGCCACCTACCACCGGCCCAAGCCGCTGCCGTTAGTGGGACCGCCGGATTCTGAGTGACCAGTGATCAGTAACGACACTCAAGGTCTTTATTGATGACTGATTACTGATCACTGATTACTTGATTACTACGCTCTACGCAGTCCCGTCAAAAACGCGCCGAATCCGACTACGACGTTTGTCCAGAGCCATGGCATCGCCGCTTCCATTGCCGGCGCGGTGCCTCTGGCCAAGTCCCAGCCGAGGTGGACGGTGAGGGCGAGGGCGAGGACGGCGAGGAATCGGCGCTCTTTGAGGGATTCCGCTTCCCAGACCACGAGGTAGGCGGGAATCAGCACGCTGTGGCCCAGCAGGTTCCAAATGGAATCGAATCCCGCCAGGTAGGTGATCACGTCCGGCAGGTACATCCCGACGCTTAGCGCGATGGCGGCGTTGATGGGGGATGGGCCGGAGCCGCGCCTGCGGAAGAGCCCGAGACCGATTCCCGCGAACCAGATTCCGCCGAGAAGCGCTAACCGCTCCCAGTAGACCTGGCTCGTGTCGCCCGCGGTCTTCGCGGCGGCGTAGGCGTCCAGTTCGCCCGCGCCGTACTTCTCCTTCGGCCCCGCCTTCCGCGCCGACTTCTGCAGGATCGCCTTCACCTCGCCCGGGTCCTTCACCCCCTGCGAGACGATCAGCGCCGCCACCCCCGCCACATGCGGCGAAGCCATCGAAGTCCCCTGGAAGAAGTAATAATCGTCTTCGAACCCTGAATCTGCCGAGCCCTTGGAAGGATAATCCTGGACCTCTCTCTCAAATGGCGGTTCCTCGTTCGTCGGTCGAAGTGGCCGTTGGATACTCCAGAACGTCTCTCGCGAACCGTTGACCATGTCGATGAACGAATAGCGTTGGACCATCGAGAGGAATTCGATAGTCTCCGAGTCTGCGCTCCTACCCTCCTTTCGAAGAACAGTGTTCTGCAGAATCCCTTTTTCTTCGCCGTGTTGTTTGTCGCCGCCGGGGGCGGAGATGGCTACTTGCTTGCCCCAGGACGAGTAGTAGCTGAGTTTGCCGGTGGGGCCGAGGGCGGAGACGGCGATGCACTCGGGGTAGGCGGCGGGGTAGCCGACGCCCTCCTGGCCGCTGTTGCCGGCGGCGCAGACGATGGTGACGCCCTTCTTGAAGGCGTACTGGCAGGCGTTGCGGGTGACCGAATCGGGGAACGGGCCGCCGAGGCTCATGTTGATGACGTTCGCGCCCTTATCGGCGGCGTAACGGATGGCGGCGGCGATGTCGCTCATCTTGCCGTAGCCCTCTTTGGTGAGGACCTTGAGCGGCATGATCTGCGCTTTGAACGCGATTCCGGCCACGCCCTCGCCGTTATCGGTGGATTCCGCGATAGTGCCGGACACGTGCGTGCCGCGCCCGTGGTCGTCGTTCGGGTGCTTGTCGCGGGCGACAAAATCGTATGGATGGACAAACTTCGTGTCCTTGAAGTCCCGCGCCCAGTAGCACTTGTCGTCCTTCTCGAAGGCGACTCCGGTGTCGATCACGGCGACCACTACGCCCTTGCCCTGAGACACGTCCCACGCCTTCTCCATATTGATCCGCTGGAAGTTCCACTGCTCCTTGAAGCGGGGATCGTTTGGGGTCCAGAAGGCCTTGAAGAGCCGCTGCGGCTCTGCGCGCTCAACATTCGGGTCATTCCGCAGCCGCGCAAGAAGACCGGCGGCGAGTGACGGGCTCGTCTTGACGGTCAGAATCCGTCCCGGATTCACGTAGGTGTCGAACCCCGTGAAGTTGACCGAAAAGCCGCGCGCGAGGGCGGCAATATCGTTCGGACCCGCGGAGTCGCGCACGTCCACCACGATCTCACCAGGCACTTCCCAGACTTCCCCGACCTTGACCGGCATCTGCTTCACCGGGCCTGGGAGCATGGCCCACAGCGCGGGGACTGCCGAAAGCGCAAGCGCCCCAACAGCAAGCCATCGCCAGCGGAATCCTCGGTTGCCTTCATTCATCGTGGTTTCCTCATGCGAAAGTAATCCAGTAATCCAGTAATCCAGTAATCCAGTGATCCAGTTATCGAGTAGAGGCGGACTTGACTTGATCACTTGATTACTCGATCACTTCTCCCGCAGCCCCGGATTCTTCTCCAGAATGTACTCGTACTTGTCCTTGCTCTGGCCGGTGGCTTCGTTGAAGAGCGGGGTGCCGCCCATGTACATCGTGTCGCGCGGCTCGCCGTACGGATTCAGGTTATTATCCTTGATCCACTGGTCGATCCGCTGCTTCGTCTTTTCGTCCACGCTCATCACGGCTCCTTGTGTTTCCGATACGAGTGTATCCCTTATCATCAGTCTACGCAATATTCAGACGGAACTGCGCAGGCGCTGGGTGTCATACAATTTGTGGGGACCTGCCCCTACGATCGCAGTCAACAGGTACGGTGAATCGGTTAAGTGATTGCCGATTTGTAACAGGTACACTTTGACAGTCTTTTGAGACCTCCGGGAGATTCTAATGGCCGAACCGCCGGCGGCTGGCGATCTGGTCAAGGATTTTGCGCTCACTTCGCTGGATGGGAGCGTCAACGATTCCATCAGCGCGCGCAAGGACGGGCTGCTGCTGTTCGTTTTCTGGAAGCGAACGTGTGGCACCTGCCAATTCGCGTTCCCCTACCTGCAGCGCTTCCAGGTGTTCTACGGCGGTCCCGGATTCCGCATCTGGGGAATCGCTCAGGAGAATGAGCAGGACACTCGGGACTTCATTCGCCAGTACGGGGCAACATTCACCCAACTCTTAGACGACGATCTCACCGTCACCGAGCGGTATCAACTCGCCGCCGTGCCCGCGCTCTTCCTCGTTGATAGTTCCGACCGGATTCTACGCTCGGTTCCGGCCTTTAGCACGGAGCAAATTAACTCCATCTCGCAGATTATTGCCGACCGTACCGGCAAGCCGTACACCCCCATCGTCCGCCCCGAAGACAACGCGCCGCCATTCAAACCCGGATGAAGCTCGCGCAGACGGTCCAGTTAGGACTGCGTTTCGAACCACAAAGGCACAAAGGCACAAAAAGACTGATGCTTGTTTTCATGTCTTTGTGTCTTTGTGGTTTATTCGCCGCTTAACGCCAGTCGGAGCTCGTCCGGGGAGGCAGTGCCGGTTTCGCCGATTTTTCGGATGGTTACCGAGGCGCAGAGGTTTCCCAGGCAGGCGGCTTCTAAGGGTGTACCGCCGGCGCAGAGCGCACTGATGATGCCGGCCGTTACGCTGTCGCCGGCTCCGACTACATCTACCTCCGGCGACGCCGGCATCGCAAGGACGTGAATCACGCCCGCTCCGGTCGCAATGATCATGCCGTCCTCGCCCATGGTGAGGAATACGGGCTTAGCCGTCCGCTGGCAGAGGGCGTTGGCAACGTCCGCCGCCTCCCACGTAACGAGCCCGACCTCCGACCGGAACGACGTCGCCCGCGCTGATTCCGCCTTATTCGGCTTTATGTATACGTTCCGAAACAGCCCTATCCTCGCCCGCGAATCCGCCAGTACGATGAGCTCACGATCCTCGGCGGCCAGTCGGCAAATCCACTCCCGAACGTTGTCCGTAACAACGCCGCAGTTATGCTCCTCCACCTGGTCAGCTACAATGACGGCAGTTCGATTTTGGATTTTGGACTTTGGATTTTGGATTGAACTGTCAATCAAGTTTGTAAGTTGTTCGATTACGGCGGATTCGTTGGAGTCTTCGAGAAGGGAGCGGTTCTTGATGTCGAGGCGCTCTAGCTCGCGCTCGCCGGCGGATTCGGATACCATGGGCTTCGTGTAGGTCGGAGTGAACCGCGATGAAGATCGCAGCAGACCTTCCGTATCAACGCCCGTGGCGCGGAGGCCCCGTTCCAGCTCGAAACCTTCCCCGTCGTCCCCGATTACGCCGACCGCGTGTATCTGCCCGACTCCGAGGGCCGATAAATTGTTGGTAACGGTGCCGGCGGCACCGGGGCTGCACCGGATCTGGGTCACCTGCCGCGCTTCCAGGCCAGTCTCCACGGACCGTTCCGAAAGCAGGGGATCGGTGACGAGATATTTGTCCAGGAAGAAGTCGCCGACGACGATCACCCGCAGGTCAGTAAGGACCGCAAGCACCTCTTCGAGGCGTTCTCGCGAAAGGCCGTCGCGCGTGTGGAGGGTTGCCAGCTGCCTGGAATGACCGATCATGTGGTCCTGTTCGCTAGAGTGGGTAGGCGGTCCTGCGGCGCATTTCGAACCGGGACAATTCGATGTAGCCCGCCTGGATCGCGAGCTCGCGGGCAAGGTCGAAGTTCTCTATGAGGCGGCGCGGGTGGTGCGCGTCGGAGCTTATGATGAGAGAGATTCCGAGACTCTGCGCCTGATTGAGTAGTCGCGGTGAAGGGTAAGCTTCGGCGCAGGGCAGATTCCAGCCGTTAGTATTGATCTCAATCGCCATTCCGGATTCCGCGATTGCTTTGAGGGCCGCGGATTCGTGCTCGGTAAGCTCTGCGGATGGGTAGAATCCGAACTTCTTCGGCAGGTCCAGATGGGCGGCTACGTCGAACACGCCGGATTCCGCCATGAGGCGTATCCGATGCCAGTAACCGCGCCAGATGCGGCTTACCCCTTCTTCGCCTAGCGGAATCCAGTCTTCGGCCCGCGAGTCGACGGGGAAATCGCCCACAAAGTGTACGGACCCGATCACGTAATCGAATGGGTGGGCCGACAGACGCTTCCGGAGCTCTTCGACGGTTTCAGGGAAGAAATCCGCTTCGACTCCAAGCCGAATGTTTGGAGCTGACGCCCGGCGAGCGGAGCGAACGTCTTCGACATAATCACCAATCCGCTCCCGTGGCATGGACCATTCGACGGAATCCCCGGTGGGGAGGAGCGTGTAATGGTCGGTGAACCCGACTTCTTCCAGGCCGATTCTGCGCGCCTCATCCACCATCTCCTGCACGGAGGTTTCGCCATCGCTCCAGGTGGTGTGGTTGTGCAGGCTGATGGCCGGCCTGGTCACGGCAGCAGCTCGAGCGGATTCCGGCGTTCGGCGAGCGGGAAGTTGACGGGCGCGTTCCTGCGATGGGACTCGTAGACCGCCATCACCATTTCGAGCGCCGCGCGTCCATCATAGACGCTGGCGCGTGGCTGCTTGCCCAATTCGATGGATCGGAGCAGGTCTTGGGCGATCAGGCGGTTCCCGTAGCGATGGCTTGAATCCGTTAGCGGCTCCGACTGGCCGATTCCGGCGCTGGTTACCGACTGCCACTTTCCATTCGAGGCGTTGAGGGTCCAGGTCGGGTCCTCCAGGATATGCACAGGCGGTAGTGTTCCTGTTCCCATGGAGAGGATTCCGCGAGTGCCGTAGATCGAAAGTCCAAACTTCGTGCCGGGGGCGTGCTTCGCGCGGAGAGTGCCGAAGGTAGCGGTCGCTCCGTTATCCAAACCGTAGACGGCGGTTATCGCGTCGCCGGCCAGCGGTCCCAGACCTTCCGCGCCTTTGCGGACGTGCTTGCGTGTGACGGATTCGCTGCCGTCAGTAACGCGGGCGAAGCACCAGCGTGGGTTTCCCGCCAGATAGCGGATGAGGTCGAACAGGTGAGTGCCAAGAACGGCCAGGTCTTCGCCTCCGCCACGACCGTCCTCCTTGCCCCTTGCCCTGACTTCCAGAATATCACCCAATCGCCCTTCACTCAGAATCCGCTTCACCATATCCGTGCGCGGGCTGTAGCGGGTCTGGTATGCGATCGCCATCTTCATGCCGGTCTTTTCGCAGGCGGCGACCATCTCGTCCGCTTCGCGAAGCTCACGAGCCAGCGGTTTTTCGATGAGAACGCCACGGACTCCGGATTCCGCGCAGGCTAGCGCCATGTCGCGATGCTGATCCACCCATCGAGGGGCGATGGCGACCACCTCCGGCTTCTCGCGTTTCAGCAGTTCGTGGTAGTCGGAATAGGCAGACGGAGCTTTCAATCGCGCTTTTGCCCGTTCTCGGCCTTCCGCGGAATCGTCCGCTACGGCGATGATCTCCGCCTCCGGAATATCCAGCCAGACGGTATCGATGTCGTGTCCGTAATCACCGCGGCCGGTACTTCCGAACACGGCCACTCCGTATTTCTTCCGCCGCGTCGTGCCACCGAGCCCGATTCCGATCGATCCCTTTACGAAGCTGCGCCGATCCATAGCTGCACCCCGCCCAAGTTGTAAGACCGGATTCCGTCCGTCGGGTCCGGAATCCTTGCCGGAGGAAGTAGGCAGGCGTTAGCGAATGCAGAAACGGGAGGGCGGGACTATGGCTCAGACAAGCAGGCGGGAGTTTATGACGGGAGTTGCCGGCGCGGCGGGGGCTCGGATTCAGGGCGCGAATGAGCGTATCATAC
>JBKJZI010000069.1:0-9982 GCA_046715155.1 Chthonomonadales bacterium | reverse complement strand
CAATCCAAAATCCAAAATCCAAAATCCAAAATCAGCACGGTCTTCGCCGTCATGCTCATTGGCCTGGCCGCCGGGTATGCACTCTCCCGCGAAACTCCCACGGGCAGCGTCGAAGGGCGTATCTTTCTACCTGAGCTTGCCAGGGGCCTTGCCGGCGTTCGAGTAGCGTTTGTGCCGCTCCATTTCGTTGACATGCCCACCCGCTACGCCCGCACCGGCGAAGACGGCCGATTCCGCCTCAAAGCAATCGCGGCAGGCACTTACCGAATCGCTGCCGACACGCGAGCACACGAGCTAAAAGGCGCGCTGGTCACGATTTCCGAAGGCGACACCGCACGGGTCGAACTGGCCATGACTCGCACGCAGCCGACCCTCGAGCTAGCGCAGCACCAATGGACCTTCACCACCGACGAGACGCCCAAGATCGCCGCGACCGGCTACTTCAACCCGACAGCGGCAGTCGGCAAGGACGCGCTCAAACTCCGTATCTACAAAACCCGCCTGTCCACGATGCTGATGAACCCGGAGACAGAAAAGGCGCTCTCGGAAGCCGGCCAGAGCTGGGATTCCCCGCCGGGGCTACCCTCCATCCTGCTCAATCCGCCGAATGCCCCGAAGCCAAAACTGATACAGGACCGAGCCGTACCGCTGACGACAACCGACAAGGAGGGATTCTTCTACCAACGGATTCCTCTTGGCAAGCTGCCTCTCGGCCTCTACCTGCTCGACATCTCCCATGACGAAACTGCCTTATCCCAGAATTCCACCATTCAACCGCCCAAAAAAATCAAGCGCGTTTGCGCTTGGGCGCTCGTTTCCGATACGGCCATCGTCCTCAAGCAAGCGCGGAATCAGGGCGTCGCGTACACGGTCGACATGCGGACCGGCAAGCCGATTCCGGGCACGATCGTGCGAGCTTATCTGTCGGGTCGCCAAACGTCGGAAGCCGTTGCGGATTCACGCGGTCTGGCTGAGATCAAGGTGCCCGTGCGCAATGAGGAATCCCGACCTCTGGTCGTGGCGTTCCGAGGGCAAGATGAAGCGGTCGTCGGTCACGGCTATTACGATTCCGAGAGTAACGGCGCGTTCGCCGCCCACATCTATACCGACCGGCCAATCTATCGGCCCGGCCACCTCATCCAATACAAGGGCATCCTCCGGAGCGTCATCGAGCCATCGAATCGTTACGGAGTTCCCGCCGGCGAATCCATCTCCCTCGAAGTCCGCGATCCGAATGGCGAAGCCGTACTGAAGACCACGCATTCCACCAACGCCTTCGGCTCTTTCTGGGGCAATGTCAAGCTCGATGACGAGGCTCCGACCGGCGTCTATAGCCTCATCGCGACGGTCCGAGGTCAAACCTATACCCAGGACATCGTGATCGCTTCCTACCGCAAGCCGGAATACGCTGTGACCATCACGCCGTCCAAGAAGCGATTCATTCGGGGTGAAGAGATCCAGGTGACCGTATCCGGTCAGTATTACTTCGGCGCGCCGGTGGCGGGGGCGGACATGCGCTACAGCGTCTATCGCTCCCCTGACTGGGCCGCGGAATACCCGGAGGAATTTGAGTACGACGAGGAGGTAGATCAGTCGCCCTACCGCGACCACTCGGAGAGCTACTACGGCGAGGTCGTGAATGAGCTGGCAACCGTGCTGGACGAGAACGGCAAAGCCACCCTCGTCTTCCCCGCGGACGTGCCCGACAACTCGGAATCGCCCCAGGAGTACGTCTATACTATCAGCGCCACGGTCACCGACACATCCCAGCGAGAGGTCGCGGTGGACGGCGAAGTGCGAGTGGTAGCGGGTGACTTCAAGCTCTTCGTCCAGCCCGAAGGTTACCTCGGCCAGCCAGGCGTCCCCACATCCGTATCGATAACTGCCCGCGACCACGACCGGAATCCGGTCCCCAACACACGCGTCACCCTAAATCCGGTATTTCATTTGTGGAGGAACAATAAGCACACCGAAGTCGAGCTTCCGGAACAGACGGTCACCACCGATTCGCTCGGCAGAGCCACAGCGTCCATCACGCCGAGCCGGTCCGGCTCCCTGGATATCACGGCCGTAGCCACGGATTCTGCCCGGCGCAACATCTACGGGAGAGGCTACCTCTGGATCGCCAGCGATGCCGGCGGCGACCTCGATACCGAGTACTCCGACCTCTCCCTGCACACCGACAAGCGGCGCTACCTGGCCGGCGAAACCGCCCGGGTCCTAATCAACGCCTCCCGCATCGGTCAGACCATCCTGGTTACGGTGGAAGGCGAGCGAGTCTACAATTCGCAGCTCGTACAGGCGAACACCAAGAGCACAGTCGTACAGATTCCGATCCTGCCCGAATACGGTCCTAACGTCACCCTCGCCGCCTGCTACGTCAACCGCAAACGCTTCGCCTCCACCCAAACCCCTCTCCGCGTCTCGATGCCGCAGAAAGCGCTGAAGGTAACAGTCACGCCCGATAAGGCGACGGATGACGAACGACGACCGACGATCGACGGCGGTAATCCGCAATCCGCAATCCGCAATCTGCCGTCCTTCCCCGCTACAAACCCGGCGAGAAGGTCACTTACACGATTACCACCGCGGATACGGTTGGTCGCCCTGTCCCGGCCGAGGTCTCGTTCGGGGTCGTGGACGAAGCGATTTACGCATTGAGAGAAGACAATCCCAACGCGCTGAAGAACGCCTTCTATCCGCGCCGGTATAACCGCGTGACGACGACCTATTCCTTCGCGGTCCAGTACCTTGGCGACGCCAACAAGGCCGAGCCGATGATCGTCGCGCGCAAGAGCTTCCCAGATACCGCTAAGTGGATTCCGTCGCTCACGACAGACTCGACCGGAACGGCCACGGTCTCATTCAACCTTCCGGACAACCTCACCACCTGGCGCGCCACGGCCGTCGCACATACCGCCGACACTGCGCTGGGCCGCGAGACGAACAAGATCATCGCCGCCAAAGACTTTCTCGTCCGCCTGGACACCCCGCGCTTCTTCACGCAGAACGACCGGTCGACCATCACTGCTTTCGTCCATAACGACACAGGAATGAAGCAGACCGCGCTGGTCCGAATCCGCGTTGAGGGCCTGAGTGTCGAAGGGGACGAATCGCAGACGCTAACCGTGGAATCGGGCGCTGCTTCCGAAGCCCGCTGGACCATCACCGCCCGCGATACAAGAGACGCAAAGATCAAGGTGACGGCCTGGACTCCACAGTCCCCCGGCGCAATCCAGTACACCGACGGAATCGAGATCAAGCTGCCGGTTCGCGCGCACGGCAGAGAACGGTTCCAGACTTTCACGGGCGAGTTGACCGGAGCGGATTCCGAGACCGAAGTCCTTCGCCTTGATCCGGCTGTGATTCCCGGCTCCGCCCGCCTCCTGATCCGGTTGACTCCGTCGGTCTCCGGCGCGGCGGCGGAAGCCATGCAATATCTGTTCGGATTCCCCTACTATTGCACTGAGCAGACCATGAGCCGGTTCCTGCCCACGCTAATCTGGCAGCGACTTTCAAGCCATGGTCTGAACAGCGGGATTTCGGAGACAGAGCTCAAGAAGATTGTCCGCCAGGGTCTCGCCCGGCTGTATGAAATGCAGCATGAGAGCGGCGCCTGGGGTTGGTGGAAGCACGACCAGGACGACGCCTGGATGACCGCATACACACTCTACGGCCTCGGAGTCGCCCGCTCGCTCGGCTATCCGGTGACGCAGGGCATTCTGGACAAAGGCGTCCAGGCGGCCGCCCGCATGGCCAAGGACGTCGCCCCCGAAGACCGTCCCTTCCTTATCTACGCCATCGCCCTGGCCGGCGCGACGAAGACAGCGGAAGAGCTGCGCGGATTCGTCGACGTCCGAAGCGGGCACGCCGAATCCCTCGCATATACGATCTTGTTGAACAAGCTCCTGGGCGACCCTCCGGCGCCCACGCAGATCTCGACGGCGACAGTCGCGAAACTGCTGGACGGAAAGATGGTCCGTGAGGCGGATATGCTCCATTGGGAGGCAAGTCCAACCTCCAAATGGCGGAATCTTACCGTCACCGCCGCGACCCTTCGCGCCATCCTCGCGATTAACCCCCAGGACGAGCGCGTCAATTCGATCCTTCGCTGGCTGATGTTGAAGCGTACCGGCGCCTATTGGGTCAGCACTCGGGACACTGCCGCCGTGCTCGCCGCACTCGCGGACTACCTGGCCACCCAGCCGCCCGGCACTCCTGGTGGAGAGATCACCATCAGCCTCAACGGCCGGCCCCATCAAACCGTTTCCCTGGACCGCGATGCAATCAACCAAGGCGAGCTGCTCGTGCGGATTCCGCCAACCGCGCTGCAGGCTGGCAAAAACGAGCTGACGCTTACACGTACCAGCGGTACCGGCGCGCTTTTCTACTCAGCCCAGATACGCCAAACCGTCGCGTCAGAGGACATGGCCGCGGAAGGCCCGCAAGGTCTCGCGATTCAGCGCGAGTACTTCCGCCTCATCCCCCGCCGACTCAGTGGCGACCGCTTCACGCTCCACGCCGAAAAGACCGACAACGTCCTCACGCGCGGAACGCAGATCAGAGTTAAACTCACCATAAACGCCCCGCGAGACCTGGATTACGTGCTCATCGAGGACCCGTTCCCCGCCGGCTGCGAGGTCACCCAACGCGGCACCGCCGACGAGGAAGAGAACGCTGTCTGGAACTACTGGTGGTCCCACGTGGACGTCCGCGACGAGAAGATCGCGTTCTTCGCTCGCTCCATCTCAAAGGGAAAGCACGTGATTGAATACAACCTCCGCGCCCAAACGCCCGGTTCCTACCACACCCTCCCCGCCATCATGGAATCCATGTACGCCCCCGAAGTGCATGCGGAATCCGCGGAGTCGAGAGTTGAGGTTCGGCTATGACCGAGAGCTGGAGAGTGGGATTCGGAAGTCGGGTGGCGGGAATCCTGGCATCCGCGGTCCTAATAGGTATCGCCGTGACTCTTGTCGGACGACTCGCCGTTGCACCGCCGCCAGTGATCTCACTCGCATCTTACGCTACGAGCTTGAAGGGACGGACGCCAAGTCAACGACACAATGCGATGCTTTCGGCCAATGAACTCCACGGCGAAGTGATTCCGCCGGGTGGACTATTCTCGTTCAATAGGGCGGTGAAGACCTGGACGTCGGACGAGGGATATGTCAAAGCGCCGGTGAGCTATGACGGAGAGCTGATCCCGGCGTACGGAGGCGGAGTCTGTCAGACCTCCACTACGCTTTACAATGCCGCCTTGCTCGCCGGCATGCCGATTGTGGAGCGTCATAAGCACGTCTTCGCCGCCCACTACGCCCAGCCCGGCCGAGACGCCGCCGTCGCCCAGGAAGAGATCGACCTCCGATTCCGGAATCCCTACCCATGGCCCGTTCGCATTGAAGCTTCCGCCCGCGGAGACCGACTCCTGGTGCGCGTCATCGGCGAAGAACGCCCACGCCAACAGGTATCGATCGTCACCCAGATACTGAACCGAACCACCCCTGAGCGACTCACCCGGGTCGTCCACCGCCCAAAGGGTTCTAACCGCGCCTTGATGCGCAATCCCGGCGCGCGCGGATACCGCGTGGTCACATACCGGGTGTTCTCAGAAGCAGAAACAGAGGTCCGCCGCGAGCGCCTCTCCGATGATACTTACCAGCCGATGGATCGACTTGTCCAAGTCAATGAATCTTTTCCCTAGACGGATACTGCAGCCGTCAACGTAGATTCCGCAGGACGACTATGAGAAGAGCGGTTCTGATTCTAATTCTGTGCACCGCGGCGATGCCCTCGAGGGCCGACTACACCCCCACTAACATCTCTTGGAGAGGCTGGCAGATTTCCTCGAGCGAAGACCTGGAAACGGAATACAAGCGGATTCGATATCCGCTGACAAACCTTGTAGACGGCAGACCCAATACTGCGTGGGTCTATAGCGGCAAAGGCCGACCGGAATCCCTCAAGCACGTTTGGGGCAGCCGCTATGCGCTGGAGATCGCGCCTGACGAGCCGGTATTTGCCGACCGGTTGCTCCTGATGAACGGCTACAACAAGTCGCCGGAGATATTTCTGCGCAACAGCCGCGTGATCAAAGTTAGAATCTCAATCGACGACCAGATTATCAAAGCCACAGTACTGTCCGACAAAATGGGCTGGCATTCGATCTCACTCCCGAAGCGGCCGATTTCACAGCTTAAACTGGAGCTCATCGGATTCCGCAGAGGACCGGTGAACGACATCTGCATATCCGAAATCGCCCTGGAGAAGGATGGTCGACGGCTCAACATGATAGCCCCTCAAGTGGTGATCTATAGTGAAGGAAGCGAATGCGGCTGCGGCTCGAACGGTGTTGCCTTGACACGTGCGGGTGCCGTTCTCGCACACGATAGTCTCGAAGAAGGAGGGAGCGCAGTCTGGAGCCCGGACGGTCGCTATGTGGCTAGCGCCGAGTATCGGGGCAAGAAATATCGGATCTGGGTCGCCGACTCCTTCAAAGGCGGAGTTCGCTTCCTTCAAACGGCACCACAAATCCATGATCTGCGATGGATCAATTCCACGAGGTTGCAGGTCGAGATGCCCGGCCGCCGGCCCCACCGCTTTAACATCGCGCTGAACTAATGCTCGTCGCGATGGATCCGCCAATCTCCCTTGGCACTCTTTCCCTTTCATCCAAATGAGTGAGAACCGCGCCAGTGTCAGCGATCCATCGCCAGCGGATTCCGCGTGGTCACGTACCGCATCTTCTCAGAACCGACCACGAAGTTCCGCTGCGGGCGCCTGTCCGACGACACTTACCAACTCATAGATCGAATGGTTCGGGTGGCAGATTCCGACTGAGAATGGCCGGACGGTCGTCGCGTGACCGGCCAAGGGTTGAGAGTTCCGTTCGTAACGCTTGAGGGGATTCAGTCTTGAGAGCACCTCCGCCAAGGATCACTCGTAACCTCGCTATCGCTGCGATAATATCGATCGCGATAGCGATAGCCGCGCCATTTGCCCCCCTTGTTCTGGACCGATACTATGTGAATGGAAAGGCAGCCCCGGCACCTCCTGAGCCCGAACTAGAGCCTCTCCTGATGGAGGCCGTTCGGGCCGGAGACTCCGATAAGGTCCTTTCCCTCATTCAGAGCGGCGCTGACGTGAACCACCTAAAGCAGCCCCCTTCCTACCAGGCGCCGAGCTCCCCCCTCACGGTTGCCGTCCGGTATGGCCGCCCAGAAATCGCGCGGATACTGATCTACTATAGGGCCGACGTGAATGAGCGCGGTGGCATGCCGCTACTTTACGCCGCGAATCATATGGGCTGGACTGAGCAGCGCCGAACAGCCTATCGGGATATTGCGTTACTCCTCATCGACTCCGGCGCAAACGTGAATGCGCGCGCATCATGGGAGAGCCTAGACTATGTGCCCTAGATAAAGCCATCATTTGCAACGACGAAAAGCTCGTCCATGAGCTCTTAGGGAGGGGCGCAGTTCCTTCTGCCGATTGGCCATCGCGATACTGGAGGGCACCCGCGCGAATGGTGAGATTACTGAAGAGACGGGAACTGGACATAATGCACTGAATCCAGTGGAGTGAGGCGCGGTTTTGTCTCAAACAGGAGAACCCGAATCCGCGCCGAACTCCAGCCCAGCACTTGCAAGGAGTACCTTTCGGATGTATTTGACGGATAAAAAGGTCGCGGTGATGGGGGCGGCAGGGGCGATCGGATCGAATATGGTCCAGGACCTGCTCTCTACCGGAACAGCCAACAACATAGCGATGTATGACCCGTTCGAGCAGGGTCTTGAGGGAGCTGCCGAGGAGATCTATCACTGTGGATTCCCGAGCGCGCGTGTGACCTGGACAACAAGCGTCGCCGAGGCTCTGTCAGGCGCGTCCTACATTCTTTCCTCCGGTGGAGCGCCCCGCAAGGAGGGGATGACCCGCGAAGACCTGCTGAAAGGCAACTGCGAGATCGCCAAGGGCCTGGGCGAGGACATCCGCCGGAACTGCCTCAAGGTCGAGTTCGTGATCATCATATTCAATCCGGCGGACATTACTGCGCTTACAACCCTCGTCTGGAGCGGAGTCAAACCCGGCCGCGTATCCACCCTGGCCGCATTGGACAGCACCCGGCTTCAAACGAAGCTGGCTCAACACTTCGGCATTCAGCAGGACGAGGTCACAGGCTGCAAGACCTACGGCGGACACGGCGAGAAGATGGCGGTGTTCAAGGGCGACATCGCGATTCAGGGCGTGAAACTTAACGACATCCTGAGCGGCGCGGCCGCCAACGGCAAAGGCCTGTCCGCCGAAGAATGGGCAGCAATCCAGGACCACGTCCGCAATGGCGGCGCGCGGATCATTAAGCTGCGCGGGCGGTCGTCTTACCAGTCCCCATCACACCAGAGCGTGGAGATGCTGCGAGGCAGAATCAACAACGGCGGCTATTCCTGGCCCTGCGGCGTCTACTTCAAGTCCGGAATGTTCGAGAAGGTGATGATGGCCGCCGACGTGGACTTCACACCGGACGGAATCGTGGGGAGGGAGCCCGAGGGAGCCGCAGATGACATGGCCGCACTCCTAGACAGCTACGAACACCTTCGCAAGCTTCGGGACGAAGTAATCCAGGCCGGCCTCCTCCCACCCCTAAGCGAGTGGACCAGCATAAACCCGAACCTGTGATTCGCTCGGCCGGCACTCCTGTCGGACTCGTCCGACCCGTCCGACGTGTCTGACAAGTCCCAGGGTCTATTAATGGCAGCAACTACCGGACAGACCGCCGAGCTCTGGCAGGTAAACAAATACCTCTGGCTCTGCCTGCTTTATATCGCCCTCTACCTCAGCTATCTTCACGCGCTGGGCGTAATTCCGAATCCCGCCGTTTACACCTTCGGAATCCTCGCGTTAGCCATCCTTAACGGGGGCCTTCGAACCTATTCCGGCTGGAAACGCGGTGGCAACCAGGGGCCTATCGCATGGACGTTCACGGTGGTAGATATCGCGTTGCTTTCCGTCGGCATCTACCTGACAGGCGGAATCCGCAGCGAGCTCGGTGCCGTCTACCTGGTCCTACTGATCTCGGAATCGCTTTACACTTCGCCTCGCCAAACGGGAATCTTGATCGGATTGATGGCCGTTGGGTACCTGGCCGCGACCTGGTCCTCGCATACAGAACCGGGGTATTGGGCAGCGGTGATTACCCGTGTCTTCTTCCTGCTGATGCTCGGCATGCTCGCCCGCCGGATCAGTGGGAACCGGGAGCAGCGGGCCCGAGAGCTGATGCGCCTCCGTGAACAGGTGGCGGAAACCGATGAGCGCGCTAGAATCGCTCGCGAGATCCACGACGGCCTGGGCCACGCGCTCGTCGCTTCCATCCTGCGTCTGGACCTTTGTTCCCGCCTGATCCGAAAAGACCCGGACGAAGCAGAGCGACTGCTCCAGTCCGAAGTTCCTGCCCTGCGCGCGGCCTGGAACGAGGGGCGCGACATGGCTTTCCACCTGCGTCCCTGGGAGCGCGACGGCCGCGGGTTCATCGACACCCTGCGGCGCCACATAGGCCGCTTCGCGGAACGCACCGGAATCTCGGTCGACCTGGACGCCGAAGATGAATCCTGGGAACTGCCGCCGGACGTGGAGATGACGACCACTCGCATCATTCAGGAGGCGCTCACAAACGTCGCGAAGCACTCCCGCGCTACCCAGGCCACCGTCTGCGTCGACTACGAATTCGGCCGTCTGCGCTGCACCATAAAGGACGACGGCGTCGGATTTGAAGCGGACCCCGCGTCGGGCAGCTTCGGCCTTTACGCCATGAAGGACCGCGCCGAGCGCGCAGGCGGCACCCTCACCGTCAACAGCCGTCCTGGCGAAGGGACAACCATTGAGCTCCTCATTCCGGCATAGATTTCGATACCCAACCTCCCCCAACCCCCTCCTTCGTAAGGAGGGGGCTCTCCCACGCAGCGGTCGGTTAGCCCCCTCCTTACGAAGG
>JBKJZI010000068.1:0-2902 GCA_046715155.1 Chthonomonadales bacterium | reverse complement strand
ACCTCGGGCGTCTCGTCCACTTCGCCGGTAACGATGGCTTCGGGCTCGGAAACCTCTGCTATTTCCTCAGCCCGCACCACGGCGGCCACCCGCTCCTCTACCCGCGGCTGCGGCGCAGCTTTGACTTCCGTGGTGCGCTGGCGTCGCGTAGTCGCGCGCTTTTTCACCGGCCGGGGCTTCGGCGCGGCTTCTTCGAGAATGACCGTAATGTGGCTCATCCGTTTAAGAATCCGGTACATTCGCCCCTGCGCGCGAGGCTGCACGCGCTTGAGTCGCGGCCCTTCGTTCACCATCGCGCGGACTAACTTGAGGTTGTCCGTAACCAGCGGATCCAGCGGCTTTCCGGTAGCCGGGTCATTCGGCCGCCCGTTCTCAGCGTTGGACATCGCGGATTTGATGACGTCCTCGATCGCCCGCGCCGCAAAATTCGGCACGAACTTCAGAATCGCCAACGCATCCGAAACATATTTGCCGCGCACCGCGTCGATTACCAACCGCGCCTTCCGCGGCGGAATCCGCAGAAACTTTGCCGTCGCCGTAGACTGATTCGGCTTCAACGTTGTCGGCGTCGCATCTTTTCCCATCGAAAGTCTCCAAAGAGACGGTGTTCGGGTGTTCGGGTGTTCGGGTGTTAAGGTCCTTAACACCCGAACACCCCAACACCTGAATACCCACACTCGCCATTACTTGACTCCGGTCCTCCGCTCCACCTGCTGACCGGCGTGACCGCGGAAGGTGCGCGTGAGGGCGAACTCCCCGAGCTTATGGCCGACCATGTTCTCCGTCACGAAGACCGGAATATGCTTGCGGCCGTCATGTACCATGAACGTGTGACCGATAAAGAGCGGGAAGATCGTGCTGCGGCGGGACCAGGTCTTAATGGCCTTCTTCTCGCCCCGCGCGGTCATATCTTCAACCTTCTTCATCAACCGGGGGTCCGCATACGGCCCCTTCTTCAGTGAACGCCCCATAGTAACTCCTAGTGATCAGTAATCAGTAATCAGTAATCAGTAATGACAGTTTCGAAACACTGATCACTGATAACTGATCACTGATAACTCCTACTTAGCTCCCCGCTTCCTAACCACGTACTTATCCGTGCTCTTGTTGTGCCGGGTCTTGCCGCCCAGGGCGTTCTTGCCCCATGGCGTCGCCGGGCCCTTCTTGCGGCCGACCGGCGACTTGCCTTCCCCGCCTCCGTGCGGGTGGTCGCGCGGATTCATAACCACTCCGCGGACGTGCGGCCGCTTGCCGGCCCAGCGCGTCTTTCCCGCCTTCCCGGCGGAAAGGTTTTCATGCTCGATGTTGCCGACCTGGCCGATCGTGGCGCGGCATTCGATGAGCACCCGTCGCACTTCACCGGAGGGCAGGCGCACCTGCGCGTACGCGCCTTCCTTCGCCATGAGCTGGGCGCCGGTCCCCGCGCTGCGAACGAGCTGGCCGCCCTTCCCCAGCGTCATTTCGATGTTGTGGATCACGGTGCCGACCGGAATCGCACGCAGCGGCAAAGCATTACCCGGCTTAATATCCGCGGAATCGCTCGAAACTATCTTATCGCCCACATTCATACCCAGCGGCGCGATGATGTACCTCTTCTCGCCGTCCGCGTAGTGAATTAGAGCAATCCGTGAGCTTCGGTTCGGGTCGTACTCGATCGTGGCGACCTTCCCCGGGACTTCGAGCTTGTCGCGGCGGAAGTCGATGATCCGGTACATCCGCTTGTGCCCGCCCCCGCGGAATCGCAGCGTGATCTTGCCCTGACCGTTCCGCCCCCCGGAGCGTTTCAGCGGCTCGAGCAGCGACTTCTCCGGCTTACGCTCCGTTATCTCCGAAAACGTCTGCACCGACCGGAATCGCCGAGAAGGCGTCGTCGGTTTCAATTGTCTTAATGGCATAACCCAACTCCATATTGGACGGCGGATTCTGGAATCATAGTTCTTGTAGGAATCGATCCTCAGTGTTAGGCTAAAGCGAGGAACATCCCGCTACCGTCATCCTGAAAGGATCTGCTTTTAACCTTCGCCCTGTACAGCGTCCGTTTCTCCATCCCACCTTCGTTTCCAGGTCAATCCAAAATCCAAAATCCAAAGTCCAAAATCACTACAGTCCTTCAAACAACGTTATCGCCTGCCCAGGCGCGAGTGTAACTATTGCCTTTTTCCAATCCGGAGTCTTCCCCTTCTGGCGCGCCCGGAATCCGCGGTTGGTCATCTTGCCGCGTACGGTCATCGTATTGACCTTGGTCACTGTCACCTTGTACATCTTCTCAATCGCTTCGGCGATCTCGATCTTGTTGGCGTCCTGCGCCACCCGGAAAGTGTACTTCCCGCTGTGGCTCAGGTCCATGCTCTTCTCGGTAAGCAGGGGGCGCTCGATAATCTGGTACGGGTCTCTCATTCCGCTGGCGCCTCCTCCGTAACCTCAGCCACCACGGATTCCTCGACGGCTTCCGCGGAGGCTTTCGGAGCTTCAGCGGATTCGGCTGCAGCAGCCTTTCCACGCTTCGGTTTCGGCGGTGCCTCTCCGACCTCCGCGACTTCGGCCTTAGCGCGCTTTGGTTTCGCCGGAGCTGCTTCGGCCTTCGCAACAACCGCTTTCGGTCGCTTTGGTTTCGCCGGCGCTACCTTGGCGTCCGCGACAGCAGCCTTCCCGCGCTTCGGCTTGGCCGGCTTCTCCTCTGTCTCGGCAACAGCGGTCGCGCCGTTGACCTTTGTCAGAATCTCTTCTATCTTCGCAACCGCCCCCTGCGCAAGCACAACGCGCCCGGCCAACACTACGTCGCGGACCGAGAAGTTGGGCGCGTACCGCAGCGTCACGTTAGGCAGATTCCGCACCGACTTCAGAAGCGTCTCGTCATAATCCGGCACGATCACCAGGACCTTGTGCAGCTCCTGGCGGGTGC
>JBKJZI010000067.1:0-5917 GCA_046715155.1 Chthonomonadales bacterium | reverse complement strand
CCATGGTCTACGGCGTCCTCCGGTTCATCAACTTCGCCCACGGCGATGTCTATTTGCTGGGTGGCTACTTCGGGCTCTTCGCCGTCTCCACCTTGATCGCCTGGCACGCGCCGCCGCTGGTTCAGGCCGGCGTCGGTCTCCTCATCGTAATGCTGGCGTGCGCTATAGTCGGTGGCATCATCGAGCGCTCCGCTTATAAGCCGGTACGCAAATCCGGTCGCCTCACGGCCCTCATCACCGCAATCGGCGTTTCGCTGCTGCTCGAGAACGCAGCGCAGGCCGGGTTCGGAGCCTCGCCCCGCGCATTCACCATTGAGTCCGTGGACAGAACGTACAATCTCGATCTGGGCGGAATCAACCTGATCTTCAACCAGGGCCAGCTTCTGGTTCTCGTAGCTGCCGTCCTTCTGACCACCCTTCTGGTCTACATTGTGAGAAAGACCACGATAGGCAAAGCGGTCCGGGCAGTCTCCTACGATCGAGAAGCGGCAGCCCTGATGGGCATAAACACCAACACGGTCATTACCGTGACGTTCATGCTGGGAGCAGCGCTGGCGGGCGCGGCGGGGATTCTCAACCATGGGCTCACCCGCCAGCCGTTCGATCCGCTAATAGGGATCCTTTACGGACTGAAGGCGTTCGTCGCCGCGGTCTTGGGGGGAATCGGAAATATCGGCGGGGCCGTACTGGGCGGTCTACTCATGGGCCTGACTGAGGCTTTTGTCGGCGCTTCGGACCTCTCCAGCTTCCGGGACGCGTTTGCTTTCATTATTCTCATCGCGGTATTGATGTTTCGCCCGGCGGGTTTGTTGGGCCAGAACGTGGTGGAGAAGGTATAGCGGGTGAAACGCCTCCTGCTTCGCGCTGTATGGATCGCAGCGGTGATCGCGGCCGTCCTCGGTCTTCAGGCGGCCAACGGGAACCTTCAGAACTCCTATCAGGATATGCTGCTGCAGGCCGGAGTGGCAATCATCCTCGCCGTCAGCCTGAATATCGTCAACGGATTCACGGGACAGTTCTCCATTGGCCATGCCGGATTCATGGCGGTTGGAGCTTACGCGGGCGGGGCGCTGAGCTACCCGCTCTGGGATTCCGCAAAGAAGTCCCTGGCGGTGGCCCACCCCGATTGGTCCACGGCGGAAATCCTTGCTCACTTTTCAGCGGCGAACTGGTGGCTGCTTCCAGCGGCTATGCTCCTGGGCGGCGGGGTTGCTGCGCTCTTCGGGTGGGCGGTCGGCGTGCCGAGCCTCCGGCTCCGCGGCGACTATTTGGCAATTGTCACCCTCGGATTCGGCGAGATCATTCGCGTTCTCCTCAACAACGCCTCCGTGATCAGTCCCAAACTCGACTACCTCGGCGGCGCGCTCGGGTTCTTTAACGTCCCGGTGATAAGTGGATTCTTCGCCGTTTATCTGACTGCCGCGCTGGTGATCGGCCTTACTCGAAACTTGAAGATATCGCTCCACGGCTTGGCTTACCAGTCGATCCGTGAAGACGAGATCGCCGCAGAAGCTATGGGCGTGGATTCCACGCAAGTGAAAGTCTCGGCTTTCGCGCTTGCCGCCTTCTTCGCCGGTATGGCCGGGGCGCTTTATGGCCACGCGTACCTCTTCGCGCCCACGACGTTCAACTTTATCTTTTCCATGAACCTCGTGGTTATGGTTGTGCTCGGCGGTACAGGCAGCATCACGGGCGCGGCGGTGGCGGCAGTCGTGCTGACCGCCATTCCGGAGCTGCTCAAGAACTTTAAGGACCAGATACCCGGATTCAAGGACGAATACCGCCTCATCGTCTATGCGCTGATACTGATCATCATGATGATCGTCCGCCCGCAGGGAGTTTTCGGCCGTTCGGAACTATCTATTGACGGATTCCGCCGGCTATTCCGCCGAGGCCGCCGCGGCCCGGCGCCGGATATTCCTCAAGGTCCTGCGGTCGCAGTAGAGAAACCAACCGGTCAGGAAGAGATTCTCCGCGTAACCTCCTGCACCAAGCGTTTCGGCGGCCTCCTAGCCGTGGATAACCTCAACTTGAACCTCATGCCCGGAGAACTGGTCGGCATGATCGGACCGAATGGCGCGGGGAAGACTACTGTCTTCAACTTACTGACCGGCGTCTACGAACCCACGGAAGGAACGGTAACATTCTTCGGCCGCAAACTGGCGGGCGATAGACCATATTCCTCCGGAATCCGCCTGGCGCTCCTCGCATGGGATGCGTTAATCAGCGGCTTTGGAGGATGGATCGTCGGACGCATCATATCCACCGCGATCGGCGCGAACATCACCTGGATCTGCGTGATGGCGGCAGTAGGCGCTTCACTGGCAATCGCACGGCGCAGGCGTCGACAGAGGCCCGGGCAACGCCCTAGTGACTTTGCTTCCCAAGGCATCGCCCGCACCTTCCAGAACATCCGCCTCTTCCCCAATCTCTCCGTCGTTGAAAACGTTATGATCGCTTCGTACGTGCGGCGGCGAACCAACCTGTTCGACGCCCTCTTCCGCACCGGTCGGATGGAACGCGAAGACGCGGAGGTACGCGCAAGGGCGATGTCGCTCCTCGCGAGGTTCGGTCTGGATGACACGGCCGACCAAGAGGCCTCGAGCCTGCCCTACGGCGCTCAACGGAGGCTGGAGATCGCCCGCGCGCTCGCGACGAATCCGCGGCTGCTTCTTCTGGATGAGCCCGCCGCAGGGATGAATCCGCAGGAGAAGCGCGGCCTGATGGAAGACATTCTTCACATCCGCGACGAGTTCGGTTTGACTATTCTTCTTATCGAGCATGACATGACTGTGGTGATGGGAATCTGCGAGCGCATTTATGTACTGGACTACGGCGAGGTCATCGCGGAAGGGTCGCCGGAGGAGATTCGGCGGGACCCGAAGGTCATCGCCGCCTACCTGGGCGAAGAGACGCCGGCATGCTGACCGTCGAAGGAATAGACGTGTTTTACGGGGCGATTCAGGCGCTTCACGGGGTGAATCTCACGGTCGCGCAGGGTGAGATCGTCACCATGATCGGCGCCAACGGAGCAGGCAAGAGCACCACCATTCGATCGATTTCCGGTCTGGTTCGCCCTCGCACCGGGCGAATCACGTTCGAGGGCCAGGACATAACCCGGCTGGAGCCGCATAAGCTAGTGGAGCGCGGAATCGGCCAGTCCCCGGAAGGACGGCGGGTCTTTGCGAACCTCTCGGTCTACGAGAATCTTCAGCTCGGCGGGTACGTTCACCGAAAGCACGCTGCCCAGCTCCGCGAAGATTTGGACCGGGCGCTTACCCTGTTCCCACGCCTCAAGGAACGCATAAACCAGTCGGCCGGCACTCTATCGGGCGGAGAGCAGCAGATGCTTGCCATCGGACGGGCGCTCATGTCCCGGCCGCGTCTCCTCATGCTCGATGAGCCGTCGCTCGGCCTCGCCCCCTTCCTGGTGCAGCAGATATTCCACATCATTCGAGACATTAATGCGCAGGGCACGACGATTCTGCTCGTCGAGCAGAATGCCTACCAATCGCTAAGAATCGCTGCCCGCGGATATGTTCTGGAGACCGGCAAGATTGTGCTGGAAGATTCGGCCCACGCGCTTATGGAAAACGAGGAAGTCCGTAAGGCCTACCTTGGTGAGTGAGCGGCGATGAAAGACTTCCTAAAGGGCGCCGGAATCACCCTTCTGGGCCTCGCGCTCTTCTCCGGCTTTGCCGCCGAGCGCGCGCGGTACGCGGCCAGACGGGACCTTGAGCGGGCGATCCCTGGCTCGACGTTCCAGGTAAGTGTAGCTCCGCGCGGATTCCTAGGACTTGCCGTAGGGGAAGTAGAGTCCGCCACGGTGCGCGGGAAGGGATTTGCGGTTCAGAACCTTCCCTTTACAGTCGAGCCGGGCGGAGGTTTACTTGCCCGGGTGCGCACGCTCAAGCTCGAGTTATCAGACGTTTCATTGCGCGATCTGCCGGTTAAGACGCTTACGGCCTCGATTCCGCGGGTGCGTGTGGATGGAATGCGAGTCCTGTTCAATGGCCATTTCACTATCAGGGGCGCGGAATCCGGTACTGGAATCGCTGTCATCACGGCTGAGGGGCTGCGCGAATTCATGGCCAAGAAGCGCCCTGAGTTCCGCGATCTGACCGTCAAGCTTACTCCCGGAGAAGCGCTCGTTTCCGGTCATGCGGCCGTCTTTCTGGGACCGACGCCGTTGCAAGCGCGAGTCAAGATCGGCGTCTCGGAAGGCCGCTATCTGAATGCGGCAGAGGCGATAGTTAAGCTGAACGGCCGGGAAATTCCGGCGCCACTGACGCAGCGGCTGCTGCAGGGTATGAATCCGATCATCGATGTTGATCGCGACCTCGGTCTCGGGGATTGGCTTTATGTCACGTCGGCGGAGGTAGGGGAGGGTATCCTGACCGTGTATGGCCGGGTAACGATTCCACGAAAGGACCTGGCTGACAAGCCCTGATGACCGAAGCAACTCTCCAAAGAACGCCGCTATACGAGGCGCACCGGCGGGCAGGTGCGCGCCTGGTTCCTTTTGCCGGCTGGGAAATGCCCGTGCAGTATTCCGGAATCCTCGATGAGTCAAGGGCGGTCCGCAATAACGCCGGAATCTTCGACATCAGCCACATGGGGCGCGTTCATTTCCACGGTCCCGGGTCAATGGAGCTTCTGGACCGGTTGACGCCTAACGACGTGCGCGGCCTGGCGCCCTGGAACGCGCAGTATTCGCTTCTCACCAATCCCGACGGCGGAATCATCGACGACATTATCATCTACCGACTGAAGGATGAGGAATTCGCGGTCGTCGTCAACGCGAGTAATACACCGAAAGACCTCGATTGGATTCGGCAGCATGCGTCGCCAGGCACGGTCATCGACGAGTACACCGAGCGGACGGCGATGATCGCAGTGCAGGGACCTAACGCGCCCGCTCTCGTGAACGACCTGGCGGACAAAGACCTACTTACTCTGGATCGGTTCGCATTCACGGACGGCTACGTAGCCGGGGCGTACACTGCATTCTGCCGCACGGGTTACACCGGTGAAGACGGATTCGAGCTGATCGTTCCGGCTGACAAGGCGGAAGCGGTATGGGATGCGGTCGTCGAGGCGGGAGCGATGCCGTGCGGGCTTGGCGCACGAGACGCCCTTAGGATAGAAGCCGGATATCCGCTCTACGGTCATGAGATCGATGATTCGACAACACCTGTCGAGGCCGGACTGATGTGGGTCGTGAAGCTTGACAAGGGAGATTTCATTGGCCGGGAGGCCGTCAAGCGCGCGAGGGAGCGGGGAGCGTCTCGCAAGCTCGTGGGACTGTCGCTTCAGGAGAGGATCGTTCCCAGGCAGGGGTATACTCTCTACGTTGGGGATGAAGAGGCCGGGACCGTCACCAGCGGCGTATTCTCACCCACCATCGAGCGGGGATTGGGAATGGCGTATGTCAAGCCCGCGTATAGCAAATCTGGGACCGTAGTGGACGTTCAGATACGGGCAAACCGGTATCGGGCCACGATTGTTCCGAAGAAGAGTCTCATCGAGGCCTGAATGATCAAATTCGCGTGGATTCCGCTGGTTTGCGCCATTTCCATGCATGCCGGCGCCGCGCAGAAGCCGGACCTCTCGACGCCGGAGAAGACCGTCGGATCCTTCCTGACAGCAATCAACGCGGGTGATCTGCGAGGAGCGGCGGGCCTGGTGCAGGGAACGAGCGCCAAAGCCGTCACCGCCGCATTCGAGCGCGAATGGCGCGACCTGACGGGGGGCGTAAAGTTTACACTCAGCGACTTTAGGGCGCAGCTAGGCGGCACGTCCGCCTCCGCATCGTTTGAGCTGACTTATCAGAATCCCGCGACTGGAAAAACGACCACCGTACCCGACCGCGTGCATCTGCGGCGCACGAGGAACGAATGGCGGATCGTTCCGGGCG
>JBKJZI010000066.1:0-6198 GCA_046715155.1 Chthonomonadales bacterium | reverse complement strand
GCCGGAGGTTGTTGGGGCGGCCCTGTGTGCCCCCCCGGGATTGCGATAGACGGATACTAACCAAACGCGGGCGGCCACACAGGGCCGCCCCTACAAACGTTGTTTATTCCTTCGACAGAAAGGGCTGCCACAGAGGCCGCCCCTTCATAGTTGAGCGAGCAGATTCAGTCGCTGTAGGCGGAGCCGTTATCGGTCTGGCGAATCGCTCGCAGTTCTTCCAGGGCGCGGCCGGTGCCTATGGCGACGCAGGAAAGGGGATCTTCCGCGACGTGGACCTGGATGTCGGTCGCTGCTTGCATCAGTTTGTCCAGCCCGCGAAGGAGGGCGCCGCCGCCGGTGAGCCAGATTCCGCGCTCGATGATGTCCGCGCTTAGCTCGGGCGGAGTCTGTTCCAGAACGGATTTCACCCGATCCACGATGTGCGTCACCGGCTCGGAAAGCGCTTCACGGATCTCCTCGGAAGTGACTTGGATGGTCCGCGGAAGTCCTGCAACCAGGTCTCGCCCGCGCACTTCCATAGTGGTTTCACGCTCATTCGGGTAGGCGGTGCCGATCTTGACTTTGATCTCCTCGGCGGTGCGGTCTCCGATCATCAGGTTATAGACGGTTTTGATGTGGCGGATGATAACGTCGTCCATCTTGTTGCCGCCGATGCGCAGGCTCTTGGATAGGACGATTCCGTCGAGGGAGATCACGGCGATGTCGGTCGTTCCGCCGCCGATATCCACCACCATGTTGCCGCCCGGATTCGAGATGGGAAGACCGGCTCCGATCGCCGCGGCCATGGGTTCTTCGATGGTATAGGCCTCACCCGCGCCGGCTTCCAGCGCGGCCTGCCGCACCGCGCGACGCTCAACACTGGTGACCCCGGAGGGAACGCATACGAGGAGTCGCGGCTTGAAAAATCGCTTGCGACCCACCACCTTCATGATGATGTGATTCAGCATCCGCTCGGTGGTGGTGTAATCCGCAATGACGCCGTCGGACATGGGCCGAATGGCTACGATGTTGCCCGGAGTCCGCCCGAGCATTAGGCGCGCTTCTTCGCCAACGGCTAATACCTTCTTTGAATGGCTGGCAATAGCTACTACCGACGGCTCCCGCAGGACGATGCCCTTGCCGCGTTGATAGACCAGAACGTTGGCTGTACCGAGGTCGATACCCAGCTCAGGAACTAGAGTGAACAAACCTTTAGTCCTCCTCGAACGGGTTCTTCGACTCCTCGGGTGATGCAGGCGCCGATAGATTTAAACTTGTCCACAACTCCGTCGTAACCGCGGTCCACATGCTCGACACCTGAGATTTCTGTTTCTCCATCGGCCGAGAGACCTGCGCAGATGAGTGTCGCGCCCGCTCGAAGGTCGGTGGCAGTAACCGGAGCCCCGGTCAGCTTCTCGACGCCGTCGATGATCGCGGTACGGCCCTCAACCTTCACCTGAGCTCCCATCCGGGTCAGCTCGTTTACGTACCGGAATCGGCTCTCGTAAACCGTTTCCGTAATCGTGGACGTGCCTTTGCTGATCGCGAGCATCGCGGCGAACGGCTGCTGCATATCGGTTGGAAAGCCCGGATGGGGCGACGTCTTAATGCTGATGGGGTGGATAGTAGACGGCCCGCGGAATCGCATTCCCCTAGCGTCCTCGGTCACATCTACGCCGGCCTCCACGAGTTTGTTCGTAACGGGGCGCATGTGATCTGGTACCGCGCCGCGCAGATAAATATCCCCGCGGGTGACGGCTGCGGCGACGGCGAATGTGCCCGCTTCCATCCGGTCGGCAATGACTTCATACTCGCCGCCGTGCAGACTGTCCACGCCTTCGACGGTAATCGTCGTGGTGCCCGCGCCCTGGACTTTGGCGCCGAGCGCATTGAGGAAGTTCGCCAGGTCCACAACTTCCGGTTCCGCGGCGCAATTCTCGATGACGGTGGTGCCGTCGGCAAGACAGGCCGCCGTCATGATGTGCTGGGTCGCTCCGGCGCTCTGAAAGTCGAGGTAGACATTAGCTCCCTGAAGCTTGCGAGCCTCGGCAGTGTAGATTCCATGCTCTACGTCAATGCGCGCGCCGAGGCGGCGCAGCCCCTCGATGTGGAAGTTGACCGGCCGCGCGCCGATGTCGCAGCCGCCTGGAACCGGCACTCGGGCGAAACCGAACCGCGCGACGAGGGGGCCGAGAACACAGAAAGAGGCCCGCATCTTGCGGACCAGCTCATACGGCGCCTCGAGCCCGTAGATTCCGGCGGCGTCGATAACGACGGTGGTGTCATCTACGAAGCGCGTGGCGGCACCAAGTCCGTTCAGGAGCTCCACCATCGTATGGGTATCGCCGATGCGGGGGATATTGCGAAGGGTAACCTTGCCATCGACCAGCGCAGCGCCCGCCATGATCGCAAGGGTGGCGTTCTTGCTGCCGCTGATCCGGACCTCGCCCTTGAGGCGGCTTCCCCCCTGCAGATAGATCTTATCCAAAGTTGTGTCTTTCCTCTCTCCCGGGGCGTGGGGCCGCCTGCAGGGAGCTGACATATGGTTGAGTATACAGGAACGGCTGAACGGGTGTCAACGAAATGCCGGTCCGAAATACCGGGGGCGTCAGGGCTTCACGGGCGGATAGCGGAACGGGAGAGGCCATCTGCTCTCTGTAGGATTTCTTCCATACATTTCGGTACTTTACGCCCTAAAGTTGAGGGTAATTCAAAGCATTTTTGCGGGGCATTCCGGCAAGCCCCAGAATGACCAGGATTCCGCATACCAAAACGAACCAATCCCCCCACCGGACGTAGAGCGAAAAACCGGTGCAAAGACGGGCTTCAGTTACGAGAAAACCTTCCCGATAGGGCAGAATCGGTACGGACTTTCCAGTCGGGTCGATCAGGGCGGTGATTCCCGTCGTAGCCGCGGATGCGACGTATCGCCGGGTCTCCACCGCTCGCAGTGCGGTCATAGCGTGGTGCTGCATCAGCTCCGCGGATTCCCCGGCCCAGGAGTCGTTGGTGATCGAGACCAGGAGGTTGGCTCCGGCGGCCGTCCGTACCCGGCTAAGTATCGGGAAGACGGATTCGTAGCAAATCAGCACGCTCATCCTCGCCGGGCCGGCTTCCAACAAGCTGTCCGACTCGCCGGGAACCAGATCGCGCTCCGGGAATCCGAATACGCTTCCGAACGGCAGATACGCGCGGAGGGGGACCCACTCTCCAAACGGCACCAGCCAGTGCTTGTCGTACCGCGCCGTAAGCTCGCCTGAAGGGGAGAAGAGCGCCGCCGAATTGTGCGAAGCGCCGGTCTCATCGACAAAACCTGTACCGACCACCTGGTACGCCCCAGTCTTCCTGGCGATCTCAGAGAATGTTCGCCGGCTATCGGCATCATCGACGGCTTGCTCGACCGTGCTCTCCGGCCAGATCATTACATTGGGGCGCTCCGAAGTGACGGAATCCGCCATACGTCGGTATTTCACGAGACCTTCGGCCTCCGATTTCGGAGCGTATCGAGCGCTCACCTCATTTGGCTGCATCAGCGAAAGCCTGAATGCTTCGCCTGGATAGTCCTGCCCCAGCCGGAATCCGCCATAGGCCACCATTCCAATAAGTACTGCCGCTGGAACCAAAGCTACAGTGCCCGCTCCCCGAACGCCTGTACGCCTGAACGCCTGAGCGCCCTCCACGATTCCGGCATTCACAAGTACGATGGCAAAACTGACGAAGTAGATTCCGCCGACGTCGGCGGCCTGGATGATCGGGAGGTAACGATACTGGGTGTATCCGATGAGCGACCAGGGCATCGCCACCATCGTCTGTCCTCGAAGCCATTCAATCACAGCCCAGGCGGCCGCTAGCCCCAGGATCCGTCCGATTCCGTCCGATCGACGTCCGATCCACCAGGCCAAGAGTCCGAAGAGGCCGAACCAGAGTGACTTGATTGCTACCAGCAGAATCCACGCGATCCACCCCCAGTGCGTGCCGGACCAGACGACGACCGTCGTGCCGATCCAGGTCACGGTCAGCCCCCAGTGCAGGTATCCGAAGAGGTAACCCAATGCGAACGCGTGGCGGGGACGCCGGGCATTAAGAAGCGCGTAAAGAAGGGGAGCGAGCCCAACCCAGGCGATGAATCCGAGGTCCAGCGGCGGAAACGCGGCCGTCATCAGCGCGGCGGAGACGACCACGTACGGCCACAACCGCTTCGCTTGCGGCGCGGCAGCGTTTTCAGCTATACTGCCGCCATTCTCGGATTGCGGATTGCGGATTGCGGATTGCGGATTTGACAATGGAAAACGTCCCGGCAAGGATGGGATTCAATAGAGGAATACGAAGGGCGGCGCGGATTCTGTTCAGCCTTCTCGGACTGACCGCACTATCCGGCTGCGCCGTCGCCCCGGACATTGCCGCCCAGGGTGCCCGCCTCGTCGTCTCGCTCCAGTTTGCCGGAGGCCAGCAGGGCGGCGTAAACCCTACATATTTTTACTTCTTCCTGGTGCGCAATGGCAACGATCAATCCGGCGAGAACGGGCCAATTCCGGTAGTGGAGCCGCCATACGGCAACGGATTTGCCACGGGGATGAACACCGCCACCGCCGCATTCACGGATTTCGTGGTGTTCAACCTCTCCCGTCAGCTTGGCACAGGCGGATACGGCGTTTACCACCTGTCGGACGGAATCGCCGGGGACCCCAACCGCGGTATCTTCGACCCCCGCGGCGTGCCGGACCTTATTCATGCCCCAACCACGCAAAGTCCCGCCTTGCTGCGCTTTGAAATTGGTCTCTGTCGATTTGCCCCTGATCCTTCGACGTGCAATCCGGTCACCGGGACGAACGTCCCCCGCTTCCTTCAGGTCAATGTGGTGGCTACTACCACGACGCCGATCAGTCCGAACACGGTAGACCCGTCGAAATATGTCGACGCCTTCGGGGAGCAGAGGATCGGATCGGGAACATTTAACACGTTCATACAGATCGACACTGGTACGGCCAACTTCTATCAAAGTTCTCAGGTGGAGGGCGACCCGCGCTACGAGCCGGACAACGACACCTACCCCCAGCAGTCCGACCCCGCCATCGAGCTCATTGCATGGAGCATTCAGGTGATTCCAAGATGATGTGGGGTCCGAGGCCGTAGGGACGAATAAATCGCCAACGGGACTTTCGTGAGGTCGACGATTCGTTCTTCGGCGATTTATTCGTCCCTACGGACCTGACGATTGGCTAGCCCTTCAACGCCTCGGCGCCCCCCACGATTTCGGAAATCTCTTTGGTGATTCCGGCCTGGCGGGCGCGGTTGAGGGAGAGGGTGAGGGTGGAGATCATCTTGCCGGCGTTGTCGGTGGCGGAGCTCATGGAGGTCATGCGTGCGCCGTGCTCGCTGGCGACGGATTCGAGGATCGATTGGTAGACCTGGGTTAGGACGTAGCGCGGAAGCAGCTCGGCGAGCAGCTGTTCCGGCGCGGGTTCGAAGATGTAATCTGCAGCTCCCGCGCCCTCTTCGGTCGGCGGCGTCTCTATGGGCAGCAGCTTCAGTACGGTCGGCCGCTGGGTCAGCGCGCTCATGAATTTCGTGTAGACGATGAACAGCTCGTCGATGTCGCCCCCTTCGAATGCGGCGCGGACGGCCTGGGTAATGGCGGCGGCGTCCGCGAGGGTGGCGTTCTTGGAATCGACGGTGAGCGTTTCCGCAACGTTGTAGTTGCGACGGCGGAAGAAGGCGTTGCCCTTCTTGCCCACGATATAGAGGCGGAGTCGTGCTTCGTCGAACTCTTTGGCATGCTCCACGGCGCGGCGGATGAGCGCGGAATTGTACGCGCCGGCCAGTCCCCGGTCGGCGGTGATGATGAGGACTCCGGTATTCATCACCTCGCGCCGCTCCAGCAGCGGATGGTCCACCGCGCCCGCGGCGGCATTCGCAAGGCTGCTCATTACTTCCCGCATGGTCTCGGCATAGGGCCTGGCTGCCTGAACGCGGTCCTGGGCGCGTTTCAACCGCGCCGCAGCCACCATCTTCATGGCCTTCGTGATCTGTTGAATGTTCTTCGCGACCCGGATTCGAGACCGGATCTGCCTCATCGTTGCCATTAACGGCGCTCCGTGGTGCGTGCTGCGTACTGCGTGAGAACAGCCCTCATCCCAACACTTGTGAATAAAAGTACAAGGCTATTATACCCAACGGAATGACCGCACAAATGTAGGGGCGGCCCTCTGTGGCCGCCCT
>JBKJZI010000065.1:0-3682 GCA_046715155.1 Chthonomonadales bacterium | reverse complement strand
AGTTACGGCTCCGTCGGCCACCGGCCAATCTTTATCCGCCCAGGGCCCGCTCAGGGCGACCATCGGTATCGAACGTTACTTGACCACCTCCGAACCCTAATTGTACGTACGGTGTCGGAGGTCAATGAAAGGGTGACTCGCGCTATGACAAAGCGATCTGAACGGGACGACCCGATATACAGGACCAGAAGGAAACTCAACACCGCCATCAGAAGGCTGGCGGCGCTGACGCTGGCGGGAATCTGTTTGCTGAGCGTTTCCTCGTTCTCGTCCCAGTCCGTCGCGAGTCCGCAGACCGGCACCGCGCCTAAGCTGACTCGCGTGGCATCCGCCTCTCAGGCCCGCCGCCAGCGGCCGGCTCGAATCTCTCTTACATTTACTAAGACGGACATCCGTGACGTCCTCGCCACGATCGCCGACTACGCAGGGGTCGACGTGCTAGTGACGCCGGGAGCGACCGGCGCGATTACGCTCAATTTGCGGCAGCGAACAGCCGACGAGGCCATTCGACTGGCCGCCGCGGCCGCCGGGATGACCGTCGCCCTGATCGGCGGATCTTACCTCGTAGGCTCCGCGGACGAAGTGCGAAAAGCCGCCACCGAGTTTGGGCAGCGGGAGGTAGTACCGCTTCGATTTATCTCCCCCGCCACGGCAAAGGAGGTCCTTAGCCGTGTCGTTCCCAACGTCGGAGTGGAGACGGCCGGCGCGTCCGTATTGGTCACGGGCCTTCCCGAGAGCATCTTCGTGGCTCGGCAGGCACTCGCACAGATCGACGTTCGGCCTCCCGACGCAATTCCCGAGCGCCCGCAGACGAACACTGTAACCCTCAAGTACGCGGATCCTGCCGGCGCCGAAAGACTGTTGAAGGAAGCGTTTCCCGGAATCCGGATAAACCGCCAGGAACGGACCCTCGTCCTCTCCGCAATTGCGGCTGAGCTGCAGGCCGCCGAGCGCGCCCTTCAGCAGTTGGATGTCGAGCCAACACCGGTCGTCGAAGCTCCCCAGGCGACGGTCTATCAGCTCAAATTCCTGAACGCGAAGAAGGCCGAAGAAGCGATGAAGAAGGCGCTGCCTTCCGTCAGTATCACCGCGGCCCCCGAACCCAACGCTCCCCCGCCCGCTTCCTTCCAACCGCTCTCCCTCAGCTTTCTGGGGGGCAACGCCAGTGGCGGTGGTGGCGGTGGAACCGGCGGAGGAGGAGGCGGTCAGACCGGCGGCAGTGGACAGCAGGGCGGCGGAGCCGGCCAGGGAACGGGCGGCTCCGAGACGCAGCCACTCTCGCGGGCGACTCGCCTGATCCTGATTGGCCAGCGACAAGATATCGATCTCGCCCTGAGGATACTCGAAGAAACTGACAAGCCGCAGCCGATCGCCCGAATCGAGGCGGCGCTCATCGAAGTCAAAATCGACGACGTCAAGGATCTCGGGCTCCGGTGGGATCCCCCGCTCGGATCCGGCCTGCAGGGAGGACAGGTACGGGTCCAGACTAGCCGCGACCTCCGGTTCGGTGGAGTAGCGCGCGGGCCCTCCTCGTTCACCGCGACGATTCAGGCGCTCGCTAAAGTCAACAAAGCGCGCGTATTGGCCAGTCCGAATATATCGGTTCTGGACAACGAGGACGCTAATATCTTCATCGGCGACCTGATTCGGTTCCGCGGTATCCAGGTCGTGTCGCCGGACGTTGGGACGGTCCAAGGCACAGAGACGATCCCGGTCGGCATTGCCCTTCTGGTCCGCCCGCGAATTCACCCGAATGGGGAGGTGACTCTGAAGGTACATCCAGTGGTCAGCTCGATTTCTAGCTTTAACGCCGACGGCCTTCCTCAAACCGCAAGCCGAGAGGCGGATACGACCGTACGTCTAAAGCAGGGTGAGGAGCTAATCATCGGCGGCCTCGACCGCACCGAGTTCATTTCGCAGCTCACCAAGGTCCCTCTGTTAGGCGATCTGCCGATCATCGGCCAGTTCTTCCAATCGCGCCATACCGAAAAGAACCGAACAGAGATCGTAGTTGTGATTCGCGTTTACAGCGTAGATACCGAGCCCGCACCCGCGAATACCTTTAGAAAGGTCCCGGAGATCAAATGAAAGACAAAAAGAGATACAGCCCGGCCGTAGTAGCCGGAATGACGGTTGCGACGATTGCGGGCGTGGCGTTCGCCGTCTGGAATGTATCGCGGACGATGAGTCCGCCCTCGGAGCCCGTATCGATCGCGGCGACGCCGCCGGCAAATGCGCCGGCTCCGGGCACTGCAACTGCAGCTCCCCTGGAAGCGAGCGCAGAGACCGCGGTGAATCCAGTAAGGAACGCACGGCGAATGGCTTCAAGCGAATCGACGCTTGCCCCCCAGGCGGACCCTTTCGCTCCGCTTGCAGTGGCTCCACTTCCCCCCATTCAAATCCAACAGGCGCCTGTTCACCAACCGGTTGCAGTCATGGAGCGTCCTCTACCTGGAATGTCCGCCAACTTTCCGATATCGGCGCTATATACGCCGATCGGCGCTCGCGCCCTAGACGCTCGACCGAGCAGCGCCGTATCAGCGGAATCTGTTGAGCCCCCAGCCCTTATCGGAACACTTACCGGCCAGCAGCCCAGCGCTGTTTTTCGCTCGAAGGATGGAGTTTTGGTTGTTGCCGCGGGCAAGTCTATCGGACCTTGGAAGGTCGCAAGGGTCGTTCACGGCGGCGTTGTCCTGGTAAATGGCAAGCGTAGGGTCACGGTCGGAACCTCCGTGGGCGGTGCGGTAAAGGCGGCAAAAGAAGCACACTCCGGCGCGCTTGAACCACAGCAGTTTGCAGACGTGACTCCCCTGCGAGCTGAGAAGACTGCCCCAGCGGAGACCTACCCCAATCCGTTCCTGATCGCGGAGGCCGCGAACGTGCCTGGGCAGATACCAGGGGCGGAGCCCACGGATCCCGCGCCGGCTCCATCACCAGCTCCGAACGGCGACTCGCCCGCCCCAACTCCTCCGGTGATTCACGAGACCGCTCCCCCTCCGAAGCCGGGCGTGGTCCCGGAAGACCCTAAGAAGCACGATGATGGAAAGTGAGGCCATTCCGGCTTCGAAGTAAATATATACCATTGAAACGAAGGAGGTCACACGACCTCCTTCGTTTTTAGCGCGAGCTGCTCTAGCGCTTTGTCGTCCGAGAAGTACACTGACCCAGGCACGCTGCAGGGATCCATCAGACTAGTTCCCGTGTTTCCAGCTTCATCAAGTGCCACCAGTGCGGTTCGCTAAGCCACTTTCGGTCTTCCAAACACCCCGAGATGCCAATTGGCTCGCGTTTGCAAATTGCTAGCAAAACGCCCCCGGAGGGATGTCCGGAGGCGTTTGTATTGTTAGCTTTGAGAGCGGAGAGGGCGGGATTCGAACCCGCGAGGCTCATCACCTACTCGTTTTCAAGACGGACGTACCTCGTCCGTCTGTTTCTTTTCTATCTGCTGTTGAGAGTTACTGTACGCTACAGAGTAACGACCCGTCCGCCTGATCCCTGTTATTATGGCGCACTCCAGCCTGTTCGTGACCAATCTGTGACCATAACAAGTGGCATGAACGGGCATTCTAATAACTCTCGCAATGTGGCCAGCTCCGCCTAGCTGCTCCGAACGGGCCAGCCAGTCGGTTACTTCAGCCAATGCGAAGCGTCCTGCCGCTTAAACGGCAGGAAGCCTAATGGT
>JBKJZI010000064.1:0-8887 GCA_046715155.1 Chthonomonadales bacterium | reverse complement strand
TTATCACGCATGTACCTCTTACTGCGATCCATGAGATTTGCAAGATCGAGAGCTCTCATCGGGCGCAACATGCACAAACGCAATGTTAGCGCCTGGACTTCGGTAGCCGGCGCGCGAGTTCCGAGTTTGGAAACTGATAACCGGAGTTCTTCGGGCAGCGCATCAACTTCCATCGGTGGAGACGGAGGTTTCTGACGCTCGGCCTGCCTACTGAACTCACGAGGAGCGCGTGGCCGTTTCATCCTCTCGCGTTGCTCACCCTCAGAATACGGGACGTCGCGCACTCGGTCCGTCGCGACATAGTACGCAGCTGCCCCTTTACCCTTGGGAACTATCAAGCCTAAGCGTTGCATGTTGTGGAGGTACTTTAGGGCTGATAGGTGATCCACGCTATTGAGCGTTCGAAAGTACGCCGGATTGAGTGCACCGACTTCGCGCAAGGCAACCAGAGCCCGCGCTTCCTCATCCGCCAAATTGCAATCGCTAAAGTGCGAAAGCCACTCAATGTCTGCGGTCCCGAAGAAATGGTGGACAAGCAGCGTTGTGTGAAACGAGTCGAGTTGACGATCGGATTCGAAGAATGGGGGTGTCAGATTGGCATGTTCCATTGCGCGCCTCATGGCGGCAATTCCGCTTCCTTTAGTTTCCGCGAAGTTTGTCTCATGTAGAACGGAGGCGATCTTTTCGTTGCGAGTAACGGACCCGGGTTCGCCCAATCTATCGTCTGGCTTGAGGGAATGACCCGGATTCCGCACCTCTAATCGGTTCGAGCACCTTAGAATTTGAATGGGTTGGCGTTGCCTATAGCTCCGATGCATCACAGCATTGACAATAGCCTCGCGGATTACCATTCGCGGAATAATCGGAATATCTCGCCGCTGAACTTCCTCACTAGAAAGCGAAAACGCCTTCGGAATGTCACTGAGGACATGCGCCCAATACTCGCGGAATCGCAAGTAGGGCGCATTCCAGAAGTTCTACGGTGTGGTAGCGATCAGTTGGGTTCTCAATCCATTCGCGCCCCTCGACAAGGATATAGTCTATACGCATCATAGGGAAGTGGCGGCGTACAGATGAAGTTTTGCCGAATAGAGCTAATCCGGCGACTGTCAGACATGTTTGCCCGTCGACGCGCCGAGTCGCGGC
Source organism: Chthonomonadales bacterium (assembly GCA_046715155.1). Taxonomy (GTDB): domain Bacteria; phylum Armatimonadota; class Chthonomonadetes; order Chthonomonadales; family CAJBBX01; genus JBKJZI01. The sequence goes on along the minus strand of JBKJZI010000064.1, from coordinate 7,741 downwards.
AAGCGAATTCAAGAGCTCCTCATCTGTGAACTGAAGTTCAATCGCCGTGGCGTTTACCTCAGCCCTCAGGCGCCGGTATTCCCCAACTGCAGCACTTTCGATGTCTTGGAGCGACGTCTCGGGCAGTACCGTTTCATCGAACGTCTCGTGCTTGCGTCCTTGGTACAGGTACGCAATATCCTCGTCTGTACAAACTTGGTCAGTCGATGCGATACGCCGGAATGCACCTAGAGGTAGGCCACGCGACTTGATGAAAACTGGCTTCGAGTGCGCGGGGGCCTCGGGGATGAATGCCATGACCACAGGCATACCGCTCAGTTTATGTTGCGAAATGATTGGTCGAATCGGAATGCTGAATGCCTCGCGACATTGACAGGCCAAGTCAACCTGCAGTTTCTGCGGTTCACTGAGTCCCGAGGGCGAATAGTCAATAAACAGTGCCTGGGGATCTAGGCCCACTCCCAAGAGTAAGTATCCGCCGCCCATATTGGGTTCATTGGAAAAGGACGAAACCGATTCCAAAAGGCTCTTGCCAATCTCATCCGACCTCTTAGCCTCAATCTCTACGGACTCATCGGCTGTTACTAGTTTCTCCCATACTTCTTGGAATGGAAGCGTTTTCATTCAGGCATCCTGTGAGAACTTTGGTACGGAGCTAGAACAACGGAACTTAGGCGGATTCCGCCCAGGCGAAGATTAGAATTGGTGGGCGGTACTGGATTTGAACCAGTGACCTCCTCGGTGTGAACGAGGCGCTCTACCACTGAGCCAACCGCCCGGGAACGGCAGGATTCTACCACAGGCTGGGGTCCAAGATAGGAAGAAGGGACGAGCAAGAGTGGAAGAGTGGAGGATCCCCATGAGCCAGGGTCTTCCACTCTTCCACCTTGCTTTCTTCCACTCTGATCCTACACGATCTGCATCGGCATCAACACGCACAGGTACTCGCCAGGGGCGCTGTTGTCTTCTCGGATGGGGCGGACTACGCCGGGTTTGAGCGGTTCGGTCATGTCCAACGTGAGACCCTCTTCGTCCAGTACGCCGACCACGTCCAGGACATATTTGGCGTTGAAGGCGATCTCTACATCGTCCCCTTCCCTTGCGACCTCGACCTCTTCATAGGCGGTGCCGTCCAGGTTGGATTCCGCGCGAATTGCGAGCCGGTCATCCAGGGTCTTGAGGATTACCCGGTTGGCGTTGTTGCGTGCGACGATGGCGGCCCGGCGGACGGCGCGCTGGAACGGCTGGGTCTGGAGGGTGAGCTTCTTTTCGTGCTGCGTCGGAATCACCCGCTCGAAGTTGGGAAATTGCCCTTCGATGAGGCGAGAGATGACGGTGATTCCCTGGGGCGTGATAAACCGGATCTGGTTACCCGACATGGTGACTTCCACTTCGCCGTCCTCGTCGGAGAGAATCCGCATCAGTTCATTCATGGCGCGGGCGGGAACGATTGCGTTCTGCGAACCTCGCGCATTATTCACGGTCGCCGTTCGGACCGCAAGCCTATGCGTATCTGTGGAGACGAATCGGATAGTGTCGCCTTCCAGCGCGATCAGGATTCCGGTGAGGATGGCGCGCGCTTCATCCGGCGAAACGGCAAAGATGGTCTTCTTGATCATGTCCCGCAGGAGTTTCTGCGGAATCGAGAATCCGTTCTCGTCCTTGACCTCCGGAAGCTTGGGATACTCCTCCGCCGGCAACCCGAGAATCTTGTAGTCGGATCGGTCGCAGTTGAGTCGCACGGCGTGCGTGAGGTCGACATTGAGCGTAACATCGCCTTCTGGAAGCGCGCCGAGGAGCTCGGTGAGTATGCGCGAAGGCGCCGTCAGCCCGCCGGCGGTTTCCACCCGGGCTGCGGGAAGCATGAGCGAGATTCCGAGCTCCAGGTCTGTCGCTGTCAGCTTCAGCGCGTCGCCTTCCGCTTCGATAAGGATGTGGCTGAGAATGGGCAGAGAGGTTCGGCCGGAGACGGCGTGCCCCACTGTCTGTACCGCCTCATAAAGGTCCTTCCGGGCGCAAACCGCCTTCAGTGCAGCCGCCCCAACTGTCGCAGTCGCCATGTCAACCCTCCGGGTGTTTATTCATTAAGAAGGACGGGCGGATATCGGGAAAAGCGTTGTGGCTGCCAACAAAGTTTTCGGAAAGAGTATTCGACGTTGTGTTTGACGTCAACGACCACCGACCGTCAGTCGCCGAGATTCGGCAGCGACCATTGGGAGGCGGATTCCACGGGCTCGGGTTTGAGGACGTCGGCAAGCTCGGACTCGAGGCGGGCTTCCATACGTTCGCGGAATGCGGGGGCGGATTCTTCGGGGAGATAGGCATCACGCAGGAGGGACCGGGTCTGCTCCAGGGACCGGACGCGGTAGGCGCATTCGGCGCAGCGCATGAGGTGGCGGTCCACGCGGGCTCGCGCTTCCTCTGAAAGCTCAGCGTCGGCATAAAGGTCCAGAAGATCGGCTATCTCTTTGCAGTTCATTTAGGCGGTTCCTCGTTCCAGAGCTCGGCTAGGCGGTCCCTCAAAGCACGGCGGGCGCGATACAGCAGCGATTTCGTTGCTTCCAGCGATTTTCCAAGAAGGCGGCCGGCTTCTCGCGCGTTCCACTCCTCAACGTCGCAGAGAATCAACACGTCCTGGTACTCCTCCGGCAGCTCCGCTACGGCCTGGCGCACGTCGTGGCGGACGGCAATTGATTCCGGGATGCCATCGGAATCCGTCGCTCCATCCAGCGGAATCGCGATAAGACGCGGCTGCCGCAGCCGGTCACGGCATAGATTCCGGGCGATGGCGAATAGCCAGCCATGAAAGGGCGAATCCCCACGGAACTCGGCCGCGTGCCGGAAGGCCCTGATGAACGCCTCGGATGCGACTTCCTCCGCATCTTCGCGATTGCCCAGGATATGCCGCGCGTAGCCGTAAACCCGATCCACGTGCATCTCGAACAGCGTGGACATCGCTCGAGCGTCCCCCTGCCGGAATCGCTCCACCAGGCGGCTCTCGAACGGATTCGGCTCGAATATCGCACCTTCATGAATCAAGGACGCGCCCATCCTTCAAAAAGCGTCGCATCAATATAGTCCGACGCGTCCGACTAGTCAGACTGATCAGACCCAACACCCAACACCGAATTCTGACAGGTAACGGCGGGTAGAATCTAGGCCACTCTCCCCTGAAGGACGGATTACCGGCGGATGGGCTTATTCTCCAGGTCCCGGGACAATCTGCGCGAGCTCCTCGCCTCTCTCTCGCCGGAAGTGCGGCTGGCCTGGAAATGGGATATGCTCACTGCCCTCCTGGCCGGCATCTATCAGGGCTGCATCTGGACCTTCGTGATGCGCGTGGCCCGCGCGGATTTGAAGGCCACGGGCGAACACATTGCCTGGATCGCGGCCGCTCCAGCCCTGGGATACCTGTTCGCGACCGTGTGGGCTCGCCAGATGGAAGGGCGGGAGAAGATGCCTTTCGTCTTCTGGACCTGGCTGGCCGCCCGCGGGATGTTCCTATTTGCTCCGCTCATCGCCTCCCGGAATCACTTCGTCGCGATGGTCTGCTTTACCCCGCTAATCTTTTCCGTCTCCACACCGGCGTATACCGCCATCATGAAGGAGATCTACCCGGAGCGGCAGCGCGGGCGGCTGATGAGCAGCGTGCGGATCGTAATGAACGGCTTTACGCTCGGGTTCGCGCTCCTGATGGGGGCGTTGATGGATGCCGGCCTCGATTACCGCTACGCCTTCTGTTTCGGCGGATTCTTCGGCGCGCTGAGCGCGTGGACATTCAGCCGAATACGGATTCCACCCGTTGCGGAGATCGGTGAGACGCGCAGCTCCGTCCGTGAGTTCTATTCGGGAACGCTCAATATCCTGGTGCGAAATCCGGGCTACCGTTGGTTTTCGGCGTCTGTCTTTGTTTCCGGATTCGGAAACATCATAGCCGCCACGCTCTACCCGATCTACCAGGTGGACCGGTTCCACGTTTCCAACACAGACGTAGCCGCCCTGAACAATACCCAGGCCCTCTGCACCATGATCGGGTTCTTCTTCTGGGGAGGATTTCTAGACCGCCGCGGCCCGCTCGTCGCCGTCCTGTTCGCGCTGGCCGCCAACCTCCTGGTGCCGATCATGTATGCCGGCGCCTGGGGTATGAGCGCTCTCTTCATCGCCTCCGGGCTGACCGGCCTCGCAATGGCGGGAGTGGATCTCGCCTATCTCAATGCCATCTTACTCTTCGCCGAGCCGGGACGGGTAGCGCAGTACCAAGCGTTGCACTCCTCGTTCTTCGGAATCCGCGGCAGCATCGCCCCCCACTTCGCAATTCCGCTCGTCCACGCGCTGGGTTATCAGAACACTTTCTTGATCGCGTTCGGAATCATGGTGGGCGGCGTTCTGCTGCAACTCATTTCTATGCGCGACTACCGGAGAACGAAGGATGAAGGATGAAGGATGAAACAAAGACCGGAACCCCGCAATTTTCATCCTTCATCCTTCATCCTTGTATAATTAACCCGGTATGCGTATCCTCCTCACGAACGACGACGGAATTAACGCCCCCGGAATTCACGCTTTGAAGCGTGCGCTCGATCCGCTTGGACAGGTCTTCATGGTCGCCCCCGAGCGGCCCCGCAGCGCCTCGGGACACGCGATTACGCTTCACAAGCCGCTGCGCATCGACAAGGTAGAGCTGCCGGATGGCTCGGGCGCCTGGGCGACTAACGGCACGCCGAGCGACTGCGTGACCCTCGGATTCGATGTCGTGATGGACGGCCGCGTAGACCTCGTATTCTCCGGAATCAACGCCGGCCCGAACCTGGGTTGGGACGTAACATATAGTGGGACCGTCTCGGCAGCCATGGAGGGGGCTATTCTGGGGGCTCCGGCCGCAGCGATTTCGGTGGCAGGCGACCGACCCCCCTTCGAGTTCGAACCTGCCGCCCGGTTCGCCGCGCGTCTAGCACGCGAAATCATTGACCGTGGGCTCGAGCCCTGGACTCTGCTGAACGTGAATGTGCCGCCGGTACCTCAGTCCGAGATTCGAGGCGTCGTCGTCACGCACCAGGGACGCCGGCAGTATGTGGACCGTATTGACAAACGGACCGACCCGAATGGACGTCCTTACTACTGGCTCTCCGGCAGTTTGAAAGAAAATGAGCCGGACCTGGGCTCGGACGTTCACGCTGTTTTGGAAAACAAAATCTCGGTCACCCCAGTCCATCTGGACCTGACCGCCCCAACGATGCTGGAGAAACTGCGCACCTGGAGACTCGACTAACATGAACCGCGATCTTTCAATTAGATTTCGATTTGCCGGAATGCTGATCCTGGCGTTGGCGCTCGCGCCCGCCGCTAAGGGCTTCGTTTTTCGGGATTCCGCGCCTTCAATACGCTCCGAAGTCCTTAAGGAACGGGTTACTCACCTCGCTTCGCCCGCGCTGGAGGGACGCGGCTCTGGAACGGCCGGTAATGAGATGGCCGCTCAATACATCGCCGCCTCTTTCAAGCGCGCAGGCCTCAAACCGCTCGGCACTTACCGGCAGTTCGAAGCGGAATCTCGCATGGACAGCAGCGGATACTATCAGCCGTTTTCCTTTACTTCAGGTGTAGCGCGCGGAGCAAACAACCGGTTGGAGGCGACCGTGGGAGGAACTGCCCAACGCCTCAGGCCGAGGGCTGAGTTCGAGCCATCTGCCGTGTCGAAGGCAGGGAAGGCGCACGGGTCGGTCGTTTTTGTGGGCTACGGAATAGACAGCAAGGAACCGGCCCGGAACGATTACGCGGGCGTAGATGTGCGCGGCAAGATCGTACTCCTCCTTGCCGGCGCGCCCTCCAACGACCCTCACAGTCCGCTCCAGGAAAGCGCCGGAATCCGCCGGAAGGCCATGACCGCCCGCGAGAAGGGCGCTACCGCAATGCTCGTCGTGCTTCCGAAGGATACGGACGCACCGCAGATGGCCAGTGACGAGACCGGAGGAGATGCCGGGCTTCCGATCCTGGTTGTGCGGCGACCTGTAGTCGAGCGGTGGTTTGCCGCGGAGGGCAAAAATCTGAATGAGCCGGACGGCAAGCTGGCGGCAACCGCCGGAGCTTTCGACATGGCCATGACGGTTAACCTGTCGGCGGATGTACGCAAAACCAACAGGGTTACCGCAAACGTGGTTGGTCTGCTGGAAGGGAGCGACCCGGCGCTGAAAAACGAGTACGTCGTAATCGGCGCGCACATGGACCATCTCGGCGCAACCGGTGGAATGTCCTCACTGGCGGGCCCAAGGAACACGGCCGTACATTACGGCGCGGACGACAACGCATCCGGGACGGCCGGCGTAATGGAGCTCGCAGACTACTTCGCGGCGCTTACGCAGAAACCGAAGCGAAGTCTGCTGTTCATCTGCTTCTCCGGGGAGGAACTGGGGCTGCTGGGCTCGGCTCACTGCACCAAGAATCCGCTCGTTTCACTCAGCCAGACGGTTGCCATGCTGAATATGGACATGATCGGGAGGATGCAGAACAACCGACTGATCGTTGTCGGCACGGGCAGCTCGCCGTCATGGACCGGCTTAATCGACGAAGTGAACAAGACCGCGAACTTCTCTATCAGTAAGAGCGAGAGCGGATTCGGTGCCAGCGATCAGCAGTCGTTCTACCTGCAGAAGATTCCGGTGCTGTTCTTTTTCACCGGCCTCCACGCTGATTATCACAAACCAAGCGATACGGCGGACAAGGTCAACGTCACGGATATGACACGCGTGGTGGAGTTCGCCGCCCAATGCGCGCGCAAGATTGCGGATTCGGCGAACCGGCCCGCGTATCAGGAAATCAAGTCGCAAGACTCCGCTCCGGCCGCTCGATTCCGAGTTTCGCTCGGGTCGATTCCGGATTACGCGGCGGAGGTAGAGGGCGTGATGCTATCGGGCGTGCGTCCGGGCAGCCCGGCGGAGAAGGCAGGCCTGAAGGCCGGCGACATCATCGTCAAATTCGGCGGCCGTCAAATTCGAAATGTCCAGGAATACACGATCGCCCTTTCCGAGTTCAAGCCCGGCGATGAGGTCGAGATCGTCGCCAAGCGCGGTAATGAGACGGTGACTGTTAAGGCGGTTCTCGCCGCGCCGGGACGATAGAAAGTGGGTGGTCGGGTGTTCAGGTCTTCAGGTGTTCGGGTGTTCGCGGTTAGCGTAACCGCGGCTTTGATGATACCGGCGGCTTTTGGGCATCGGCAGCTCAAGGCGCTGCAAGATCCGCGGGAGAAGCACTTAGCGAACGTGAAGCAGCTCACGTTTGGGGGGCAGAACGCAGAAGCTTACTGGAGTCCCAAAGGCGATAAGATAATCTTCCAATCCACCCGACACGAGTTGAAAGCCGACCAGATGTTCACGATGAACCCGGACGGCTCGGACGGGAAAATGGTCTCGACCGGCAAGGGAAGGACGACTTGCGGATACTTCCTGGCCGGCGGCAAGGAGATCCTCTACTCATCCACCCACGCTTTCAGCCCGGAAGTTCCGGTGGAGCCTGACCGATCCCAGGGTTACGTCTGGCCGATCTATCCCTTTTACGCGATCTACCGGGCAAACGCGGACGGGTCAAAACTCCGACCTCTAATGCCGAAGAAGGTCGGTATCGGGCGCGAGATTGCGTACAACGCGGAAGCAACAGTCGCGCCCAACGGTAGGCGAATTATCTTCACGTCAACCCGTGATGGAGACCTGGAGCTCTACACGATGCGCCCCGACGGGAAAGACGTCCGAAG
>JBKJZI010000063.1:0-5678 GCA_046715155.1 Chthonomonadales bacterium | reverse complement strand
GGGAGGGGAAATGTTCCTGTGCGCGCCGGGAGCAGAAGAGCGATTAATCGGTAAGGGCGAGCAAGGTTGGGTGGCTGCAGGGCCGTCCGGTCCTCAAATTGTATGGCTCGGCAAACGAAATGGAGCTCTACTCGCCACTGCGTCCGGCGAGGGTGAGCCGGTGGTGCTGGCGCAGCAGGCAGACGATCCCGTTGCTGCTGCGAATCAACGCGGAATCGGCTCGGTCATCATCGCCTGGAGAGCGGAATCCGGCAGCGCTAGCATCCAGAGCGTCATTATGTCGAATGCCTCGCGTGCCGGTCGGTGAAATTAGAACCCGCCGCCCGTTGCTTCGGTCAGGAGAGGGGAGGGATCTGGTGGAAGAACACCACCATCAACCAACATCCATCAACCATCAACCAACTGGCGCCTGGCCCTAAGCGCCACCCTCCATTGCCTGCTGGGCTGCGGCCTTGGGGAAGTGGTCGGTATGCTGATTTCGATGGCGCTGATGCTGTCAAGCACGGCGGCAATCGTCCTGACGATCAGCCTCGGGTTCGTCTTCGGTTTTGGACTGGGGGTGATTCCGCTCCTGCGGGCGGGATTCGGCGTCCGCCGTGCGTTCAAGCAGGTCTTGATCGCGGAATCGCTGAGCATTGCCGTCATGGAAGGCGTGGAAGTGGCCGTGGCCCTCAACATACCGGGAGTGCTGGACGCCCACGTTACCTCCCCGCTGCTCTGGACAGGAATGCTCTTGGGCCTGGCCGCCGGATTCATAGCTGCGTTTCCCGTTAACTATCTCCTCGTGGCCAGAGGCGTCCGGCACCAGCACTAGGTCACATCGACGAATCGTGGAATACTACCACCCGACAGCTTCCTGACTCGAAAATGGTCTACACGGCGGGCGGCATGCCCAGCAGAGCTCCCGGAGTTCGGCCCTGGTCCCGGCGACGGCGTCGCAGATCCGTAAAGGCTGCTTATCTGTAGCTTGCCGATTCCGCCACCCGCCCCTCCGCAGATTTACGGGAAATCGTCACTTGCCTTCAGATGAGTCCCGGATTGTGGAACAACCGTTGATAGGTAGTTTGCAACGTTCGCGCGCGCTTTCCCGGCCTCAGGAGGTCAACCCATGTTAAGACGTTTCACCGCTCCGCGCCCCAGTCGTCGCGGTTTCACCATCGTGACTGTGCTGGTGTTCGTCCTGATAATCTCCACGTTGCTCTCCGGAATCGGAATCTTCGCCGTGTCCCATCAGAGCCGCGCCATGGTGGACAGCGATTACGCAGCCGCGCTTTCCATAGCGGAAGCGGGCGCTAATATAGAATTCCGCAAACTCTCGGTAAACCAGAATCTTCCCGATCAGTGGCCCGGCGCAACGGCCACCCTAGGAAACGGCACGTATACCGTCTGGTGCGCCAACAGCGATGGCAGCGTCCCCTGGAATAACACCTGGCCGAATAACGACGAGCTGCACGTTTTCTCCCGCGGAACCGTCGATGGCGTCACGCGCACGGTGCGAGTTGGCGTAAAAGGATATTATGCCTCCGGCAACTACGCCATCTACGGCACCGACCAGATCAGTACCTTCAACGGCGCCTCCGTCCTCATCCGCGGAGACATCGGCACTAACGACCAGCTCCAGTTCACCGGAACCCCGACTATCACGGGCGGAATCTACTTTAACGGCCCCGATGCGGGCTGGGTAGGGGGCGCCCCGGCGGGATATACGACCACCACTGACATAAAGCCCTATGACTGGCCGACCGTAAGCCAGATCGCCATGGATAAGTTTCCGGCCGGCGGACTCTCCTGGCTGGCTACCCACAACGACAATTCCCGCGCGATTCCACCCATCGTGGGCAACACCGTCAATAACAGCGTGACACTGCCGCCAGGAAACTACTACCTTACCAACGTGAACCTCGGCGGAAGCAGGCAGATCTATTTCGACAACACCAACGGGCCGGTCAACGTCTGGATTGGCCCGGAGGGAGGCGCCGCCATCGCCCGATGGAGAGGCGGCAGCGCAGCCGTCGCAGTCGATGTGGATCCGGAAAAAGCGCCGCGCATCTACGTCGCTACCGCGGGCGGAATCGATCTGGGCGGAAACCAGCAGCTCGATGCGCTGGTCTACGCCGTGAACATGGATGCTTCCGGTAATACGTACGGCCACGTGGAGAACAGCGGAAATCCGCGTATCGCCGGGCAGATCATAGCCGATGACGTGGACCTCAACGGCAACATCCAGATCGACTTTAAAGTGCACCTGATCCGGCCGATCACCTTCGGTTACTACGGATTCGACAACTTCTGGGAAGAGGGCCGCGCTAACGGCCCCGGTACGTGGACAGCCGGCGGCCGCTAATCTCCCTTCTGACTGCAGATCACCCCGAGCCCCGCGCTATCCCATCGAGGATACGCGGGGCTCGGCTGCGAGTCAGGTGATTAAATCGCCGTCTCTTCCTGCCCCGGCTCGAGCGCGCCGACGCCTTGCGAGGGTAGGTTTGCGGGCTTCTAGTATCGACGGGTTCTGAATGCCACGGGCCGACTTTAACCTGCAGAATCGGGTAGGCGTGTCCGGCAAAGACCACGCCTACCCGATTTGTTTCACGGAGTGTTGAGCCTCTGGAGGCTGCCTTCGCGCTAATTGCCCCACCGGGTCGAGCCGTACGCGACGAAGGGGTCGGTCTCGACGACCCTGACCTGGACGCGGTCGACCTGCTTCGGCAGGGAAGGACGGAACGAGAGGGTCTTGTCCACGTAGACGATGATGGCGGCGTTGCCCGCGATCAGATCGGACGCGCCGACCCCGATGCCGATCACCCCGCGGCTGGCGGTCAGCCGACCGTAGTTCCTCCGCATCGCCTGGGTCGCCCGCGTGACCTGCGCATCCGGCACCCCGATCTGGGCCCCGGATCTCCCGCTCGAAGACGGCTGCGACGCACCGGCGGTGCATCCCTCTACGAAGGTCACGGTTTTGCCGAGGGCGGTTCCGACCTTCGTAAGTACTTCGCCGATCGGGTTCCCGATGGTCGAGGAGCTGCTTCCCGCGTAAAGCAGGGCCACCGGCTGAGCGCAGCTACTATTGGTCACGATCAGCGATCCGGAGTCGCCGCCCGCACTGAACGAGCTGCCGCCGACGACGACCTGGTTCGTGTAACTGACGGTGAACTTCTTTCCCGATCCGCAGCCCCTCTGATACTGGACGCTGACGCTTGCGTTGATCGACTGAACGCTGCCGGTGGTCAGGCCGGTTGTGCGCCCGCTCTTCTTGACGGCAAGGTTGACCGACGGCGCCTGGACGTTGCTGCTGATCGTCCCGATGTCCTCGATGTACCCCTTCGCGTCCATTGCGCCGGAACGAAGCTGGGATACCGCCGCGTCCACATTCGATCCAAGGGGCGGGGCCGCCGCAAAGTCGCCCACAGTAGTCGCGCTCGTTGCGCGGCAGCCGACGTCGATCAGGCCGGGCTGAATATCGTCCTCACCCGATGCCGCGGTGTCCGTCCGTGCGAGCACGTGATTATTGCTCAGGATGTACTGGGTTGTGTCGGCCGCCTGCAAAAGCGATCCGAAAGTGCCGCCGCAGCAGAACGCCCTGCTGGCGTCTCGGGAGCTTCCGCCCGAAACTCCGAAATGTAGATTCCGAAGTTGATGGTTGGGACCCCCGTCAGCTTCGCAGGGCTTCGTGGCCAGCGGAAAACCGCCGGCCGCGAAAGCGAGAGCGACGGCGCAGAGTGGTATCGTTCGCTTCAACCTCACCCATCGAATTCTCATTCCATCCTCCTTGAATACCGGTGACGCGCGGCGCTAATCGGCCGCGTCCTTTATTCTCGTACATTAAAGGCCATTGTAGAATCTTCCTGCTAGACGCCGAGGAGAACCGCAGTGCGACGCCTTGGCCCGGAATGGCAGCACTCCTAATCGCCTGCGTGGGTTTCCACCCGGTCAGAACTCCGATGGGCAATTCCGTTATCTTCCCACTCTTCGACGCGGACGGAATCCGCCTCACCAGCCTGCGGCTCGGCCCGCCCAGCGCCGTCACCTACCAGAACTACCTCAATCAGAAAGGACGATCCAACGTGGCATTCCAGGCTCCTCGCGTCGATGAGGAAATCGACGCCGCCGTCAACAACTTCGTCACCTACGTCACCGCCAACCTCGCCACCCTCGGGCTCGTCGCCGGAGACCTGGCCGACGTCACCGCCAATAAGACGACCTGGGATGCGGAGTATCCGGCCCACATCGCCCAGCAATCCGCCGCGGAAGCGCAGACCAACACTAAGAACGTCGCGCGCCAGGCGGAATTCTCGACGCCATCAACGCGCTGCTCGTGACCATCGAGGGGAATCACCGGCGCCCCAAAAACCCAGCAATTTTAGCAGGGCGCATTCCGGAACATTCGGCTCCGCGCGCCGGTCTAAATAAATTAGCCTCCTCTTGACCAATGCCTCTCTAAGACTATCTATTTCTCCAGGAGAATGATCAATGCGCAAACTCGCAGGACTCGTATCGTTGCTCTCGCTCTTCCTTGTGGCCGCTCCTCTTTCCGCCAACGCCCAGGGGTATGTCGTAGATGTCACTCAAACGATCGAAAGCGGCAACTTCGTTGGCGCCATGCACGTTTACTACAACACGGCGACCGGCAAGGGGACCGTCGAGATAATCGGAACGACCGGGGATCATGACGTAAGCGTGGTGGCCACGCTCTCCCGCGGCCGGGCCGGGATCACTGTCGCCGGAATTGTGGATATCACGGACGGGACCATTACGCTTTCCGAAGAGTGCGTGGTGACCGGCCGCAACCTGCCGGAGGCTATCGACGAGTTCGTGGACTGTATTCTCGAACACGTCGCCGGCGTGCCGTAGCGATCCAGACTGTCAAGAGGAGTGGAAACCAACGCCCGGCGGACTTTCCCGCCGGGCGTTTGTTTCCACTACGCTGCGGTCACTCTCGCCCCTTACAACCCTAAATCCCCTGCCCACGCTGGAGCGCGCCGATTCCGTGGGTTCGCGGTTGGCGGTCGGAATCCGGGATCTCGAACGGGTTCTTCGGATTCTCCAGCAGGTGGCAGGATCTCGGCACTTGTGCTTCGGATCGAAAAGGCCTATACTGATCCGCGGAAAGCCCGGCTGATGGCTTCCCAACACCTGGGAAGACCCATAGCGCCGCAGCTTCCATACCCAAGGAGGGTAAATACATGCTGAGGAATATGCGCGTCGGACAGATCCTCGTTCTACTCGTCCTGATCGGCCTGGCGATGGCCGCGCCCGCTCGGAGCGCGAAATCGACTCCGCCTAAGCCGGTTTCCATCGTCATTACGGACTATTTGGACTCTGACACTAGCGCCGTCGGAACATTCACCATGTCCGGCGCCATCGAAACGTCCGGGTTCGAATCGCAAGTGTTCCGTATGGCCGGCATAACGCTGCATTGCGAACATACGCTGGTCGACACAGTGGGTACTATCATCATCCATTCCGACTGCAACTTCATCACGTTGGAAGTGCAGTGGCGCGTCGTGAGCGGAACAGGCGCCTACTCGGGCCTGAAAGCTAACGGAGGCGGCTTCATGGAATTCACGAACGACCCGACCGAGGGGATCGAGCACTGGACCGGCATCGTGTACTAAAATACGATACGGCCGCGAACATCGAGCGCTAAACTCCACATTGGGCAGGAAGAGGCTACAGCCCCA
>JBKJZI010000062.1:0-9164 GCA_046715155.1 Chthonomonadales bacterium | reverse complement strand
CACTCCAAATAGGTCTCCCCGGTTGGTGATCTGTAGATCCACCCTGATTGCACGACTGCCTCTTGCGACGTATATCCCTATGCTGCCCGCTTTGTGCGGGATTCCGCCTGTCGACTGCCCTCCCCCGGCGCCGACGTATTGCTCCAAACGACAGACGAACTTTTCGAGTCGCAGGCTCACGGCTACAAGGTCGCGTATCGGTCCATGCAGGAATCTCCCACCGGGCTCGAGGCTCTCGCCGGCAAAAGGGTCTTAATCTGCGAGGATGAGGGCATTACCATCATGCAGCTCACCCGCGCGGTCGCCCATGCCGGGCTTGTTGTCGCGGGTATTGCGTCCACCGGTCAACAGGCCCTCGAAATAGCTTTGCGCGAGCGTCCGGACATCGTGCTTCTCGATATCTGGATTCCAGGTATGGACGGGCTGGAGCTAGTACGGCAGATTGTCCGCGAATATCCGGCTTGCGTGATAACACTCGTCGCTCAGACCAGTGAGGTTGCCGAAGCCGCTTCCGCAGGGTCCTCGGCGTCTGTCGTCAAGCCCGCGGACACCGAGGAGCTCCTTCGCGTTCTCCCGGCCTGCGCGCAACGATTTAGCCACGCTGTAGTCCGTGATCCGGATACTGCTGCCCCTTCGAACGGATCAGCTCCGGCGGAACCAGCAGCCTCCGGCGCGTGAATCGGCCATTGCCGCGTCCCTCGGTGCTGAAGTAGAATAACTCAATCCCCTTGCCGGCCAACTGCCGGCGACTCTCCGTATCATGGATTTGAAAAGGACCTTAATGCGTCGCTCGATCCTCGCGCTCGTCGCCCTTGCCTGCGTACTATGCTCGTGCGCTCACATAACTCTTGCGGATTCGCCGCGGTCGGTTAACCTCACCATCCTCCATACCAACGACACGCACGGCCATCTGCTCCCTTACAGTTATCCGGAGACCTTCGATCCGGAATCGGACCTGGCGCGGTTAAAGAGCCGCAAGAACATTGGGGGGGCGGCCCGCCGGACGACGCTGGTGAACAGAATCCGCAAAGAGCATAATCGCCACGTGCTTCTGATCGACAGCGGCGATATTTGCGATGGGACCCCGTTCTCCACCGAATATCACGGCGACGCGGACACCGCAGTGATGAACGCCATCGGCTACGACCTGGCTTGCCCGGGTAATCATGAATACAGCAACACCCTCTCTCAGGTCCGGAAGCTGATCGCGGACGCAAGATTCCCGCTTATATCCGCCAACACTACCGTCAAAGCGGATGGAAAGCCGCTCTACACACCCTATATCATCAAGGAGATCGACGGCGCCAGGGTCGCGTTCTTCGGTCTTATGACCTATTCCGCGCGCAACTATCCCGCGGCTCGAAATGACCTGCAAATGGAGCAGCCCATCGAATCCGCGCGGAAGCTCGTGCCTGAGCTTAGAAAGAAGGCGGACCTCATCGTGGCGGTGACGCACATCGGCGTGAACGAGGACCGCCAGCTCGCCACCGCCGTCAGCGGGATCGACGTGATCGTCGGTGGACACTCCCATACCCTGCTGCCCCACCCGCTTTTCATCGGCAGCCCTCCGTCCTCAAACCCGAACTCCGTCAACGGCACCATTATCGTTCAGAACTTCCAATGGGGCGGCACGCTCGGCCGCCTGGACTTGAACCTCTATCGCGACGACCGGGGCCGATGGGCGGTGCGCAAGTATGCAGGCAAGCTGCTTCCAGTAAGCGACGAGATTCCGGAAAACCCTGAAGTCGCCGCCATCGTGAACAGGTTCTGGACGCCGATCTCCGCGAAATATGGGGAGGTTATCGGCCGTGCCGATGGCGATTTTACGATCAAAGGACCGGACCGTGCGGAATACAACCTTGTTGCCGATGCCATTCGGGAGGAGCTGGGGCTGGAATTCGACCTCGAGAATCTGGGTGGAGTCCGCGCCCCCGTAATTAAAGGGCCGATCACCTACGGCGACCTGGTGTCGCTGGACCCGTTCGGGAACACGATTGTTACCTTCCGTGCCTCGGGGCGTCAACTCAAACAGATTCTGGCCCGGAATCGTCCCGCCGTCTCCGGAATCCGTTATGAGCTGGACGGCAGCCGTCTCGTCGCGGCGACCATCAACGGTAATCCCATCGAAGACGACCGTGTCTATTCCGGAGCGACTAACAGCTACTGGGCGCCCTTCATCCTCACCGGAATCACGGATCAGAGTGACACCAAGAAGCCGCGCCTGGAAACCGTTCTCACCTACATACGCAAAAAGGGGACGATAAAGCCCAGCTACGACGGCCGCCGGATTCTGCGCGGGGTCGGAGATTTCGATTAGCCGCAAATGAACGCGAATGTACGCGAATAGGACTCATCACATGATCAAAATCATTAAGCAGGCATTTCTGGCAGTCGCGATTATCGTCTGGTTGCCAGCAGTTGCAGTAGCCCAGAATCCGATTGCCATTAAAGGCGCTCGCATTGTGACGGGTGAAGGGCCGGTCATCGAGAAGGGAACCGTTATCATTCAGGGGGACCGGATTATCGCTGTGGGAGGAGACGTAGAGGCTGGGTCCGGCGCACAGGTGATCGACGGGACGGGCCTCACGGTCTACCCGGGTTTGATAGACGCGTTCTGCCTCGCGGGAGTCGCCGCGCCACCAACTCCCACGGCCCAACCTCAAGCTGCACAGCAGCCGCGAGGGCAGCAGAGGAGAGGACAGCAGCAGTCCGGCCCGCCACCCGCGCCGCCTACCCCGTTGGTCTGGCGAAGAGCCACCGAAGGATTCAACCCGAAATCCGCCGCCCTCCTGGCCATGCGCAACAACGGCTACACCGCGGCGCTTCTGGGTACACGCGGCGTCCTGACTCCGGGGGAAAACGCGCTCGTGAATCTGATTCCTGGCGGAGTGGCAGCAATGCTCTTCCGCGAAAAGGTCGCCTTAAACGTGAACACGCTTTCGCGCGGAGGCGGCGCCTACCCGGGAACGCTCATGGGCGCATACGCTTTCCTCCGCCAGGCATTCTATGACGGAATCGATCAGAGGAATCAAAAGCCGGGGAACCCTGAGCCGCGATTAGAAGCCCTTGGCGCCGCTGCAGCGGGCCAGATTCCGGTCTTCTATGCCGCTCAATCCGAGAATGACATCAAGCGAGCACTGCGATTCGGCAAGGAATTCAGCGTAAGGCTCGTGATCCTCGGCGGCCGCGAATCCGAGAAGGTGATTCCGCTTCTACTGGGGCGAAAGATTACGGTAGTTCTTACGGACGACTGGTCTCCGGCCATCGCGCTGAGTAAAGCAGGCATTCCCTTCGCGCTAGCATCCAACATAATCGAGATGACCGTTTCCGAGGCGAATGATCAGCGGGACAAGATGCAGGCACTCGTCGAGAAAGGCCTTACTCCGGACGCAATTCTCGCGGCACTCACCCGCACTCCCGCCGATCTGCTTGGAATCGCGCCAGAGCTCGGCAGCATCAAGGCCGGCAAGCTCGCCAACCTTGCTATCGTTGAGGGCGATCTCTTCAAGAAGGAGTCGAAAGTGCGGTTTGTGATCGTCAACGGCGTGAGAGTGGATTCCGCGCCCGTTACGGCCGAAGGCCCAAAACGCCCGCGCGTGTCTGAAGACGGAACTAACTATACGAATGTCGCCGAAGATGACGCGGACGACCATGGGGATGGAGGGGCGAAATGATAAGGCGTTCAGGCGTTCAGGCGTTCAGGCGTTCGGGCGCGGGCTTGTACTCGTCCTCGGTCGTCGGCTTAATCCTCTTCCTGAATGGTGGATCGCCAGCGCTCGCGGCGGACACCATCATCAAGAACGCTACTGTTCTCACGGTCACGAAGGGGACTATCCAGAACGGAGACGTGCTGATTCGGGACGGCAAGGTCGCCGGCATCGGGCGGAATCTGCGGGTTCCAGCGGGCGCGAAGGTGATCGACGCCACCGGCAAGTTCGTAATGCCCGGAATCATCGACGCGCACTCCCACATGGCGATCGAGGGCGGTATCAACGAGGGCACCGAGGTAATTTCCGCCGAAGTCGACATCAATGACGTCATCAACGAGAAGGATAACGGAATCAAATGGGCCCTTGCGGGGGGCGTGACGACGATCAACACCATGCACGGAAGCGCGAATCCGATCGGCGGAATCGCCGCCACGCTCAAGCTGCGGTGGGGCAAGAACGCCGATGAGTTGAAGTTCGCAGGCGCCCGCCGCCACATCAAGTTCGCTCTCGGCGAGAACCCGAAGCGGGTCCATGCAGAGCGGGGCGTCACCACCCGTCTGGGAGTGGCCGAAACGCTGCGTCAGCAGTTCACCGCCGCGCGCGAATACATGCGGGATTGGGACGATTACAATCGAAAGAAACTGGCGGGCGACAACCCGCTTCCGCCGCGCCGCGACATCAAGCTCGACAACATCGCTTCCGTTCTGAAGGGCGAGACCTGGCTCCAGGCGCACTGCTACCGAGCGGACGAGATCGAGATGCTGCTCAAGCTCTCGGATGAGTTTGGCTTCAAGATCGGCGCGCTCCAGCACGTGCTGGAAGGCTACAAGGTCGCGCCGGAAATCGCCTCCCGCGGATTCGGCGCCTCCACCTTCGCCGACTTCTGGGGCTACAAGCTCGAAGCCTACGACGGAATCTCTTACAATCCCGCGGCGATGACCCAATGGGGCGTGCGAGCCAGCGTAAACTCCGATTCCGGAGAACGAATCCGCCGCTTGAATCTGGACGCGGCCAAGTCGCTCCGCTACGGCGGGCTGACCGACGACCAATGCCTTGCCCTCATCACCATCAACCCCGCCTGGCAGCTCGGCGTGGACAAGCAGACGGGCTCGATCGAAGTCGGCAAGGACGCAGACCTCGGAGTCTGGGACGCCCACCCCCTCAGCGTCTACGCAAAATGCGTCACGACCCTCGTTGACGGCCAGGTCTACTTCAGCCGAAGCAGCGATGGAACCGCGACATTCGGAGCGACCACCGACGTCCGACCACCGACGACCGCTCTAAATCCGCAATCCGCAATCCGCAATCCGCAATCAGGATCCGTCACCCGTCAACCATCATCCGTCGCCTTCCCTCCGGCCCACGTAACTGCCAAGCCCTCCGCCCCGGCCACTTTCGCGATCACGAATGTTCGGATTGTCCCGGTTTCTTCTCCCGAGATTCCGCGCGGCACCATCGTCGTCGAGAATGGTCGGATCACGCAGATCGGGCCGGACGTTACCGTCTCATCTGGAATCAAGACAGTCAACGCCCGAGGATATTCCGTTTACCCCGGCTTCATCAATGCCGCAGGCACGCTGGGTCTCACCGAAATCTCGTCCGTTCCCGAAAGCCAGGATCTTGGAGAACAGGGACCTCTGAAGGCCCATCTGCGCGCGGCCGATGCCTTCAACGCCCATAGCGCGCACGTCGGCGTAGCCCGCATGGCGGGAGTCACTTCGACGCTCGTAGCTCCACGTGGACAGGGCTGGATGGGACAGGCCTCGCTCATGCACACGGCTGGGAGGACAGTGGAGGAATCCACGGTCGCGGCGGACTTTGCGCACGCATTGGGTTTGAGCGGAGGTGGATTCGGGCGGCGCGGTGGCGGAGGAGAAGGCGGAATCAACCCGGTTGAGGACCCCGCGGCGGCGCAGGCGCGTACCAACATCCGGCAGACCGTCGAGAAAGCGCTGGACGATTCCCGCGACTACGGACGCGCAGTCGACGCCTACAAGCGCAGCGCGGACCCTTCCAACCGTCCGCCAAAGCCCGACCTGACGCTGGCCGCCCTGGTGCCGGCCGCTCGGAAGTTGAAACCGGTGATCATGTCGGCAAGCTCGGCAGATGACATCGAGCAGGCAGTCAAGTTCGGGGGCGACAAGAGCCTGCAGGTTATCGTTACCGGCGGGCGCGACGCCGACAAAGCAGCCGCGTCGCTTAATAAGAGTGGCGTACCGGTCATCTTCACGGACCTGCTCAGCATGCCAGTAGCCGGCGATGCATACGACAAAAACTTCAGCGCTCCCAGGCGGATTCTGGAAGCGGGAATAAAGTTCTGCATAGCCGCGGCTGAAACGCCCACACTGGCGCTTCATGCGGGGATGGCGGCGGCTTTTGGATTGCCCAGGGACGAGGCGCTCAAAGCAATCACGCTTTACCCGGCACAGATTCTCGGCGTAGAGCGAGACCTCGGTTCGCTCGAAGTGGGAAAGATCGCGGACCTGCTCATCACCGACGGGGACCCGCTGGAATTTCGGACCGAGATCAAGCGAATCTACATCAACGGCGTGGAAGCCCCGCTCACCAGCCGTCACCGACAGCTCTACGACGAATTTCGCCGCAAGAAATAGTCTTCGGAGAATCCAATGAGAACTCAGCCACGGTTGCTTGCATTGGTCGGTTTCGCGCTCCTCCTCGCCCCGCGCCCGACTGCTTCCCAGGAAGCGCAAGCCGGAATCCCGTCATGGGAAAAGCTTTCGGCCGCCTACAAGTACGAAGCGAAATCGACGACGGTCAAGGAAGAGACGAAGGAAGATGCCGATCACTTCCTCCAGCGGTTAGCGCTCACGAGCGCGTCGGGTGAAACCGTCCCGGCGCTCTTCCGACGTCCGAAAGCGGACGGAATCTACCCCTGCGTGCTGCTGCTGCACGGATTGGGCAGCAAGAAAGAGGATATGTCGAGCATGTTCGGCCGTGCTCTCGCAGACAAGGGAATCGCGTCTCTAGCGCTGGATGCGCCAGAACATGGCGAGCGGAAACCGGCCGGCGCCCAGCCTCAGGCTCAGAATCCGATGCGGTTCCTTCAGATCATCCGCGCCGGAATCACCGACTACCGAATCGCTCTGGATTACTTGAAGACCCGAAAGGACGTGGATTCCGCGCGTATCGGCCTGTTGGGATACAGCATGGGCGCGATGATGGGCTCGATTCTCAGCGGCGTCGATGACCGCGTGAAGGCGACCGTCCTCTGCGTCGGCGGCGACATCGTCCGCGCGTTCGCCGACCGGATTCCGCCCGCCTTCCGCGAGCAGGCAGAGACGGTTGCGCCGTCCAACTTCATCGGCCATATCAGCCCGCGCCCGGTCTTTATGATCAACGGCAAGCAGGACCAGCTCGTCAACGAAGCCGCCGCAAAGGCGCTATATAACGCGGCCAAGGACCCCCGGGAGATCCTCTGGGCCGACGCCGGTCACATGCTCCCACCCGCCGTCACCGGCAAAGGAATTGATTGGCTCGTGGCCCAGCTGGCCAAACGCCCGGCCTGATTCGGTAATCGGACCACCGACGACGGACGGATGACGGATGACGGATTCGTAGCTTTGAATCGGCCCGTCTTTGACCTGGCACTTGACGTCATTCTGAGGAATCGAAGAATCCGGCAGTTTCAACGGCACCTCTCCCCAGATTGCGGGCAGCGGGAGTCCCTTCGCAGCGGCCCCTCTCCCACGGGGAAAGGGGCGACGTTATGTAGGTTGGGAGGGTGTATCCTGATTCCCCTGCGCGACTAAGTTGTCAAAGAGCTGATGACGCTGCCTCCGCCCTTGTTTGAGCATCTTGAGGCATCGTCCGATTTATCGTGTCTCGCGCGAACGTATTACCACGCTAGCGAATCCGAGATTTCCCTGCCTTTGGGAACGCTTCGAATCCGGCGCCAAAGGGATTTGTAGTACCAGGCGATCAGAGAGCGACTTCGTTGGAGCATTCTGAAGGCAGACTCCGCGGAAGGCGTTTGGATTTCCCTGGCCCCAAAGGGATTTGTAGTACCGGTTTGTGCTGCGATTGGTTACGCAGAGCCTCGCGTGGGCGTTACGGCGGAATCGATCAATTAGCAAATTAGCAATTAGCAATTAGCAATGATCAATTCAAGCCATGCCCTTGGGCCGTCGCCGGACCGGCTCGGTGCGGACGGTTCCGCGGTTTGGACTCCTTGTCTGAACTCGGATTTGTCGGATTACGCAGATTTCGCAGATTTCGGAATCCGACATATGGGTGTCTACTATAGATTATAGTGGACGACTGGCTGGCTGTCAAGGGGCGGTGAAAAATATTTCTACTTGTTCTTGGGAGTGCGGCGGGGAGCTTGTACAACCGGGTACATGGCTGACAGATACTCGATAGTCAAGGCGGGAAGGAGCCAATTGCCGTATAATGCCCGTGGGGCAAAAAAAAGAATGAACGCGTTGAAATGACGGTTGGCGAAATGCGATTTGGAGTTGCTCGAACTATTGCTGCACTTGCGTGCCTGGGATGCATTGTCATGGCGATATTCGACGGGCTAACGGCTGTCGGGGGGACTGCGTCCTGGGGTGAGCCGAGCCGAAACGGCATTCTGATTTCGTTTACGCTGCAGTCGATTGGTTGGGCTTCAGGCGCCCTTTGCCTGGGCGTGTTTCTGAGTTCATTCAACAGCCGCGAAACCTGGTTCGGTTCGGGGACAGCGAAAGTCGTTCTGTTCGGTGTCTTTGCGCTCTTTACCGCTTTCGTGGTGACGGGCGCAATGGAATGGTACCGATGAACGTGACCTCCTTCTTACAAGACTCGTGAGGATTCCGGGGCTGCGCGGCTGATCGAAGTCGCCGGGTTGCGTGAAAAGCGAACGTGTTATGGACGTGCATTGATATGACCGAACATGAAGGCTTAGATCAAATACTGCGCGACCTTACGCACTGGACTGTATTTGATAGGGGTAAGCGCGCGGCGGCGACTCAGGCGCTTTGCGCTGCGGAACTGACCGACGACGAACGGGACTACTGTCAGCGGAGATTGAGCGCTGTCCTCAGCAGTCGGCTCAAAACACAGCAAGAGATTGTTAGTTGGATTCCGGTAGGATTCGTGGTCGGGATGGCGATCGTAGTCGCCTATATCCGGATTTGGCCCGAATCATACAGTTCTAGTAGTCCCGTCGATTACTGGACGGGTGTCCTGATCTTATCAGCAATTTGCGCACTGTTGACAGCTCCGCTCAGCGCACCGATCTCACTCGTTATACGTTCGCGACGTATCAAGCTCCTACGTCCCATAGTAGAGGCGTTGGGTTGTGTTGATCACCCGGTGAGCATTTCGATTCTGGCGACGGCACATCGTTACCCTGAACTCAGACTGCAAGCCGGCTTGTCCCTCGCCCAGGTCGTATCCCGTTTGACCGAAGATGACTACGGATCACTACCTTCTCAATCGATTCCGGCATTGTGC
>JBKJZI010000061.1:0-10081 GCA_046715155.1 Chthonomonadales bacterium | reverse complement strand
TTTTTTTCTCTGCCTCCGCCTACTCCGTTATATATAAAGCCGCCGGCGGCCCCCCCCCCGCAGTCCAAATGCGCGGAATCTGCTGGAGCATAGACGACATATGAAGCGACAAACTCTGGAACTGCTGCTGGCGACGGTGGCGCTGATAATAACCTTCGGCTGCGGCGGAGGCGGACCCGGCGGGGGAGGCCCCACGGCCAACGCCAGAGGCCGGATCATGCTCGTGGGAACCGGCCAGCCCCTCGCGGGCGCGACGGTAAACGTAGGCGGCCAGAGCATGGTGACCACCGCTACCGGCGAATTCCAATTCTCGAACGTGCGGGTCACACCCTCGCCGCAGCTCACCGTCACTGCGCAGGGGGTGGCGACGTTAACCCAGGCCGTCCCGGCGCTCACTCCGAATGCTGCCAACGATCTCGGCGATATCTTCGTGGTGGACGATACCGGTAGCTATACGGCTGTCGTCCGGGGCACGGTCGTCAATGCCGAAAACTTCCTGCCGGTGGCAAACGCCGTCGTCACTATCAGCGGCCAGCGATCGACTACCGGGGCGAACGGGGTGTTTCAGATTGCCAACCTTCCGGTTGGCCTGGGCGGTTCGGTGGCCGTTGGGACCATCGTCGCGCAGGGCTTCGAGACGAAGATCATTCTCATTGACCCTCCGCTCGGCCCTTCTCCCCCGGACAATGATCTCGGTCCCATCGCCGTGTCACCGCCTGTGGGGACGATTCCGGGAGGACCGTTCAATATCCGCGGCACGATCTCCCAGGCCGGAGTGACCGATATGTCGTTCACCACGGTCACCCTCATCCGCAAGAGCGACAGCCAAACGGTGGCTACATTCACTACCGGCGCAGACGGCAAGTACGGGTTCTGGGTCATAGCCGGCGAATATACCGTACGAGCCCAGCGCGGACAAGCGACCGCGAGCGCCGACGCAACCCTGGCCCGAGTCGATCAACCCATCACGGTCAACGTGAACATTCCTTAGAAGCCCATTTGCTCTCCGTTCACAATCATCCATGAATGCCACGCACACCGTCATTCTGAGCACCTAACCAGGCTCGCGCTGCTGGTTCGGGAAATGACATGCGGTCTCCTTATGTCATTAGGAGACAGCCTTACCGTCGAAGAATCCGCTTCTAGGTTGCTGTCTTCAGGAGAGAAACAGAACAGGGGATGTATACTGAAACCGCTCGCCAGCCACGAATCTCTAATAGAATCCGAGTTTAATGACAGCTCAGTTGATAACGTCTCGATTGCTAAGCGTTGCCCTCGCGCTCGTTTCAGCAACGTGCGTTCAGGCAGATTCCGTTAAGGTTCACTACCTGGTGCGGCCGATTCCGGAAGTTACGGCGGAGGCGGGGGTGCGGGTGGAGATGCATGTGGGGGGGTTGGAGGGGGTGAAGTCGATTCGGCTGCAGATGCCGCGGTGGACGCCGGGGGATTACCATATTCAGGACCATGGCAAGCATGTGCAGGCGGAATCGGCGTCTTCGGCTCCGGAGCATACGAATGCGTGGAAGCGGGTGGACGCGCATACGTGGGAGGTCTCGACGGATGGATTCCCGGCCGTGGTGTTCAGCTACGGCCTGCCGAATACGCCGCCTGGGTTCTTCAGCGAGAACGTGAAGGTGACGGACCGGTACGCGTTCTATAACGGGCCGTCGGTTTACATGTATGTGGTAGGGCACAAGGAGGCGGCCTCTTCGGTTTCGTTCGATCTGCCGGAGGGGTGGAAGCACGTCGTGCCGCTGGAGGCTGCGAAGCCGGTGAATGGGAAGCCGTCCTATTCCGCGCCGGACTATGACACGCTGGCGGATTCGCCGGTGGCGCTCGGGGACGTGGTGACTCGGGAGTTCACGGCGGTTGGACGGCCGCATACCATTGCGTTTTTCAACCGGCACCAGGGGACGGAATATGACGGGTTCGTCGAGCCGATCAAGAAGGTGGTGGAGGAGGAGAACCGGCTGATGGGCGGGCCGCCTTACTCGCGCTACGTGTTCTTTCTGGACGTTGGTGGGCGGGGCGGAGGGTTGGAGCACCTCAACAGCACGCGGATGGGATGGAATCCGCGGTTCGGAGCGCGCGGGATCGCGGGGTTGGTCGCCCACGAATTCTTTCACCTGTGGAATGTCAAGCGGTTTCGGCCGGTGGTCCTTGGTCCATTCGATTACATTGAGCCGCCGAAGACGCGGAACCTGTGGTTCGCGGAGGGGGTTACTTCCTATTACGGTGACCTGTCCGTCCTGCGGGCGGGGTTGTCGACTGAGGACCGGTATCTTAACTCCATCGGCCGCTCGATCGCGTCTTACCTGGCCAATCCGGCGCGGCGTCGGTTGACGCCTGACGATGCCAGCTACCGCGTTTGGGAAGCGAACAACAGCGATGGATTCGGCGGGCTTTCTTATTATCAGGCGGGCGAGCTGATCGGGCTTTGTCTGGACCTAAAGATTCGCGGAGTTACGGGCAACCGGTCCAGCCTGGACCACGTGATGCGCGATTTGATGGCGAGGCATGGGCTGCCTAAACCGGGGTTTCCGGAGGATGGAATCCGCGATGCGGTGATTCGCGCCGGCGGGCCCGAAATGGGTCCGTTTTATGACCGCGTCGCTCGCTCCACGGAGGAGATGCCGTTTGAGGAGTGCCTGGGTTTCGCCGGGCTGACCCTCCAGCGGAGTCCGAATGGCGTGCTGAGTATCGTTCCGAATCCGTCTGCTGCTCCTGAGCAGATCGCACTGCGCCGCTCGTGGCTAACCCCCGTCGAACCCCGATAGGCCGCACAGCAATTCAGTTTCGCTTTCAGACTCGGCCCTTCGCCAGACAGTATTTTCTCCTTGGATTCTCAGGCACGAATGCCGATAATCCCGATGAAGACCAGATTGTCTCTCGGGAGATCAATATGCGCTCGGAATCAGTTCGTAGAATTCTGTCGCTGGCAGCGGCCGGCCTGGTGTGCCTGGCGGGGTGTCAGGCCCGGAAAACGGTTCTTACGTTCCCTGCCACCCGTCCAGCGTCTCCTTCACTCGTCGAAGCAGGGGTGCTCAGTGGACACAAGGATTCCGTGAACGCGATGGCGTTCACGCCCGATGGGCGGTATCTCGTCTCCGCCGGATATGGGGACTTTTCAGTGCGGACCTGGGACGTTCGGCAGGGCAAGCTCATCCACTCCGCAGCCACTGAGCACCGAGTGAAGTCGATGGTCGTTTCGAAGTCCGGCGAGGCGGTCATAACCGGCGATGTGTACGGCAACGTGGGATTCTGGAGCGTGAGCAAGGGCCGACTCTCTCGTGAACGGTCGGTTCATAACGGCGAGGGGCCGATCCAGTCGATGGCGCTTAGCCGAAATGGACGGACTCTGGCGGTAGGCAGTCACGATCGGACGGTGACGGTGTGGGATTCCCTGGCAGGGCCGAAGTCGAGGTTTGTCACGGAGCCCGGCGGGTCCTCAGTGGTGGCTTTTTCGGCGAGCGGGAATGAGCTCGTGACTGCGGGTAAAGGACCGATATTTGCGGTTCGGGACCTTTCCGGCAAGGTGTTGAGAGCGCTTGTCGTTTCGAAGGTGAACGCGAGCTCGGAGATTGTGGCCGTCGCATATTCTCGGGACGGCCGTCATTTTGCGACGGCGCACAACGAAAGTACGCATTCGCTGTGGAATCCGGCTACCTGGCGCGAGGCGCATAATACGTTTGTACCGAATGCTGCTACTATGGCGGCAGCTTTCAGCCCGGATGGAAGAATCCTCGCCACCGCGCAGCATGGAAGCGGCGTCCACCTCTGGGATTCCTCCACTGGGCGGGAGGTCGGACTTCTTACAAAGCACACCGGTCCGGTGGAGTCTCTTGCTTTTAGTCCCGATGGGAAGCTTCTCGCGAGCGGGAGCCGCGACAGGACGATCAGGCTGTGGCGGGTTCAGAGCACGACTACGAACGCACCGACGAAAACCGCATCCGTACCCTAGTATTGCGTAGTCGCGGTGAATCGGGACGGTGAACGTCCCGACTGCAGGGCCTGCGGCCGAACGTCCTCCGGACTAGCGACGCCATACCACCAAAATTCAAGTTAACACGCCAGAGTTCACATGTGAGTGATTCCGCATAGTGAGTGTTAGGGCTTCGGCAGGAAACGGGGCGGAATCCACTGTACTCTAATCCCGTGATTTGACGGCCGGTATCTCCACCGGCGCACCATTCCGCGGACTAGAGGAGTAAGGCTATGCGTTTGCTGCGTTTGATTTCGATCATTACCATCGCCGGGTTGAGCTTATCGGCCGCCCAGGCAGACACTTTCTTTCAAGGCAAGGTCGAATACTGGGACCGAATTGCCAACGCCTATATGCCGGCTCGAGGAATTCACGTTGAGATCGAGGGCGACTGGTGGGAGCCTGATCTGGACGTCACCACGGACAGCAACGGCAACTATTCAAAGCGATTCCGGAATCCCCACTGGGGCGATTTCGACGATATCGATATCGAAGCCTACGCGGAGATTCCCGGGCTGATCGAGGTCAAGGAAGCGTGGTACCAGCTCTGGCCGTATCACGCCATATCGCCGAAGAAGCACAATATCGACGACGGGGATACCTGCACCATCAACATGAAGATCGGTGGGCCGCAAAACAGCGCGGCGGAGGCCTGGTACAAGACGATGGCGGAGACGGCGAATTCGTTCGTCGTGCTGATGGAGATGCGCGCGCACTATCGGCGTCTGCGCGACCTGGGCGCTCCTTCGAGCATCCTGGACGACAAGACCGTCATCGTCCCTGCCGCCGGAGTCGCCTCTTACTACAACCATCTCACCGAGAACATAAACATCGTTTTCAACGGCCCCAACACCGGTTACGTCAACTGGACCAATATCGAGGGCGAAGGCAGCTCGAGTTACCTTGGCAGCCCTTCCATCCCTCGGTTCAAGGAGACGATGCGGCATGAACTGAGCCATGGAATCCACGATGACATGACGTTCGCGGTCCTGATCGGCCTGAACTCGCCCAGCACTCACAGTCTCACCGGGACGCATCATGAGACTAATCGATGGATCGCGTACACCGAAGGGTGGGCTGCGTTTCTGCCGGCGGCAACGTTTAATCAGGGGGGCCAGCTCGAGCTGAGCCGGCCGCCGGGATTGAACATTCCGGACACGGGCGACCACTATGCCAAAGAGGGCGACGTCGCCGGCCTGTTCTGGGACATCTTCGATCCCGTGGGCTTTGAGATCATGGACATTCCCGCCCGGAAGACGTATGACGGAGTCCATAACCTGCCTAACGCGGTAATCGAGGGCCAGACCTGGAACGACCGGATTTCGGACCCGGGTCTCTCGAAGATCCGCAATATCGTAGGCCGGGGAATGGACACGATTCAGGAATTCCTGGATGAGTACCGCTCCGTGTTCCCGGGCGACCTGTATGGAATCAAGGCTATCGCCATCAACCGCGGAATCACCTGGGGCGTGCCGAGCGAATCCGCGGCTACGCTTAGCGGGACCCCTACGGTCACCCGAAGCGGGGATTCCGTAACGGTTGCGTTCACAGCCAAGGAGCCGAACTCGGAAGACCGTCCGTTCGTCAAGGTCTCCGCGTGGCACCAGCGAGGCACGGGCGCCCCGATTCTTAAGACTGAGCAGACACTGTCGACCGGCTGGAGTGGAGACAGCCGACCGGGGACGATCAACTTTAGCGTCGCTTCCGGCGCCGGGACTCCGGACATCATCTGGTTCGTGGTGAACGACGGGATGCGGCCGACGGCGTACCGGCTTGAGATTCCCGCGCCGACGGCAGGGCCTATCAGGTTCCCCTTGAATCTGGCGATCCTGAAATCGGTAGCACTGCCGCTGCGCCTCTCCACGTCTCGAGGCGAAGAGGCGGAACCAAAACCCTCGGCGGAAGAGCTGCAGAACGTGAAGGCGATGAAGGATGCGGTGAAAGCGGCCCGGGCCGAGCTGCGAGCCTATGCGGAGCGTAAGGACGATGCGTTCCAGGCCGACAAGCTGCTCTTCAAGATCGGGAAGGCGCATGGAAACCTCCAGGGAGAATCGGCGCCGAGCGACCTCAACTTCAAAGGCCCCCGGCTCGGACCGCCGGGACAGTCCCGACAAGTTCCTAGCCCGCAGATACTGATCGGCCGTCAATCCCTGCAAAAGTGGATGGACCAAGTGGCCGGCGGAATGACGCCGCTCAGTCCCTTGACCGCCGAGGCCAAGAAGGACATCCTTCCGTACCGGCAGCGGCTTCAGAAACATGCGCAAGAGCATCAGGGGGCGGCCGGCCGGGCGTCGCAATTGAGCCAGCAGCTCGATTCCGCCCTCAACGCCGCTATGGGCCGGTCTCGCGGAATTGTCCCGGAGAAGAGCCAGCAGCTCGAAGGCGCTCAGCTTGCGGTCCAGCAGCTCAAAGACGCGCTCAAGCAGGCCGCAGCGGATTCCGAGCTGTCGCAGACGCTTCAGCGCCAATCCGCGGCCCTCGAGGCCGCGGGGAAGTAGGAGTACCGGGTCTCGGATCTCGGGTATCGGGTATCGGGTCTAGGGTCTAGGGTATACGGTAACAGCCGTTAAAACCCTAGACCCTGATCTTCAACTATGGAACATCGCGCGCCGGAATCAGGGGTGGCTCTTACGCTGCCGGCTGAAACGAAAGCGAAGATCGACGAGGCGGCCAATGATTATCTCAAGGACGCCTCCAACGTCGGACTCGCTGTCGGTGTGATCCGCGGAGAGCAGACCCAGATCATCTGTTATGGAACGACGGACAAGCCCAGCGGAATCCCGATAACCCCGGATTCCGTGTTCGAGATCGGCTCAATCACCAAGGTATTCACTGGAATCCTGCTGGCTGAAACTATTCGCCGAGGAGAGGTCAAACTAGACGACCCGGCCAACGAGCATCTACCACCCGAAGCGCAGATTCCGGCGAAAGGCAGGAGTCCGGTCACGCTCCGGCATCTCGTTACGCATACGTCGGGGCTTCCGCGATTGCCGGATAACATCGACCGGGAGGCGTTCTTCAGCGATAACCCGTACCGCACTTACACCGTGGAACAGTTATATGATTACCTCCACCGGACGCCGGTCGTCCCGGGAAAGCAGCACGCCTATTCGAATCTGGGGATGGGGCTTCTCGGGCACATCCTTGCGCTTGCGGCCGGCAAGGATTATTACGCGCTTTTAAAGGAACGGATTCTGGACTCGCTCGGAATGGATGATACGTCGATCGCGCTTAGCGAGGACCAGAAGCGGCGTCTTGCGCTCCCGCACGATAAAGGTAAGCAGGTCTCCAACTGGGACATTCCTGTTCTTAGCGGAGCCGGCGCACTGCGTTCTACCGTCTCGGACATGCTCAAGTTCTTGTCCGCCAATGTGAATCCGGAGTCCACGCCGCTGGAAGAATCCGTGGAGCGCTCGCACAAGATCGAGACGCGGGGCAATCCGTTTCGGCAGAATCTGGGTTGCTGGTTTGGAATCGGGCTTTTCTATGCGATGGTTGAGATCGGCGCGCGGATGCATATTGGTCGGTTTGGGTGGCCGGTCGTCGTTCCGGCGCTGTTCTTCACGTTTGCGCTGCCGATCTACCTGGCGTTCAAGTGGCCGCGCGGGTTCGCCACGATGGGCCTCGCGTGGTTCATGGATCGCCTGAGCGGCACGCCGCACATAATGACCTGGCACAACGGCGGAACCGGCGGCTACTGCAGCTTCCTCGGCTTCGTCCGCGAAACCCGCACCGGCGTAATCGTCCTCTCAAACTCCACCAATTCGGTAGACGCGCTCGGAGCGCGGATTCTGGCGGACTGTAACAAGATTGATACCGCGGAGCAGAGTCGGAACGGAATATCGTAATCGCCTTCGCATGACATGGCAATCAGTCGATCGCGTCACCTATATCCCATGTCAATATGGATTCCTCTCCAAGTTTTTCGGGTGTACATTGGGAATACAATATGGTATAGTCGAAGTGACATTAGAAAGGAGGGCGGCACTTGGCTAGAGTTGCTGTCTCGCAGAAAGAATCGCGCTTGTCTATCCGCGCATCGGAGCCGGAGAAGACCATCTTGCGACAGGCTGCGAGGGCGCGCCATATGAACACAAGTCAATTCGTGCTGCAGGCGTCATTGGACGCGGCGCGCGCCATCCTTGTGGATCAGACCGAATTTCGGCTGCCGCCTGAGCAGTGGGAGGAGTTTTGCCATCGCCTGGATGCTCCTCCGAAGACAATTCCGGCTTTGCGCGAACTGTTCAGCGAGGAAGATCGGCGTAATGCCTGAACCGTGGGAGTCGCTCAGCGCTCCGGTTCTGCTTACAAGGAATCATGAGGTTGGGGAGTTTGATTGCGGCAAAGCTCCGCTCAACGACTTCCTCATCAAGTACGCCCTTCAGAATCAGTCCAGCGGTGGAGCAAGGAGTTACGTCCTTGTGGGGGAAATCCGCGTGATCGGTTATTACAGCCTTGCCCCCGCTTCCGTAGCTCCGGAGGACGCCCCTCCTCGTGTCACAAAGGGGCAGGGACGTTACCCCGTTCCTGTCATTCTCATGGCGCGCTTCGCCGTCGATCAGTCCGAGCAAGGAAAGGGCTATGGGAAAGCATTATTCCGTGACGCTTTGCGACGCGCTCTAGCCGGGTCCGAAGCTATCGGAGGGCGAGCCCACCTCGTCCACGCAAAAGACGAGGAAGCGCGGGCGTTCTATCTTCGATTCGGCATGGAAGCGTCTCCTACGAATCCGATGCATCTTCTCTTGCTTTTTAAAGACATTCGGCAGTCGCTTGAGGAGGTCGCCTAAGGGACAGTCGTGCAATTCGAGTTTTGGGGGATGCATCTTCAAACAGCCGCGCGGCGTCGCTACCGCGGCCTAGCCCGGTATATAGAATAGAGGCGCGGCACATGGTTGAATACGGAATCCCCGCAAAATTACCGTAGTCGAGCGTTGACATTGTTTGAGCGGGTGTTATATACTATGCAGGCTTGCGGTGTGGGTGGTTTCGCCTGCTTTGCAAGCTGTTTAACCGATCACACAAGGAGGCTGCCTGGCGAGCCCTTTGGGGCCGCCGACGAGTGACGCAGGGCTATTGTTCCTACGCTACGCGTGCCCCGAAAGCCCCCTTCTTGTGTGAGAAGTGGGTTTTTTGATTCAGGGTTCAGCGTACAGGGTTCAGGGTACGAGGGTAAATCCCCGTGCCTGTACCCTGTGCCCCGTACCCTAGACCCTGGAGTACTGATTTGCCGACGATCAACCAGTTGGTTCGTAAGGGACGGAAGAGGATCAAGAAGAAGAGCACGGCGCCGGCGCTGAAGGGGAATCCGTTCAAGCGCGGCGTGTGCCTGATTGTGCGGACGGTCTCGCCGAAGAAGCCGAATTCCGCTCTCCGCAAGATCGCGCGCGTCCGCCTAGTGAACGGTGTGGAAGTGACGGCCTATATTCCCGGAATCGGCCACAACCTCCAGGAGCACTCGGTGGTGATGATCCGCGGCGGGCGGGTAAAGGACCTTCCGGGGGTACGCTATCACATTGTCCGCGGCACGCTCGACGCCGCCGGCACCAAAGATAGAAAGTCCAGCCGCAGCAAGTACGGGACGAAGAGACCGAAATAGATTCCAATGTAAAATGCAAAGTTAGCAATGCAAAATTAGCAATTAAAACCAAGGCCCGATCGTCACGCGGTCTTCCATTTCAATTTGCTAATTGCTAATTGCTAACTTTGCATTTTACATTAGAGTCCAGGAGTTACCTATGCCACGTAAGGGGCCTGTTCGCAAGCGACAGATCATTCCGGATCCGGTTTATAACAGCGTGATGGCGCAGCGGTTCATTAATCGGCTGCAGCTCGATGGGAAGAAGAGTGTTGCCGAGAAGATATTCTATGGCGCGCTGCAGATCATCGAGGAGAAGGCCAACCGCCCGGGGCTGGAAGTGTTCGAGCAGGCTTTTAAGAACGTGATGCCGGTGATCGAGGTCCGACCGCGGCGCGTCGGCGGCTCAACCTACCAGGTGCCTGTTGAAGTTCGGCCGGACCGCAAGAGCTCGCTCGCGCTGCGCTGGCTGGTGACCTATGCCCGCAAGCGCGGGGGTCGCACGATGAAGGAGAAACTCGCCG
>JBKJZI010000060.1:0-6924 GCA_046715155.1 Chthonomonadales bacterium | reverse complement strand
ATACATTGGAGCTTCATGATGATTGCTTTGGCAGAGTCAGGCCTGTCGATGAGACTCTCCTGCGGCATCTTGTTCATCCGGTGCTTCGACTTCACAGCTACTACTTCAACGAGACGATCGACTGGGGCCGAGTTCCTTTCGGACTCGCCACACTCCTAGAGAAGTATTCGGAGCTTGAAATAAGAAGTCATCCTAAAAATCGAATTCTGGCTCTGGATAGGCTGCCAAAGCGCACGCTACGTAAGATTGGGTTTCTGCAACCTCTCGCAGCTTATCAAATCGTGAACGGGTCCGCCCGAATTCTCCAGGAGGCAGGGTCATGAATGCCTCTCGCGCAGTGGGTTGGTCGCTCTTGTACGCATCTGTTGTCCTTTACCCGACCAGCAGCATACGTCTCCCGTATCGCGCTTCGCATGTAACGCTGAATGCGGACGGAGTTACGGTCATCAATGGGCGGAAGGTGTTCCCAATCGGGTTCACGATGCCTCCGCCGCCGGACGGGAAGACGCCGGATGGGAAGGATGCTATCGGGGAGCTGCGAGCGGCGGGCGCGACGATGCTGCGGACCGGGCCGATGGCGCAGGCGTGGACGGAGCAGGTCATTGAGCTGGAACGGAAGTATCTCGATGCGGCGGCCAAGCATGGGATGGTGTGCCTGATCAATTTGCGGGAGCTGTCGAGTGTTGGTCCGACGGAATCCGCCAAGGAATCGAAGCTGCGGCGGATCGTGACCATGTTCCGCGATCACCCCGGGCTGGGATTCTGGAAAGGCGTGGACGAACCGGAATGGGGAAAGCATGCGATTCCGCCGATGATGCGGGCGCGGCAGATCATCAAGGACCTTGATCCGCACCATCCCATCGAGATCACCCAGGCGCCTCGCGGGACGGTTGAGACGTTGAAGCCATACAACGCGGCCTGCGACATCATTGCGGCGGATATCTATCCGGTCGGCTATCCGCCGGGCGCGCATTCAATCGAGCCGAACAAAGAGATCAGCATGGTCGGCGACTTCACCAGACGGATGATGGAAGTTGCGGGCGGGAAGATGCCGGTGTGGATGACGCTTCAGATATCGTGGAGCGGAGTGATCAAGGAAGGCAAAACGCTTCGGTTCCCGACGTTCGCGGAGCAGCGTTTCATGACCTACCAGGCGATCATCAACGGCGCCCGCGGGCTCATTTACTTTGGCGGGCATATACCGAAAGCGATGAGTGCGGAGGACGCCAAGCTTGGCTGGAACTGGCGGTTCTGGAACCGCGTTCTACGCCCTGTGATCGAAGAGATCGGAGACAAAAGCGCGCTGAATCCAGCGCTGCTGGCTCCGAATTCAAAGATTCCGATCACGGTGACCGGCGCGGACGGAATCGAGTTTATGACGCGCGAAGTAGGCGACGAGATATTCATATTGGCCTGCAAGCGCGAGGGAAAGACGGCCAAAATCGAATTCAGCGGGCTGCCCCAGGTGGAGTCTGTAGGCGAAGTAATGTTCGAAGCTCCGAGAACCGTCACGCTGAAAGAAGGACATTTCACGGATTGGTTCGGCCCATTCGAAGTCCACATTTACAAGCTTCGAAGAAGTCAGGGAGAGGTCAAATGAGACTCACCGGGTGGTTTACGAAGAAAGACCCTCCGGACGAAATCGGCGGTTGGGTCTCGTTCATCAGGAGCGTCAATCCAGACTCTGCGATTTCCGCACCGGCAAGCGAGAGCGAAGTCCTCACGGTAGAGCAACAGTTAGACACAACTCTCCCTGACGATCTTCGGAGCTTGCTTCTGGAGTCCAATGGCGTCAGAGATGACGTCGGCGCGAGTTTCGTGTGGCCCTGCAGCGAGATCGTGAAGGAGAATCTGGAGTTAAGAACCGAGGAGAGCTACCGCGACCTTTATGAGCCGTTTGATCGGTTTTTGTTCTTCGGCAGCGACGGGTGCGGTAACCTTTACGGGTATTCAATCTCCGAAACAGGGAACGTAACCGGGAGCGACATCATGTTTTGGGATCACGAATCCGATGAGCGTTATCGAACGGCCGTGGGCCTTAGGGCTTTTCTTAAGGAATCTCTCACTCCAGTGGAAGACGACTAATCGCCACATCCCGAGATTTGTTGGTTTCGGCGCGCTAGATAGCGTCCGGTAACCCCCTCGGTTTGGAGTGCGTCCAATGCTCGGCAACGGACCGGGCAATTCACTCTCCTACCAGAAAGGGTGGCTCCATGGACGCAGTCATCACGCTTCTAGCGGCAGTAATCGGCGCGGTTCAGGCGCCGGCAGTCCGCCCAGAAGCGACCCCGCGGTTTACCCTCGGACGGCCGACACAGGCCGGAGTCGTAGCTGTCGTTCCGATCCTCGTCGACCTTCCCCTCAGCCAAGACAAGTATCTAACTCTTTCCCAGGCCATCAAGGAAGGGTTGGTTGAGGTCGTCGAGATTCCGGGCCGGGAGCAGGTGAACTCCCTCGAGGTGCGGAATCGGGCGGGACTTCCGCTCATGCTGTTCGCTGGCGAGCTGCTGCTCGGCGGTAAACAGGACCGCATCGTCGCCAAGGACACGATCGTGCCGAAGGGCGAGTCGCAGCAGGTGCCGGTCTTCTGCGTGGAACACGGTCGGTGGCGGGGAGGCAAGATGTCGTTCGAGTCGCGCGACGAACTGGTTCCAGACGCGGTACGATGGACGGCCGTGCGTGAAAAGAGCCAAAAGCGGGTCTGGGACCGGGTTGCCGAAGTTAATGCTGCTGGGGGAGCTTCCACAAGCACCGGGACTGTGCAGGCCCTGCTGCGAGACCCACAAACCGCTCAGGCGGTTGAGGAGACGGCGGTCAAACTTGGGCGGGCATTCGAACGCACACCCGGCGCGGTAGGTGTCATCTGCTGGCTGAACGGCGAGATCCATTCGGCGGACCTGTTCGCGAACGCGGGACTCTTTGCCGCTAGCCGCGACAAGCTGCTCCGCAGCTACGCGGTGGACAGCAGGCTGGTGAAGAATCCGCGTTCCGCTCCGATAGACCTAAAGGCATGCAGCACGTTCCTGGAGGACATCGTTAAGTCGCGGCGCACACTCTCCGAACGCGGTCAATTCGATGCGCTCTTCGAAATAAGGGACGGCAAAGTGTCGGGGTACGAATCGGGAGCGCGCGGATTCCGAGGGCTCGGAGGCGGCGGAATGGGTGGATTCGGGCACGGTTCATACAAGCCGGGTTCCGGTCGCTGAACCTGGTTGTCATTTTCCGAACCAGCAGGCCGAGCCTGGATCGATACTCAGAACGACGTCAACAATCTGGTGCATCTAGAGTGAGCATCATGCGGCGGTGTTCGATGCCGGCGTCTAGGAAGACTTCTCCTTCGGCATTGTAGCCGAGGGATTCGTAGAACGGGATGACGTAGAGCTGGGAGTCTAGCGTTAGCGTTTGGAAGCGAACGCGCGCGGATTCCGTTATCGCCTGCATGAGCGCCTTGCCCAGACCCTTCCGTCGGTATTGCTTCAAGACGGCTACGCGGCCGATTTTGGCCAGTCCCCCACCCTTGTCCACCAGTCTCGCGGTGCCGACGATCTGGCCGTCGTAGAGCGCGGCGTAGTGCTCGGCGGATTCGTCGAACTCGTCCATCTCTTCCCACGGCGGGACGTTCTGCTCGTCGACGAATACCTTCATCCGCACCAGGTAGCAGGCGTCTCGCTCGACGGAATCCCTGATACGGCGTACTTCGGTCATGTACCCGCAGTACCGCGGACGATTCCGAGCCAGTAGCGGTCGGGGCGGAGGTAGCGTTGGGCCGCTTCCATGAGATCACTCGCTGTGACTGAGTCGATGCGGGCGAGATAGCGGTCGGGCTCGTCCAGCGGAAGACCGTAGAGATGGTTTACGGCCAGCTCGGCTGCTTGCGCGCTGAAGGTTTGGGTGTGGATGGCGTATTCTCCGTGGATGGCGGCCTTTGCATCTCGGAGCTCGTTTTCTGAAACGGGCTCTTTGGCCAGCCTGGCGCACTCTTCGAGAATGATCTCGCGGGCGAGCGACTCTTTGTCGGGCGAGGTAGCGGTATAAGTACCAAAGTAGCCAACCGTTTGGCGCGGACGGTGGAAGCTGGTGACTGCATATGCGAGTGCATTGTCGCCTCGGACAGCCTGGAAGAACCGGCCGGCCAGGCCCGATGTTACTTCAGCCAGCAGGTCGAGGGCGTGGCGGTCGTCATGGGTTATTGACGCGCCGTCAAATCCCATCACGCTGGCAGTCTGCTGCCGTTCCACGGACTCCGCACGCTCGCCGCTCGATTCAGCAATTGGAGTGGTCGATTCCGTCGCGCCTCCGTTGCCGTCCGGAATAGCGCCCGTGAAGAGTCCCACGGCATCATTCACGGACAAGCTTCCGACGACCGCGACGACCGTGCCTTCAGACCGAAACCACCGTGAGTGCCAGGCTCGAATGTCCGCATCCTTGAGCTCACTGACCGCCTCCTCTTGCCCAATGGCGGATAGACCGTACGGGTGGTCCCCGAATCGGACGTTATGGAACAGATCCAGAGCGCGAGAAAACATGCTGTCTCGCTGGCGGCGAATCTCGGCGTAGATGGACTCCTTCTCCTTCTCGACTTCGTCGGAAGGGAAAGTTGGCGCGGTGATGACTTCCTTGAGGAAGGCGAAGCCTTCTCGCGCCCGGTGGGAGAGGACCTTCATTGATAGTCCGAGATAATCCGCCCCGAGAGTTGTTCCGATGGATGTGCCGAGGCGTTCGATCTTCCGTGCCAGCTCCTCGGCCGTATGTGAAGCCGTGCCCTTTTGTATTGATTTCAGAAGCAGGTTCGTGATTCCGGCCGTCTCCGGTTTCTCCCCGCTCCGTCCACCAGGGAACAGGACGTGAACCGCGGTCACCGGCAGGTCTGTACGGAGTCGGTGCAGTAGCGTTGCTCCGCCTGGCAGGCTCCGTACCGTTATGGCGGAGGTGTTCGCCGCTTCAGACGATGGCGGTGCGGTCTGAGTCGGAGCCGGCGAAGTTCGCGCTGAGCCGAAACCCTGGGGAATCGCCGGCGGATCCCAAACGGTTGTAAGTTCGCTTGCAATCTCTCTGTCGCTTCGATGTGGAGACGCGGCGGAATCCGGAAGGTACTCCACCAGGGTCGCGCGATCCGGTGACAGGTACTTCGCGGCGGACGCCGGTAGGTCGTCGACCTGAACTGCTTCCAGTCGGGCTCGGAACGCGTCTGCGAGCTCGTAGCCTCCCAGGACTTCGTACGAGGTCAGTGTACGTGCGAGGCCCATGACCTCCTCTTGAGCGAAGACCCAACGGCTGTCGAGGCGGGTCTTGATCCGTTCGAGCTCGTCCGGCCGGGCCTGTTGTTCGATCAGGCGTGCGATTTCCTCGAATAGGCCGCGCTCGGCCGCCAGCGGATCGTCACTTTGGGCCTCGGCGCTCAGGGTGAACAGTCCGAGGCGCTCAAAGCCTTCGTAACTTGTGGAAGCGGAGTTTACCAGCCGCCGTTCTTCCTTGAGTGCACGGTAGAATCGGGAGCTGCGGCCGTCGGACAGCACGGAGTCCAGGATCATAAGGGCGGGCGCCTCGTCGCTCAGGACCGGCGGCGCGGGGAATCCGAAGACCAGGAGACGCTGTTGGATGTCGCCCGTCATTCGGTGGTAGCGGAATCCCCTTCGTTCGGGCTCTTCGGGCGATTGATCGTTCTGCAGTGGAATCCGCTCCTGGTCTCCCCAATGGGTCTCGGCAATCCGCAGGGATTCCTCAGGAGCGATGTCGCCAACGATCGAGAGAACCATGTTCTCCGGCACATAGGTCTGCGCGATGAACTTCGCCAAATCGTCATGCCGGAATGCGCGTAGGGTTTCGTCCTCTCCAATGCGCCAGCGGCGGATTCGGTGGTGGTCGAACGCCCTCGCGTACATGGTTTCGAAAAGCATGGCGCGGGGATTGTCGCGTTTCTGCTTGCTCTCCTGAATGATGACTTCCAGCTCCTTGGCGAGCTCGTCGGGATCGATCAGGGAGTTTCGCACCATATCTGACAGTATTTCGACGGCGGATTCCGTGTGGCGGCTCGGGACCGTGATGTAGTAGGTAGTGTCCTCGTAGTACGTGCCGGCGTTGATGGAGCCGCCGAGCGCGCGGACGTCGGAGGCGATCTGCTCTTTGCCTGGACGCTTGCGCGTGCCCTTGAAGAGCATATGCTCCACGACGTGGGAGATTCCGTTCCACTCGTCAGGCTCGTTGAAGTAGCCTACACGCACGTGCGCGACCACCGCTGTGACGGGCGCGGCTCGCTGCTCTTTCACCAGCACCCGTAACCCATTGTCCAGGCTCCGTCTCTCAACGCCGGTCGTTATAGAAGACAAGCAAGTCACCTTGTTCGTAGTTTTCGACGTCATGTACAAGTGCAGGTAGCGTTAACCATCACGGTTAATGAATCTACCCGGAGGATCTGATTTGCCGCGCATTTTCGCAATCGGTGACATTCATGGTCATAGTGCTGTGCTTGATCGCCTGCTTGCCGCTATCCCACTTGAGCCGGAAGATACGCTGGTCTTTCTGGGTGACTACGTCGACCGAGGGCCAGATAGCTCGGGAGTTATCGATCGGCTGATCAATCTGAAACAAGAGCGAGGAGATCGGTGCATTTGCTTACTTGGTAATCATGAAGATATGATGCTCGACCATTGGCGACGCTCGCGGAGTGGGTGGATCGATGACGAGGATCTCATCAGGCTCATCCTACCGGTCAGCGACTACGGAGCTGGATTCTGGCTTTCGGTTGGCGGTGAAGAGACGATTCGAAGTTACTATCAGGATGACCTCCCGATGAAACACCTTCGATTCCTCGCGAACCTTCCTCTTTTGCACGAACAGGACGGTTTCACGTTCGTCCACGCGGGAATTCGGTCATTCGGGCTCACCTCACGCGCTGAAATGCTCTGGGGCGCATCTGGATTCTTT
>JBKJZI010000059.1:0-23150 GCA_046715155.1 Chthonomonadales bacterium | reverse complement strand
CGCCGCCTTGTAGATACCCTCTCCGGCTGAAGTGAGCTCCCACATTTCGCCGGTCTTGGCGTTCCGCGCGACCACGACTACATCCACTTTAGGCTCACCCGGTAAAGGCAGCTTGACGGCGATTGTCACGTTCGGGCCCATCTCGACGATAGCGGGATCGATGGCGGCGTCCACGAATGCGAATTAACCGCGCACTATTCGCGAAGGGCTTCCTCGCCGGTCTTCGCCAGCCAGATCGGGTCGACCTAGGCAACCGTTTTGCTCCGCTTCTTGCCGTTCTCCTCGACGGTTTCGTCCTGCATCCAGGACCTGGCTCACGCCTCCCACCTCGGAATGGCCCGCCAGCGCCACGCGAAACGGGAGAGCGCCGGGCGAGTTCGTGCGAAAGCGTGCAATGACCATCTGGTCCTGCACCGCGCGCAGCCCGCCGAACAGCTCGATTCTCCACGGTCCTTGAAGCATTGTACTGTGATGCGGCTTAATTGCGAATTACATCAAAGGCAGCCATTCACCATTCCATCATTCTCGCAGGAATACGTGTGACGCAACCATTCATTCGCTGTGAAACGTGCGACAGGCCCACTGTGCAGGATTCCTCTCGCCTTGCCTGAATCGAAGTAGCCTACTGTTCATTGTGTGGAGGAAGTCGTCGATGGTTCGCGCTGCGGTGATTCCGGCGCCCGGGGCAATGGTAGTTATTCAGGAGTTCCCGGAGCCCGCGCTGGAGCCGGGAGCCGTCGTACTGAAAACGATCGCGGCGGAAGTTTGCGGGACCGACGTGCATTTGTGGCATGGGCGGCTGGCTGGCGTGCCTTATCCGCTGATTCCCGGTCACGTAACCGTAGGCGAAGTTCTCGCCCCCGGCGGAATCGTTCGCGATATAGAGGGTCGGGAGATCACTCCTGGACAAATAGTCACCTTCCTGGACGTTCACGAGACGTGCAGCAATTGCTGGTACTGCCTCGTGGCGAAGGAATCGACGCGCTGTCCGCATCGAAAGGTCTACGGGATCACGTACGGCGCGGAGTCCGGGCTGCTCGGCGGGTGGAGCGAGCAAATCTACCTCAAACCGGGCGTCAAGATTGTGCCTCTCGCCGAAGGAGTTGATCCCGAACTGTGGATAGCGGGAGGATGCGCGCTTCCTACCGCCCTCCACGCCGTAGATCGAGCCGGAGTCCGACTAGGCGACAGGGTCTTGATTCAGGGAGCGGGTCCCGTCGGACTCATGGCGTGCGCGCTCGCCCAATTGTCCGGCGCAGGTTGGGTGGGCGTGACCGAATCCGTCGAGCAG
Source organism: Chthonomonadales bacterium (assembly GCA_046715155.1). Lineage (GTDB taxonomy): Bacteria > Armatimonadota > Chthonomonadetes > Chthonomonadales > CAJBBX01 > JBKJZI01. The sequence continues at coordinate 21,859 of JBKJZI010000059.1, read as the reverse complement.
CGCGCAGAGGCGGCCCGCGCCATGGGCGCGGATTCCGTTTTCCGTCAACCCAACCCCATCACAGACGTCCTTGACGCCACAAACGGACGGGGAGCGGACATTGTGATCGAGGCGACGGGGAACCCGAATGCTGTTCCGGCCGGCTGCGAAATGGCGCGGGACGGCGGGCACTACGTGATCGTGGGTCAATACACCGATAACGGGGTTGTCGAAATCAACCCGCATCTGCACATCAATAAGAAACACCTTGAGATTCGCGGCTGCTGGGGATCGGACCTGAGCCACGTCTGGCGGGCAATGGAGCTCCTCGCCCGATTCCGAGACCGCTTCCCGTGGAAGTCGCTTATTTCCCGCCGCTACTCCCTCCGCGAGGCGCAGGAAGCGCTGGAGGATGTGGAAGCCAGGCGTGTAGTAAAGGCCGTCATCGAACCCAATGCATAACCCATACCACCGCAGCGGTAACCTTACCGCACAAGGCAAATGGAGGGCGAGGCTCCTGCCAAGCTGCGGATGTAGCTGCACCCGCGGCTCGCAGAAGCCTCGCCCTACCTGATTACGTCAGATTCCGTGGGACCTATGGGCAGCCGGCATAGTTGCCGTCTTCGCCGACCATGCCCCAGAAGCTCGTGCGACCTCTCCACGGTCCGCCGGCCGCAACCCAGAATCCCCGGGAGACACTCGGGTTCCGAGTGGCTTTCTGGAACTTCGAGTGCCCGTCGGCGAACGCGATGTTCACGCCTTCGAAGTGGCGCGGATTCTTCTGGTTGGCAGACGTGGCCGGAAAACCGGAGCCGGGGGTCATGGCGCTGCCCGGATCATAGAACGGGCTGTCGAAATTGCAGAGCAGCTTGCCGTCGAAGAATACGCTCTGCTCGGCCGGTCGCGCAACGCTGGCCATGGACCGTGCCGGCCGCGCGCCTGCGCCAAAAAGCGCGTTCGGTACCCCGTGCTGGAAGATGCAATAGTTGCCGTTGTACGAGAATTTGAAGGAGCCCTGGTAGCTCACGAACGGATAACCGCATTGAGTTAAGTATGGCTGCCAATCCTGGGAATTTGGATCGGAGGGGCAAACGAAGATCTGCTGATTCTTGATGTACGGGAAGTGCGCCTCGTACAGCGTGAAAACGCGATTCGCCGGCGGCGGCGCCAGGTAGATGTTCAGAGCAAACATCTCGTCATAGTCCTGCACATACATGTGCACGGCCGTGCCGAGCTGCTTCGTATTGCTGAGACAGGATGTCTGCCGCGCCTTTTCCCTTGCTTGAGCGAACACCGGGAACAGGATCGCAGCCAGAATGGCGATGATTGCGATAACAACAAGGAGCTCGATGAGGGTGAAGGCGCGCTTACGGTAGACCATACTAATACTCCTCTTCCGATTGGATGGCCGGACGACCTCGTCCGTGCCGTTCGTGGATTCCGTGGGATTGGGAAATGAAGCGATGGCGGTTCATATGGGCCATTGTAGCAACCCCCCTCATCCCTGTCAAGGAATCGTTCAGTCTGATTGCGCCAGAATCATCAGATCATTGACGTTGGTATGCGTCGGCCCGGTGAAAACCAGCGATTCCGCCGCCTCCAGCAGCCGGTAGGTGTCGTTATTAAGGACCGCTTGTTGCGGTTGAATCCCACGGCGAATCGCCCTGGCTAGCGTGGAACCGTCGACGAGAGCGCCCGCAGCGTCCGTGGGGCCGTCGGTTCCATCCGTCCCAGCCGAAAGTAGAGATACCTTCTCAGGGAGATATTCGGCCGCCGCGACCGCGAATTCCTGAGCGCGCCCGCCTTTTCCGGTCCCGCATACCTTTACAGTGGTCTCCCCCCCTGCTATGAGGCAGTCATAGTCAGGAATTGAGCGCTTCAAGTCGCGAGCGATCGAGCCGAAGAGCCGTCCGATTTGCGGCGCATCTCCCGTGATGCCGGCGGTCAGAACCAAAGGACGCAGGCCCATGGAAGCCGCTTCTGTTCGAGCGGAATCGATTGCGGTCCAGATATCTCCCAGAATCACATGCGGGACGGTTTGAGTCGACTTTCCTCGGGTAGACTCCGTCGCCTCGTCTATACACTTCCGAACTTCGTGCGGTATCTCGGCATCCACCCCAAGCCGGGATAATACTCTCACTGGCCGCGCGCCCGATTCCTCCGGCCAACAGGGCCCCGAACCGATCACCGGCAATGGGTTTCCCAGGACGTCCGAAATCAACAGACATACGAGCCGAGCTGGATAGACAGAGCGCGCAAGGCCGCCTGCCTTGATGCGTGAAAGTCGCGAGCGGACTGCATTTAGCTGCGTGATGTCAGCGCCCGCGCGGAGAAGTATGTCCGTTGTCGCCTTCAGATCGTTCAGCGTGATTCCGTCAAACGGCAGTTCCATGAGGGCGGATGCGCCGCCGGATAGTAGGAATATCACCAGGTCATCAGGGCCGGCGGACTCCGCAAGCGCGTGTATCAGTCGCCCGGCCTCCACGGAATCTTCACCCGGAATCGGATGCGATGCTTCCAGAATCCGGATTCGGCGGGTGGGCGTAGAATGGCCGTGCTTCGTCACCACCACGCCATCGGTGATCCGGTCTCCGAGGATATCCTCCAGCGCCGCAGCCATCCCGGCTGAAGCCTTCCCCGCGCCCGCCACCAGAATCCGCCTGAACTTGCGAAGATCGTAAGCAACATCGCGAATCCGGAGCGAATCCCTATCCAGACTCACGGAATCGGCGATCAACCAGTCCGCGCGCACGGATTTCAATGCCGCCGCATAAATCTGAAGCGCAATCTCACCCGCCCGATTGCGCGGCATCGCCCGTATCCCATCCGGTACTCTAAACTCACTCATGTATGATTCCCAACACCCTACACCGCATTCCCCATTCCTGCCCGCGAACCCTCCAAGCAGGGAGCGCGGAGGCGCCCGGGAAATATAGGTCCATACTATTCGTAATCTAGTCTGAACGGCCCATGCGGCCGGGAGCCTGAGGAGCGATAATCACGTCAAGACGCGTGAAGGAGATTGATATTATGGGACCAGAGATCACCGCAGGACTGCCGGCTTCGCTGACCGCCATTGGCTTATACAGTGGAATCATCTCCGTAGTTGGAATGGCCTGTTGTTCGTTTGTCTCGCTGTGGGAACGCCGGTGGCGGGCGGAACAACCCGCGGATTCCGCACCGCGCCCCAATTTCCCAACGCCTGATTCAGGACCGCTCAAGCCAGTCGACGCCGGCCAACTGCGCAGCGACTTCTTGAGCAGCAATTGACCATCCACCTATGACCGTTCCTGCCGCCGCCCACAGCGATGCCGTATGCGTCAATACCAGCCGAATAGCCATCGTCCTGAATCCGGCTTCGGGCCGCGGGCAGGGCGCCCGGCGCCGCGCCGAGCTAGAGCGCTTACTCCAGGCCGAATCTGGTCGGATCGGTCAGATCAGTCAGACCAGTCGGATCGGTCCGATTCAGTGGCGAATCTACGAAACAGACCGTCCTGGCGGCGGCTCGGAGGCTGCTCGCTTGGCGGTAGAGAATGGGGCGCAGGTGGTGGCGGCCGCCGGCGGTGATGGCACTTACGGCGAAGTCGTCAATGGAATTATGGGAACGGACGCCCGGCTCGCCATACTGCCGCTAGGCACCGGGAATGATTTCTCGCGAGGACTGGGACTCAACACCGACCTGGCACTGGCAGTTCGCGCACTGTTCCACGGAACTCCCCGCCGGATAGACCTTGGGATCTCAGGGGGCCGGTACTTCATTAACGTAGCAGGCTGCGGGTTCGACGCGGTCGCGTCGGAGAGAGTGAACCGCGGATTCCGATGGCTGCGCGGCACTCCCGCCTACATCGCGGCGGTGTTGCAGACGCTTATGAGCTACCGGGCCGCGCGGATGACGCTCGAGATCGACGGCGAGGTGATCGAGAAGCGTGCCATGCTTTGCTCCATCGCCAACTCAAGCAGTTACGGCGGCGGAATGATGGTCGCGCCGGACGCGCGCATCGACGACGGTCTGTTCGACGTATGCATCCTAGCGGAGGCCGGTAGACTGGAGTTCCTGCGCGCTTTCCCGCGAGTATTCAAGGGCACACACGTTACCCATCCGAAGGTGACCATGCTCAAGGCAAAGCGTATCCTAGTGGATTCCGACCCGCCGCTCCCGGTCCTCATCGACGGAGATGTCCTCGGCCGGACGCCCGCCGAATTCGAGATCGTTCCTGGCGCGATCGAGGTAATGGCCCCGTGCGCGTAGATGTCATACTCCCCGCCGGCGGTCGAATCGAAGGGACTCTGGCCGAAGAGGCCGGGACGGATGTGAAAGCCCTCATTCAATTAGAGGGCAGATCGTTTTTGGAAATCGCCGCAAATTCCGCACAGGCAACCGGCGTCGTCAACCGAACCGTCGTAATCGGGCCGGAATCCATTCGGGCGATAGGGGAGAAATGCGCCGACGCCGTCCTGCCGGAAGCGGAATCCGGCCCGGCAAACATCTTCAACGGATTCCGCTGGCTGGGCGAGCAGCCCGGCGCGGCTGAACACGTCCTCATCCTTACCACAGACCTCCCCTTCCTGCTTCCGCAGTCCGTTTCCCGTTTTCTCGAATCCTGCCCTCCAGACCGCGACATCTGCCTCCCCTTGTTTAGCCGGCAGGAGTTCGAATCTCACTTCCCCGGGTCCCAGAACACCTACGTCAAGCTCCGCGACGGCCAATGGACCGCCGGATGCGCCTATCTCCTGCGCCGCCATGCCCTGGAACAGAACCGCAACCACATAGACCAGCTATTCGCGGCTCGCAAGAGCGCATTCGGCATGGCCCGCCTGCTAGGCCCATTCTTCATCGCGCGGTACCTCACGAAGTCGCTTCGTGTGCCGCACATCGAATCCCATTGTGCAAAGATGACCGGCTGCACCGCCGCCGCGATTCGAACCTGCGATCCGGCGCTCGCCTTCGACATCGATGATCTTCCAGACTACCGCTACGCCCAGACTGTATTTAAGTTCCGATCCGACACGTCCGACACGTCCGACACGTCAGACAGATCCAAACGCCCAGCACCCAATGACCCGTCGACCCAACGACCCGATTCTCAACCGGCGAGGTAACCATGGTCCTGAAGGACATCCCCGAGGAAGTGCGGCCACCGGTTTTCCAGGACACGAGCGGTTGGTACTTGCGTATTTCCGCTTTCTGGTTCGCCACGAGCTTCAAGTGGTTTATCCTCCTGTTCTTACTCCTGCCGATGCAGGTCGCCGCGGTGGTCCCCGGCGGAGAGAAGAACACCTGGTGGGGCATCGTATTTACCATCGGCGCGATCGAAGCGATGATCGGCCCGGCCATCTGCGGTTATCTGAGCGATCGCTGCCGCTCGCGATACGGCCGTAGGAAGCCGTTCATTGCGATTGGAGCGGCCTTAACTTCCATCGCCCTACTGTTCCTCGGCAGCGCGGACCAACTGTGGATGATGGTCGTGGGTTATTTATTCCTCCAGATCTCCGACGATATCGGGACCGGTCCCTACAGCGCGCTCGTCCCGGACCTTGTGCCGGAAGCCCACCGGGGCCGCGCCAGCGGCGTCCTCAGCCTACTCCAGCTCAGCGCCCAGATAATCGCAGCCATCACCGCCCTCATCCTCAAGAGTGTCTTCCTGATCTACGTCGCCATAGCGATCATCAACATAATCTGCGCGCTCATTGTCCTCATAACCGTGCGGGAGTACCCTACTGCGCAACGTGCCGCGCCGGCTGTCATTCCGTCGGGGGGATTCCGGGAGCTCCGGGAGCGTACGAGGCGAGGGGCGAGGATCTGGCTCGATCCCTGGGCCAGCGCCGACTTCCGCTGGGTCTGGTTCACAAGGTTCCTGAATGCCTTCGGCTTCTACCTGGTCGTCCTCTACATGATTAACTATTTGACTGACCAGGTTAGAGTATTCGACCTCTTCGTCTTTTCGGTGTCGCAGCCGAAGGAGGCGACCATCATCCTTGCGCTCGTGATTTCCCTTATGGGCGCAATGAGCTCAGTCTACGCCGGCAAGCTGGCCGATAGGATAGGCCGCAAGAAAGTGATAATCTACGCGGGATGGATCATGTTCGTAACGCTGATTCCGTTCTCGCTGATTCCGATTTACTGGATCGTCGTGGCGCTCGCGGTGCTGTTTGGCATCGGATACGGCGCCTACCTTTCCGCGAGCTGGGCATTGGTCTCGGACGTGCTGCCGAACCCGGAAGACACCGCCAAGGATATGGGAATCTGGCAGATAAGCGTGGCATCGCCGCAGATACTTACCGGGCTGGCCGGAGCGGTCGTCGACTTCGGAAACCGGATTAAGATGGGGTATGGCTACTCGCTGGCTTTCTTCATCGCCTCCTTCGCATTCCTCCTCGGCTGCACGCTCGTCAAGCGCGTCCAGGGCTCTAAGTGAACCCAATCCAAAATCCAAAATCCAAATTCCAAAATCCGCTTACATTACGGTGGCTCAGCGCCGCGCTGGGAATCCCCATTCTGCTGATCCTCTGCCACCTGGGAGGGTTATCATTCTCGCTAGCCCTTCTCGTCCTCTCATACCTGGGTCTTCGCGAGCTCTTTCGGGCATACCACGGCGCCGGAATCCGCCCTAATCCCATTCTGTCGGCCGCCGGGCTCCTCGCCCCTGCCTGGCCGCTGCTGGCGGGTCCTTCGGCAATTTCATTGGCAACGGCCCGACTCTATACGCATCTTCCCGCCATTCTCGTCATTGTTGTGGCCCTCGCGCTCTTCCTGGAGGCATGGAATTGCGGCCGTCACGGGATGCTCACGATGGGCCGGAGCGCCGGGTACGGCCTGCTCTGCGGAATCTACGTGGCACTGTTCGGCGGGTTGGGCGCGCTGCGAGAGGGCTACGCTTATACCGCTGCCGGCAGCCGCTTCGAGCTGGGCGCGCTGCTCACCTTCCTCACGCTCTTCTGCGTGTGGGCAACGGACAGCTTCGCGTTCTTCGTGGGAAAGGCATGGGGGAGGCGCAAACTGGCTCCAACGCTCTCTCCCAATAAGACCGTGGAGGGTGCGCTAGGAGGTCTGGCCGCTGCACTAATAGTCGGAGCGATATTTGGCCAGGTTTTGCTTGGCAAGCCGGCCACCGGACTGTTGATCGGTGCGATCGCGGGGATATTCGGCCAGCTCGGCGACCTCTTCGAATCCGCCCTCAAGCGTGATATCGGTGTCAAAGACCTCGGCGGAATCATCCCCGGCCACGGCGGAATCCTCGACCGCTTCGACAGTCTCCTCTTCACCGCCCCGCTCGTGGCTCTCGCAGCACCGTACTTCTTGTAAACCGATCGGTCCGATCCGTCAGATCCCGTCCGATAACTCCCTACCGAATAACCGAAGACGCTATCGCGTTGAGTGTTCGGCGGCGGATTCGGCCAATGCCATCGGCAGTATTTTCGTAGATCACGCGGTTGGTGAGGAGGACGATCACGAGCTCGTGGAGAGGGTCGCAGACGATCATCGTGCCGGTAAAGCCTGTGTGGCCGAACGCGGAATCGCCGAGGATGTCGCCTTTGGGCAGCATCGAATTGGGCGGTGTAAACCAGCCGATGGAGTGGCCGCCGACGTCCGGCGGGGCCTGATTCGTCTGTACGAGCCGCAGTGTTGGGATTCCGAGTACGCGGTGGCCGCCTGTCTCGCCATTCCGGCAGAGCGCGTCGGCAAGCTTCACCATGTCTGGCGCGGTGCTGAAGAGTCCGGCATGGCCGGAGACCCCGCCCATCGAATTCGCGTTTTCGTCGTGGACTTCGCCGACCAGCGTCGCGCCGGGGCGATCACGGCTGCCGGACGTGGAGGCAATTCGATCGCGCCGCGTCGCGGCGGGGAGGTAGCCCGTATCCTTCATCCCCAGCGGGGCGTAAATCCGGCTGTGGAGGTACTGGTCCAGGCTCATTCCGCTCGCTCGGGACACCACCTCTCCGAGCAGGATGTAGCCCAGGTCGCTATAGACGTACTTCGTTCCGGGCGGGTTGTGGAGGGGCGTCCGAAGTATTTCAGCGAGGACGAGCGCTCTGGCGTTGCCCTGCCCATTGGCCTCCGGCACGCCCTCGGTCTTGTAGAGAGCTTTCCAGGCGGGGAGGCCGGAAGTGTGTGTGGCGAGCTGGCGTAGAGTCAGGTCGGCGGCAGGCGACCCCTTGGCCTCCGGAATCCACTCCTTAACTTCCTGAGTGAGCGCGAGCTTACCATCCTCCAGCAGCGTCAAGAGCCCCGCTGCCACATTCGGCTTCGTGAGGGACGCCATGTCGAAGATGGTGTCCATCTTGACGGGCGGTCCGCCGGGATGGAGCGTCCCGAAGACTGCCTGCTGCCCGATCTTGCCATGCCGCGCGATCAGTAGGACCGCCCCGGAATAGACCTTGTCTTCAACACCGCCACGGACGATCTGCTGCGCCACTTCCAGGCGCCGCCAATCTAGCCCAACGTCCATCGGTCCCACAACCGCTAAACTCATCGCCCCCGCCTAAACCTGAATACCTGAACACCTGAACACCCGAACACCCGAACACCTCTACCGAGCCGGCCTCCACCGCATACCCGGCACGCCTGCACGTGACGCGAAGGTGCTGCGCGAAAGGTAGTTCATGTAATCCTGGCGCTTGCCGTTGCGAGTGATTCCGTCATAAGAGAAGATGTTCACTCCCTGCACCCCCAACTGCCGGACCCGAGCAATCTTGGCCGCCGTATCCTTTGCCGAGAGTCGCCAGGAGCCGATTCCGGCATAAACATGCTTTTCGCCCGCGGCGGCCACTGCTTCTCGAATCTGCCGCGCTACCGTTTCGGTGTTCTTGCTGTAGGACATCGGGCAGACCGCGTCGAGATACCCCTCGGCCAGCCAGCGCCGCCAGTCCTGTCCCTTATCTTTGTAGGCGTCCTCGACATTGGCGAACACCGCCGCCGATATCCGCACCCACGGCTTCATTTCATGAACGGATTCCGAAATCCTCTTCACCAGTCCCGTCACCTGCATGCGCCGCCATTCGGCCCACTCCTGGGGGAACATATGGACGTACGCCAGCCGGGTTCCGTCCTTGCGTACGCCTGCTCGGCCCAGATCGGTCATCCGCGGCCTCATGTAGGCCTTGAATCGAGCCAACGTATCAATGGAGAAATCATAGCCCGGATTCGGATACCGCACGTAATCAAAGTGGATTCCGTCCACGTCGTAACGGCGCGCTACGTCTGTGAATACTTTGTAAAGGTGTTCCTGAACCTGTGGATTGCTATGCTGGACATACAAACCTTCCAAATGCTCCGATGCGATCCTGGAGGCACGGCCCTTGTTGTCTCGCGCGATCCACTCGGGGTGGGCGTTTACGATGTGGCGACTCGACTTCGGTCCGCGCTTGCCGGTCCATGTGAGGTAGGTGTTTATCCACGCGTGGACTTCGATGCCTTCGGCATGGGCCTCTTTGATGATTGACGCGAGCGGATCGAAGCTGGTCGGCATGTCACTAAGCATCTCGGCGCGGGGTTCCAGATCGGAATCGTACCAGGCGTCGCCCCGGCCCCTGACCTGAACGAAAAGCGTATTGAAGCCATTCCGCTTCGCGGACGCCACGATATTGCGGATTGCGGCCGGCGACTTAAGGCTGTAGCGGGCCACCCACAGGCCGCGCATCTCAGCGGCGGGCGTGGGGAGTTGGGTGTTGGGCTTTGCCCTGTCCTTCGCGAGGACGGGAATCGCGGCGAGACAGGCGAAGAGGCAGGCGAGACTGATTCTTTTCAAGAGTTTGACCTTTCCGGTTCGCGCCTCACCATTGAGGCGATCGGAGAGACGGCAATAGCGTGGGATGCGCGAGGTTTATATACTTTGAGACGTCGGCGCGCGCAAACCGGCAACGCATTCTTCCATTTTCGGGCGGATTCCTCGGCATGCATGGAAGAACGAATTGGGTCACGCTCCGTACTGGGGATAAACAGGCGTATTTGCGGGGTAGGTTGACAAACGGCTAAAGCCGCCGTTATACTCAGAATTGTCTGTGCGCGTCGCCGGCGCCATCAGATACAAGGAGTGTCCATGCCCTCACAGCTCGGGCTGCCGCCTCCAATCACGAACTTCGCCCATCAGAGCGAAGCCGAGATCGCCCGCCTTCTGGACTTTTATAACGTCCGGTGGGAGTATGAACCGACCTCGTTCCCGCTCGAATGGCACGCGGACGGCCGGCCAAAATCGTCCTTTACTCCGGACTTCTTTCTCCCTGATTACTACCTCTACCTCGAAGTCACTACCGTCAAACCGGGTCTTACGAGCCGCAAGAACCGCAAGATCCGCCGCCTCAAAGAACTCCATCCCGAGATTAACGTCAAGCTCTTCGCGCTCAAAGACGTAGAGGCGTTGATGCTCAAGTACGGCCGGCGTTAGGGTCCAGGATTCAGGGTTGAGGAGATTGCATAGATGGCCCAATCCCGAAGGTAGCCGGTGGTTCTTTACCCTGAACCCTACACCCTGGACCCTGCTACTAGTGCGCTCGCAATGAGATGGCGGCGTCCAGTATGCGTACGAGGAACGGGTTGATCTTGACGGTGTCTTTTTCCAGCTGAACGCAGCTCAGCGTCTGAAGGAATTCCACCGACGCCCGGCATTCTTCCAGCGAAGACCCGCCGCCAATAGCTTCTGGAGTAATCGCGTCCAGCTTCATCTCGCCTTTCGCGCTGATCAGGCTCAGGACTTTGTGCGGAATCGTGTCCGGGCGGACTCCCAAGCGCATAACCATCTCATCGCGGAGGTCGCCTCCCGGCGAGAGCCTTTTGTGCAGCTCTTCGGCAGCCGGGCGCGGGTCGGCGTTCTTGCCGCACTTGTCCAGGAGCTTGTCCAGGCACCAGTACCATCCCCCAGTCGCGTCCATTATGCGCCGAACGGAGTCCGCATCGTGCTGCTTACCAAGGACTTCGAGGCGATTCTGCACGGCCTCCTTGGTCCATGGCCTGATCGACGCAACCGGACCGAAGCGAGATTCGAGCGAGTCCCGCTCCTCCTTCGGCAACGTAAGCCAGTTCCAAACGCCACCCGCTGCAACGAAGAATACGACGCGCAGAGGCGCGCCATCCTGCTCCTGGAGAACCCGTAGCGCGGCCGTGATATTGGTGGAAACCGCGCTGGTGGGGAGGGCGACCGGCTGGCAAACGACCAGTTGCTTTGCGTCGGCATTGCTGCGTACGAACTCAGTGATTGCGTCGTGAATCTCGGATTCGGAGGCTAGTGTTGGGGGAAGCGCCAGATATGCGCCTCCTTCTTCAAATCTGTTCGAAATGAACCGGTTTGCGGCCTCGGGTAGGTGCTCGAACCCATGCGCGCCCGAAGCAAAGACCATTGTCACGCCCGGCCCGTCGGCGAGGACGGTTTCTTCCTGCGCGCGGGTCATCGGGCTGAATCGGCCCTTTTCCAGGTCTACCGCGCGGTGGAGCGGAGCTTCCGCGCCATCGAGCTCCAGTCGCCCCACGCCGTCATTCGACGATAACGGAAGCGTGGACGAATCGTCGTGAACGACGGCAATATCGCGCGCGACGGCTCCGCCCGATACGGCGCCGCCATTTGCGGACTCGGAGGGCGAGCTTCCGAAGACATCGATGAGCGCTTGAAGATGTCCGAAAATGGTATCCTCCTGCGCGCTGATCTGCTCTCGAAGCCGCCGCGTTTCGGCGTAGTGCGCCGCCGGGGTCTCTTGCATCGCTCGGCGCGCGCGCATCTCCGCATAGAGGTGGGAAACGCGGTCCGCCACGGACTGGGCCTGGTCCCACTCCACCGATTCCGCCCGCCAGGGTCGCGCGTCCGCCTCGAAGTATTCCAGGTCGTCCGCGAATTCCCCCACGAGCTCACTAAGCACATCTCGCAGCGCGATACGACCGGCGTCGCGCTCGGATCGCTTGGCGGCCGCTACTTCACGCAGCGCCTCGATAAACGTCTCCAGGTCGTCCCATACGGGCGATTGGGCGGAGATACTCCTCCACGCCTCCAGTTCTTGCGCCCACGTCAGAGAGATTTCGTTGATTGCCATTTTTTCAGCGCCCTCTTCAGGATACGCCGCCGGAATGGGCGGCATGGACCACATTAGGATAAGGACTCGCAGCGAATTGCCATCACTGCGGTCTTTGCTAATTCACCCGCTATATGCCGTGTTCCTGCAAACTGGTCGATCGGCAGAATTAGCGGAATCCGCGTATCATGACGATGAGTTGAATACCGAGTTGGTCTAATCTGCAGTATCCCCCGGAGGCGAAAAGTGATCAATCCAGAGCCCACGACATTGGAGGGCCACGGCGTCAGGCTCGAACCCCTCCGGCCCGACCATGTCGAAGGACTCCAGGCCGCGGCGGCTGATGGGCGGCTCTGGGAGCTCTGGTACACCTCGGTTCCGGGGCCGGACGGCATGGCGGCATACATCGCGACCGCGCTCGCCGGGCAGGAAGAGGGCCACATGCTTCCGTGGGCGGTGCGGGAGCTCGACACCGGGGCGATCGTAGGCGGCACGCGCTATCACGACATCGTCGCCGAGGTTGACCGCGTGGAGATTGGGTACACGTGGTACGCGAAGCGGTGGCAGCGTACGCACGTCAATACCGCGTGCAAGCTCTTGCTCTTCGAACATGCCTTCGAAACCCTCGGCTGTCGCGTGGTCGGCCTGCGAACGGACAACTTCAACTTCGCATCGCAGCGTGCCATCGAGGCGCTGGGCGCAAAGAAGGATGGCATAATCCGGCACCACCATCCCCGTCGCGACGGCACCGCCCGCGACACAGTAATCTACAGCGTCCTGGCCCACGAATGGCCGGATATCAAGCGCCATTTGCTTTTGCGCCTGGAGCATCACCAGCCGTCTGAACCATGATTATCGGATTTGAGGATTAACATGACTTTTTTTGAAGTGCGCTGAGGTGAACCCCATTCTTGAGACACGGGCAGATTGAGACTCGGTTGCTTGGTTGTGATTAAACGGCTATTGCTGCCTCTGGGTGTCTGAAGTATGTGATGGTTGCAGCTGGCATTGATGGGGCCATAGCTCTTTCCTCGAAGGTGTCCGGAGGGAGGTACCCGAGGGCCGAATGTAGCCGGCTCCGATTGTAGTACTCGTCAATGAACTCCGTCAGCCCCTCTTTGAGATGCTCCATGTTCTGATAGCGGCTTGCCTTTATCTCCTCTGCTTTTAGCGTGCGCATGAAGCTCTCGCATCCCGCGTTGTCATAAGGGGTGGCCGGCCGGCTCATGCTGGGTGTTATCTGATGGTCTTTGAGGATCTGAACGTAAGCGCTACAGGCGTACTGGATCCCCCGCTCCGAGTGGTGCACCAAGCCCGCGGGCGGATGGCGAGCCGTTATCGCTTCCTTGAGAGCTCCGATGGTGAGCTGCGACTCAAGGCTCCGGTCCAGACACCATCCGACCACCTTTCGTGAATAGGCGTCCAGGACCACCGCGAGGAACACGAACTCGCCGGCCAGGCGAATATAGGTAATATCCGCCACCCAGAGTTGGTTGACGCCGTTCACTCGCATGCGGCTGGCAAGGTTGAGAGCCACCGGGTGCTCATGCTTTGAGTCGGTGGTGCGCATAAACAGGCTGGGCTGAACGGCGAGGAGGTTGTCCTCTCGCATCAGCCGAGCGACCCGCTTGTGATTGACCGCAAGACCTTCGATTCGCAGCTGAGCGCTGACACGTCGATATCCATAGCGGCGTTTGTGAGCCAGGAAGAGCCGCTGAATGCGATCACGCAGATCCATCTCCTCGGCGTCGGGTTCCTTCTCCTTTAGGAAGCGATAGTAGCCGGCGCGGCTGACTCCCGAAAGAGCGCACAGCCGCTCGATATTTAGGTCGCCTTGCAGGGAGCTCATTTGCCGGAGCTGTCCGTAGATGGCGTCTCGCCACTGCCGATACTCCGCTTGCGTCTTCCCTCGACTTCCTGCAAGGCTCTTTGAAAAAATCGGCCTCCATCGTCTTCTCGGCGAGTGCCGTCTTGAGCTGGCGGACCAGAACGTCCTTCTTGCGTTCCCTGGTCTGCGCCCCGTCGCTCTGGGAGAACCTCTCCTTAGAGTGTGGTGGCGCCTTCAGGGATGAACCTGCTCGCGGAGACATTCCTAAAAACTCCTCACGCCATCGGTAAAGCTGAGCCCGACTGACATTCAGCTCTTCCTGCACCGCTTGGATCGACGCGCCGGAGCCAAAGCGCGCAAACGCCCTCTCTTTGAACTGATCGGCTTGCTTCCTGAAAGACACAATCTCACCCCGGCCACGCAGCTGCTCCAGCCAACGATACGCGGTGCCCCATGCGATCCCGTACTCATCCATCAACTCACGGGGTGTCGTTCCAGCACGTATCGCCTCGTACGCGGCCCTGCGAATGGAATCCGGATAGCCTTCGACTGGCATTGGAAACCTCCTGTAAACCGGAGTCTCATTTCATCCGTGTCTCAATTCTGGGGTTCATATCACGCCGTTCAATCATGCCAAGCATTAAATCCGGAGAATCATGGTTCAGACAGCCACGCTGCCGCCTCTCGCGCCGCAAGCTCGATGCGACGTTTTCTCTCCCAGTAGGGATTTGGGCCGTGCGGAACGTAAGGGGGCTCCTGAAACCACTTACGCAGCCTCTCCGACTTCGCCTCCGGAGTCTGTGACCGACGATATTTGGTCCGGTTACGAATGTACTCGGGGTCGTTCATCAGGGCGTGCACATCCTCTTTCTTGAAAAACCACCACCGCCGCCGCTCGTACTTTCCAACCTTCCACGGAAGTCGATAGCCCTTCAGCCGCCCTCCCTCGCGGTAGGAGTCCACGGTTCCCCGGCAAACCCCCAGCAGAATCCCCACCTGGCGCGTCGAGTAGTACTCCCCGTGGTCCCGCTCCGCCCATCCGCTTCGAGCCGACCACGGGTCCGCCACTATCCCCTTTTCCTCCCACCGCCGCTCATTATCGGGATTGGACATTGAACATTGGTCATTGGACATTCTCCGCGTCTGGAAGTACTTAAGTCTCTCCGGCCTCTGCGACACCCGCACAACCTGTCGCTCGCTGAAGAACGTCCGTGAACCCCGCTTCCCAGGGTCCTTCTGCCAGGCGAACACTATGCCCCGGCAAATCAGTTTACTCAGACTTGCTTCCTGGATTCCCAGAATCGACGCCGCCTCGCGCCGGCTGATCAGCCGATCCCCGATCCCCGGCTCCATCTTCGTCCGCACCACCGGATGCCGCAGATCGTACTTCCACTGCTCCGGTGTCTTAGACCCGCGCCGTCGAGTCCGTTCCTTCATCTCTTCCCGCGCCCTCACCGCCGAATGCAGAACCAAACGGCAGACTTTGCCCGCCCGCCCGGTCCACGGTTTCCCTTCCCGCGACCCCATCTTGGTCGGCAGCTTCCCCTGCCGTGCCAACTGGTGAATGTGTACCGGCGTCACCTGCAGCAGCGAAGCCGCCTCCGTGCAAGTGATCCACTCCGGTATCCATGATGGTTGCTCCACATCCGTCGTCGATCGTCCGTCGTCGGTCGTCTCCTCTTCCTGAACCCCACTCTCCAGCGCCTTCGCGTTTCGTTTCCTCTCCCGTTCTCCCGCCTTCCACGTACGCTCTTCCGCTCGCGCCGCAAGAAACCATTCCACCCACTGCAGCACAACTCGCCGCTCGCCTCCCTCCCAGGCGGCCTCGACGAAGTTCCCAAGCTGCCTCTTCAGATAACCCACACTCCACCCAGTCCGGCCCGCCGCCTCCTCCACCGAAATCAGAACCGGCTTCTCCCCCCACCGCGACCTCGAAGACGGAATCCGCTCCCTCTGCGGAAATAGTGAAGGATCGACCGGATCGTTTCGCCGCTTCTTCCGTTTTCCGTTTTCCGTTTTGCATTTTGCATTGCTAACTTTGCACTCTGCATTCGAATCGGAATCCGGGAACCGTTGGTCGGTCGTCGCCTGGCCCTTCTGATCGCCCGACTGCCTGGACGCCTGAACGCCCGGCAGCAGCAGCACCCAGTTTTCCCCATCGCTCGCTCGCTGCTCCGAGTCGATGTAATCCCAACTGATCATCTCCCCCTGCGGTAGCCCCAGCAACTTTGAAGCTTCATCCTGCGGCATCCACCCCATCTTCCGAAGCTCCTCCGGCGTCTTGAACAACCCCCCACTAGCCATCGCGAACACCCTCCCAATAATAGAAACGTCCGTCTATATATAGACGGACGTACCAGCAAAAATGTTTCAGGCCGCACGAAATTGTTTACTCGCTCGCTATCCCCACTGCCTTTCGAATATCCTCCTCAAAACTCGCATTCGTTACCATTCGGAAGAGGCCCGATCCGTTGCTCAGGGCCTCCCACACTTCGCCGACACTGCGCTTCTCCTTGGTCTCGTCCATCGACTCGATATGGCCGCCCTTGTATTCCACAACTAGAATCCGTCCGTCTTTGAGCAGCACGACAAAGTCAGGGTAGAACCTGTAGTGCGCCAGCTGCAGCCAGAAACAGAATCCCTCTTTGCGGTCCAGATTCCGCACCCAATATTCCACCTCGTCGAGTGAGTCGATGAACCGCGCGCATACGGCTTCCTCTCCGTCCAGATATCCTACGGCAGAATAGTAGTGCCGCGCAAACTCCTCAGGCCTCACATATAGCCGGGTCGCAGGATACTGATCGGGAGGGAAGGAGAATGCAATCTCCGGGCTAACCCTAATCTGGCCCGCGGGAAGCTCGAAGAGAATCCGCTGGTGCGTTCGTTTGCGTGCGTCCTGCCGGTGGCGGTCTATCTTACGCTCCGCTGCGCCTCTCAACAGCAGTCTCTGGCGCGATAACCGCGCAATGGAGAGCTCGCGCTCGTTTTCCAGCCGCTTTACCACCTGAATGAGAAACGCGAGCGATTGGTTTTGGGGAATATCCGGGTGAGGGATGTGCCGGTCGAGCCATACGGCAAGGTCAGCGGCCGTTCGGCAGTCTTCCGGCATCAGCGCCGCCAGCCGTCCCTGAGGGTCGACGGCCATCTGCTCGCCCACGCGCAGCACGGTCGCCCGGCCGTGCTGAGCCACGTCCACCAGGTATTCCTCGACGCGCGTGTCCAGGTTGAACTCCGTTTCTGAAAGCGACGGGTCGCACAGCGTGAGGTTCCAGTCCGGCCCCAGCAGATGATCTTCGCTTAGCGCCTCCCACTCACCGTCCAATTGTAGAGCAAGTTGCGGAACGTCGAACTTCTCCCCGCGCGTCGCCGGTGCAGCGGGGCGCGCCCGGGCGCAAAGAGCCCGCCCCACGTCTCCGAGCCTTCAAATCCTTCCGCCTGAATGCCGGCCTGGGCCTCTTCCCGCGTAAACCCGTTTTCCATGAGCGCTTCGGCAATGACCTCCGCCGGAATCCGCGCCGCGAACCGCTGAGAAGTCACAAACGCATACGCCAGGTTAAGTTCCTCCGCTCGCTTGCGACGCGCGCCTGGCATCCTCAGCACGCGTCCTAGTATTTGCTCCACTGCGGTGGCCGACGTAAGGTCTCTGACTGAGCACAAGATGTATGCGAACGAGCAGTCCCAACCTTCCCGCAGCTTGTCGATGGTGATGATGAACTTGATGGGGCAGGAAGGTGAGAACAGGTCCGTATCTCCGAGTTCCGGCCGGTCACCGGTCTCTACGGCTATCTCGTGCTTCGGCACGCCTAGGTCTTGAAGAGCCTGATGTACCCGGTCGACCGTCAATTCGTCGTTGCGCCTCTGCGCCTGCACGAGGACGATCGGGCGCAAGTACTCACCGCTCTCCTCGCGCTCCGAATCCGCCACATTTTGCAACTCGCGTCGGCGATTGATTGCTGAAAGTAATGTCTGCTGCCAGTCGGGGCATGTCTCCAGCCGGATGGGCAGTTTGATCATTTCTGCTTCCTTGAGCTGAAACGCGCTCAACTGGTGGAGTATGTTGCTCGGATGTGTGGAGCGGCCGGGCTGCGCGGGGGTCGCAGTGAACTCGACGATACACGAAGGACTGAACCGTTCGAGCGTTTCGAAGGATAGGTCCGTCCGCGCGTTGTGTGCCTCATCCATGATCACGACTGGCGCGCGGAGTTTAAGAACGTTCGCAAGCGACGGAATAGGCCGGTCCGAATTTTCGTATTTCTGTAGTTCCGCCAGTAGTCCGGGGGCAATTCCCGTGAAATGATCCATCAAGGATCCATTCTCACGGTAGAGGCGCCGCTCTTCCGTCTCGCTCACTCGCGGGGCTGCGAGCGTGGAGACGATGATGACCGTTTCGCCATCCAGTGTGGACCGCTGTACGGAAAGCGCCTCCTCCATTCCCAGTGCAGTGACCGGACCGGCCAGCTCGCCCTCGAGCACCTGTCTGTAAGGATGATTTCGGTTCTGCAGCGCCTTCAGCGTCTGCGTCTTAATGGTCTCCGTTGGGACGAGCAAGAGGACCAAACACCGCTCTTGCCGCAGATACTCCTGCGCCGCCGCCGCCACCGCGCGGCACGCCATAACCGTCTTGCCCCCGCCGGTCGGCACTTTCAGGCAGACGTAGGGGACGCCCTTCAGTCGCTCTATTTCTCGGTATGTTCTCCTAGGAACTGTCAGTTGATAAAACGAGGTGTCAGGGTCGCCGGTTTCCGCCGCCCGCCGGAAATACTCCCGCAGCTTCTCAAGCGACTCATTCATGTACTCCTTGTAGCCGAATCCGTTCACGCGGTCTTCACCCCGTAGGGCACCTGCTTATACATGATTCCGCGTCGTCGCAGTGAGGAAGCTCCAACAGTACACCCTTCCGCATAGACCACATTGACCCCCTGCACCCCGCTAAGCGACCGGAGGGACCCTGTGTCCAGTACGCTTTCCCCTTTTCCCTTCCAGATCAGGTAATAGGCGATTCCATTCAACGTGCCGATCAGAGGGCTTGAGCCATCTACCCGCTGTGGCAGCGGCTCTCCGGTCTCAGTGAAAAAGATATGATGCGCCAGTTCCTCAAAGGTCACCTCCTCCCGAATCCGTCCCTCCGCATCGAACAGAGGTTCGCCCAACCTGCAATACCTGAATCCAAACCCATCCGCCAGAGAAAATTTACCCTCACTGTCCGAACTCAGTGCCCCCCCTTCCGCTACGGGAGGGGGTTGGGGGGTGGGGCGACTCCGCCGCAATCTTTCCGCCGTAATGTTCTTGCAAATATCTGGCTCCATCTCAACCAGGATAAACCGCCGATTGCCCCCGTCCTCCGCATTCAACTTCATCAACGCCTGCCCAGTTGTCCCACTTCCGGCGAACGAGTCAAGTACGATGTCGCCACTTCGTGTAGCAGCTCGAACTAGCGAGCTCAGCAAGGAGAGCGGCTTTGGATAGGCGAACGCTTTTCTCCCCAAAATCCTCTCTAGGGTTCGCCCGCCTTCCTCGTTCATGCCAGAGGTGAGGATCGCTATGTCCCACTCAGCCTCAGAAGCTCCCCTTTCCGCTTTGTTCCCCGTCGCGGATTCAATCCAAATAGAAACCGGCTTTGGTTTCTCTGTGTCTGGGTTGTAATAAGTCTTGTAGCGCGGCCTCTGCATATTGCCGTCTTGCTCGTCCGGCCAAATTATGAGGTCTTGAGAAATCACTTCCAGCATAGTTTCGGGCCAGAATCGCCAGACACGCTCCGGATTCGGATCATACTGCTTACCGGTACGTGGATTTGTCAGCGTGTAGAACTGCCCGGGCCGTTCAGCTTTACCCATACCTACTGTCAAGTCGGTACTGGCGTATCGACCCCGCTCGTCGACGTAAGGATAGCTTTCCGGCCCTTTTGCGAGCCCGTGGAGGATAGCGCGAGAAGCGTCAACTGCGTACAGTAGAACATACTCGTGGTCTGCAGATAGGGGAGTCCCTCTCATCGCTGACGAGCTACGCCTCTTCCAGACCAATGTGCCAAGCGCATTTGAACGCTGGAACACCTCATCCATGAGGAGTCGCAAGTGCCCGGATTCGTTCTCATCAATGCTCACGAAAATAACCCCATCAGGGGTCAGAAGCTTACGAAGGAGCATCAGCCGGGGATACATCATGCAGAGCCACTTGTCGTGGCGGGAAAGGTCTTCGGATTCCGCGCCGACGACCTTATTCAGCCAGCGTCGAATCTCGGGCGCGTTCACGTTGTCGTTGTAGACCCAACCCTCGTTCCCCGTGTTGTAGGGCGGGTCGATGTAGATACACTTCACCTTGCCGGCGTAGTAGGGGAGGAGCGCCTTCAGCGCCAGCAGGTTGTCGCCCTCCACCGGCAGGTTCCCGTCCCCCGCGGAGCCCGACGAAAGTTCGCCCTCGCACCGCAACAGGTGGTAGGGCACTTCCCGATGATGGTTGCGAACGGCTTCTTTGCCGATCCAGTCGAGAGTAGGCACGCTGCGAAGCTCCTGGAGACTAAAAAGGCGGCATCAGATTCTAGCTGGAAACCGGTTCGTGGTCAAGGCGAAACCATGTGGCCCCGCGATTTAGCGCACTAAACCTTCGCCCGTCCGGAGGACGGTTCCGGCAGACGTGGGTTTCAACCCGCGGGCTAGGCTGTGAGCCGATCCACCCTTCCACGGAATCCGGAATTCGCGTCTTTCTTTGCACCTTTGCGTCTTTGCGCGAAACCCGCCTAGTATCCGATCAGCTTCATGATGGCTTCGGCGAGGCGGGCGGAGTCGTGGCGGACTACGTCGGTCTGGCTGATGAAGTTGCCTTTGATGGGGCGGTAGCCCAGGGCGCGGATTCGGTCGGTGTCGGGCTCCACGCGGACGGAGCCGGTCTTGCGGTACTTGTTCAGCACCTCCAGCGACGGCACTTCCGTGTTTACCAGCACGTAGTCGAAGACCGGCCGCTTCAGGTGGGTATCGATCGCCTTCACGTGCTCGCTCGCGCTGAATCCGTCTGTTTCCCCCGGCTGAGTCATGACGTTGCAGACGTATATCTTCCGCGCGCGTGTTGACCGCAGCGCATCCTGGATTCCGGGGACGAGAAGGTTTGGCAGCACGCTCGTGAAGACGCTGCCGGGGCCGATGACGATGATGTCGGCGGCCCGGATGTGTTCGAGGACTTCCTCCAATGGCTCGGCCTCATCCGGGCAGAGCATCACTCGCCGGATCCGCTTGTCGGAATGGGCGATGCTTGTCTCACCGTCCACCACCGAGCCGTCCTCCATCTGAGCCCGGAGAGTCACGTGAGTCAGTGTAGATGGCAATACCCGGCCGCGGATGTTGAGGACTCGGCTGGAGAGGCGGACCGCCTGCTCGAAGTCTCCACCGCTGATCTCGCACATCGCCGCGATGAGCAGGTTGCCGAAAGCGTGGTCCCGCAAGCCTTCCGCCGTATTCGCGCGGAATCGATACTGGAACAGGTCCGTCATGGTCGCTTCGGAATCGGCCAGCGACACCAGGCAGTTGCGAATGTCCCCGGGAGGGAGCATGTTGAGCTGATTCCGAAGCTTCCCGCTGGAACCGCCGTCGTCGGAGACCGTTACCACCGCGGTGATATTGCTGGTGTACTGCTTCAAACCGCGCAGCATCGTGGAGAGGCCGGTCCCACCGCCCAGGACCACCACGCTCGGCCCCTGCGCCAGCACCCGATTCCGGTGGACGACGTCTACCAGCCGCGTGTCGCCGCCGGCTGGATTCAGCGCGGATGTGAGGGAGTGGGTGAGCCGTGAAAAGGAGTACAGGACGATTCCGCCGGCCACGACCATCAGCCCCAGTCCCAGCCAGGTCGCCGCGGGATGGTCCTCCACGCGCATCTGCCACTTCGCCGCTATCCATCGTACGATCCGATTTGCGAGCGTGAGCGCGTCCACCGGCTGAGCGTGATTGAAGAATGCGAACCCGAGTAACCCGATTCCGATTCCGAGTATTGCGAGCAGAATCCACCGCTTCACCCGCATCCCCGGATAAAGCCACTTCACGGTAGCCGCCGCCGTACTCACTTCCGTTT
>JBKJZI010000058.1:0-24157 GCA_046715155.1 Chthonomonadales bacterium | reverse complement strand
GTAATCGATAATCGTCAAAGTAATTCGGCCAGCGCAAGGCTAAGAGCACCGAGCAGGGCCTCGTTAGCTGGAACTTTCACAACCCCTTGTAGTACCGTTTTGTGCTGCGATTGGTTACGCAGAGCCTCGCGTGGGCGTTACGGCGTTCGGCCCCCCCGACCCCCCCAATCCTGGGGGAGAGAGGCTCGGCCATGCCCTCAGGCCGGCGCCGGGCAGGCACTATGCGGACGGTTCCGCGGTTTGGGTCCTCCTTTTTGTCTGAACTCGGATTCGTCGGATTAAGCAGATTGCTCGGATTCCGGAATCCGACATATGGGTGTCTACCTGAGCATTATAGTGGACGACTGGCGGGTTGTCAATGGGATAGGAGAATAATTTCTGCATGTTTTTTCGAGCAAGCGGGAGGGTAAAAACGGCGAGCCGATGAACCTACAGGGGTATCGAATCATGGTAAACGGAGACTCAGAGGAGTTCTGAACCTTCCCTGCCGAGGCGTGACGAACGGAATTAATTCCTCGGCTGGGTGGCCTTCGGCCGAGTGCCGATCCTTCGACAAGCTCAGGACAGGTTCTTCATCGACACAAGGGCCAGATTCTCGTGGCTCTACTTTGAATGTCTCTAAGGATGAGGCCGGAATCCGATCCGACGGGTTACGGATTCCACGGAATGAATTCCGTGGCTATTCTTCCGGTAGGTGCGTCGGCAAAATCGGACGGTTGGTGAGGAGGCGACTTGGCTTGTCCTCTGCAAACGGCTCCTTCAAGTAGACGTGCGTTCATTATAGGGGATGGACGAAGAGTTGTAGCGAAGAGGCGGTTAAAACCGCGGCAACAAGAACACAAAGTCGATCTTCATCGACTCGAGGTTTTGAGCCCAGGATTGACGGGGTGATTCCTCCATGGTGTGACCTAACGGCAGAATTCAGCCTTGGGCGTGGCTATCTGTCTGCGGTGATCGTTGGGCAGATTCCGGGGACGGCTTCAATTGAATGCGTGTGTCCTGTGGTGCTGCACAGGGAGAATGTGAAGCGCGGAGCAACAATCGCTGGTCGCGTTCATTCTCCAATCGTGTCTCAAGAGTTTTGAGGAATTCCTTAACCGCTTTGTCCTTCCAACTCCTCTTTCGTTTTGGCACGTCTTTGCTCCACACCTCAGACTTTATTCAGCCTGGGGGCCCATCTAACTACTATACGTCATTGCGCTTTATCCGCGGTTGATTGGACTGTCACTCCTTACCAGGATTCTCACGTCCGCCAGCGGAATCCTATGGCGATTCATTCTGATTCCGCGCACGGAGAATGGACTATGGTTCACCTGGCCGCTTGCCTGTTCTTGCCGGTTGTCTTCCTCGGCGCGAGGCACGTAGACGAAGACTGGAAGGCTGGTATTGCGACGGTCAAGATCACACCGGTCGAGCCGGTGCAGATGGCGGGGTACGCGTCGCGGACGAAGCCATTCGAGAAGGTGAACGACGACCTTTATGCGAAGGCCCTCGCGCTCCAGGATGCACGGGGACACCGCGCGGTGATCGTCACAACCGATGTCATCGGATTCACAGCCTCCATCGCCGAGCCGCTCTGCCGGCAGATAGTGGCGAAGACCGGCCTCAAGCGGGAAGATATCCTTCTCACTTCCATCCACACCCACAGCGCTCCCACGTTGAGCCTCGATCCCGAGCCGCGCGAAGGGTTCCCCGCTGAAGACGCGCGGAGGACGGCGGCCTATACTCGGTCGCTGATGGAGAAGTGCGTCGATGTCGCGGTGCGCGCGCTCTCCAAATTGGAGCCCGCACGGCTTTCAGCCGGCGCCGGAGTGGCAACCTTCGCCATGAACCGGCGCGAGTTCACGCCGGGCGGAGTCATATTGGGGTTCAACCCCAGGGGTCATGTGGATCGGAGCGTACCGGTGCTCCGCATCGACGGCGCGGACGGCAAGATTCGCGGTGTACTGTTCGGCTGCGCCTGCCACAACACCACACTCGGGGCCGCGAACATGCTCATCTCGGGGGATTACGGCGGCTACGCACAACGCGCGGTCGAAGAACAGAACCCCGGCGTCACCGCGCTGATGATGCTCGGATGCGCGGGAGACGCGAATCCCCACCCGCGCGGGACGATGGAGATGGCGCGTGATCACGGGACGTCGCTCGGCAAGGAAGTCTCCCGCGTTCTGGGGGAGAAGCTGAGGCCGATTCAGGGTCCTCTCAAGACGTTGCTGGAGAATGTGGCGATTCCGCTGGCCGAAATTCCGCCGCGGGCGGAGCTCGATAAGATGGCCGCGAGCGGACCGGGCTACAAGCAGGGCGTTGCTCGCGAAATGCTCGCTCTACTCGGCAAGGGCGAAAAGATACCGACGCACTACGCTGCCCCCATCGCGCTCTGGCAGTTTGGCAAAGACCTTACGTTGGTTGCGCTTCCGGGCGAAGTGGTTGTGGACTACGTGTCCTTTCTTGAGAAGGCATTGGGGCCGCTCTCCCTCTGGGTGGCTGCCTACGCGAACGATGTCTTCGGCTACCTGCCGTCCACGCGAGTCATCGAAGAGGGTGGCTACGAGACTCGCGGAATCTACCATGGCGGGCCGGGCTTCTTTTCGCCGGCCGCCCAGGACACTGTTATAGAAGCGGTCAGACAGATGGCGAGGAAGGCCGGCCGCAAGATACCCTGATAAGACGTTCAGATTGATTCCGACTTCGGCACCGACGTACGCTGGCTGCATGCAATGGTCAGGCAGAGCCAGGGTTCCGCAGAGCCGGGAGGAACAGCAGGGCTAAGGCGATGACAGCGATCAGGGTGCCGATTGGGAGGTACCAGAGGGATGCGACGGAGCACCCGGCAATCGCCCACCACGCCCACGGCAGCCTGGCCGCGAAGCAGGCGGCCGCCGCCAACCACAGTACGCCGAGGATGACGTGCGCGCCCTTTACCGTAGACGAACGGGGATCGAGCCCCACGGCCTCGACCAGCTTCGCCCACGGGCCGAGCTGTCCCGCGTACTCGCCGGATCGGGGCGTGATGTAGTCTCCCGTTATGAAGGCCCGCAGGCCGTCGAAGACTAACCAGCCGCCGAGGGCGATGCCTAACACGACTACCAGCCAACCGGTCCAGTGCATCGTTTTCAGGCTCCTCCTCATCCTGCGTTACCGGTCATCCGTTGCGGCCGGCCGCAGCACCACGCGGCCCGCCGATTCGTCGAG
Source organism: Chthonomonadales bacterium (assembly GCA_046715155.1). Taxonomy (GTDB): domain Bacteria; phylum Armatimonadota; class Chthonomonadetes; order Chthonomonadales; family CAJBBX01; genus JBKJZI01. The sequence continues at coordinate 20,965 of JBKJZI010000058.1, read as the reverse complement.
TTCCAGGTCCAGGTTCGTTTCCGGCGTGAGGCGCTTCAGGGTCTCAGATTCCAGGAAGTAGTGGACGTGGCGGTTGTCTGGTCCCCGGCAGGTGCATTCGAATGTCTCGATGGTACATTGGGCGGATTCGCCGGACAGGTCTATGGCAAATGGGCTGCCGAGATGCTGAATCCGCAGGGCGGCCTGTTTGGTGATCTCAAGCCGTCCGTCGCCAGGAGTCTTTCGAGAAACAGTCCGGCGCTCGAGATACATCCTCCTCATCCTCCTTCACCGCGTCGTCGATTCCACTCTCCGAACTATCCTGCGGTAGTGTGGACTGCACCGTGGATTCGCTAGTGGGCGTACGCCAGGATTATATACGCCATAATGAATTGCCTCCCCTGGAAATCCGGAATCCTCGACCAGTCCAACCACCGATCGATCTATGCCAGGCTTATTCATAACATTCGAGGGCGTCGAGGGCGCCGGGAAGTCAACACAGGTTCAGATGCTGCGGGAGGCGCTGGCGCAATCCGGATTGTCTGTTTATGCTACTCGGGAGCCGGGCGGGGAGCCGGTGGCGGAATCCATTCGGGCGGCGCTGCTGAATCCGGCGCATGCTGTCACGCCTACGGCGGAGCTGCTGCTCTTTCTGGCGGCGAGGGCGCAGATCACGGCGAACGTGATTCGGCCGCGGCTGGAGGCCGGCGATATCGTTTTGTGTGATCGGTACATCGACTCTACCGTTGCCTATCAAGGGTATGGGCGGGGCCACGATCTCGAGATGGTATACCGCCTGAATGATGTTGCTACCGGGGGATTGACCCCGAGCCTGACGATCTTGCTGGAAATTGATCCTGAATCCGGCCTGGCGCGGCAAGCTGATCATAACCGCATGGAGGCGGAATCCATCGTCTTCCACCGCAAAGTACAGCAGGGATTCCTTGAGGAGGCGCGAAAGAACCCCTTACGGTTCCGCGTGATCGACGCTTCGCGGCCCGTGGAATCCGTTCACGCTGATATCCTCGCGGCAGTCGAGCCGCTGTTACCGAGGGCTGCGCCATGAAGCTCGTCATCACTGTCGTCCACGACCGGGATAAGGCCCGCATCACGGAATCACTTCTCCGGAGCGGGTTCAAATTCACCAAGATCGGTTCCACCGGCGGATTCCTGCGCGAGGGCAACGTCACCCTGCTCATCGGCGTGGAGGAAGAGGAAGTGGAGAAGGTGCTGGAGGTGATCGGCGAGAGCGCCAAGACTCGCGAGCAGTTTGTAAACGTCCTCCCCCCCGACGCCGCCCCTGTGGGCACTTTCATGCCGTCGCCTGTAAAGGTACTGGTCGGCGGCGCAATCGTGTTCGTGGTGGACGTTGAGCGATTCGAACGGTTCTGACGTCGCGACGAAACCGTTTTAACTTGCTCGACGTTAGATACTTCACACCCAGCTTGCGACAAAGACCGGTATGCTGAAAGGGATTGCGACCCCCCAAAGGCCACGCAAGAAAGGACCCTGGAAGATGAAACACCGCATGCGCTTCGTACTGCTCATCGCCCTCGTGCTCGTAGCCAATGGCGTCGCGTTCCCGTTCGGCGGGGAAAACCCGCTCGGGCCAGGTGAGAATATCGGCAACGCCGTCGAGCGGAAGAACTGGCACCACCAGGACATCGCCTATGACGCTCTGATCGCCAACGGATTCCTGGCGGGGCCAAATCAAACCTTCCCCGGAGCGGCCGAGGCGGTCACCTGGCACGCGGACTACATCGATTCCTATTTGTACAACCCGCTGTTCTGGATTCCAGGCGGACCCAACCGCTTCAAGGCCGCGCTCGCGACTGAGCCCGAGCTGATCAAACTCCACTTCGACGATAGTTTCAGCCTGCCGGCCGTACAGGCTGCGTATCGCAAATACGTGACGGGCACGCTGGCGGGACTTATGTGGGCGCGCGAGCGGGGCGACGTGGCCTCGGCCCACAACATTCTCGGAGTCTCCCTGCACGCGATGGCGGACTTCTACGCCCACTCGAACTGGGTGGACGACCCGGCGCGCCGTCAGAAGACCTGGTTCGACTTCACTCCGGCCGAACGTTCGACGATGCCGATCTTCACCGGCGCCTATGAGGAACCGGAACAGCTAGCAGTCAAACACCACGGCAAGATTATGCCCATGTGCACCCTCATCAAGGGCGGGTTGGTGGAGCAGGTACTGAACGTGGGCTGCATGGGAGTTTCGCCCTTCACAAAGAGCAATATCTGCGACCATCATCGTGAGTGCAAGCGGGCGGTGAATATCAATCCGCCGGCCGAAGTAGCGAGCATCAAACTCCCGAACGGTTTACTCTATCTCCTCCCGGGCATGGCCCTCGACTCCACATGGGTCATGGATATCGGCTACAAGCACCGTGGTTTGAAAGACTCGTCCCCGCGGGAGATCTTCGAGACGGCCAAGACCCTCGCGAAGAGAGCCTCCACCCAGTGGCTCGCGGTACTGGAAGCGCAAATGGCCAAACAGGGCGCCTCTGATTTCTGGAACCGTCTCAAAACCGAGACCAGCTGGAATCAGCGCCACGTGCCGTACGAGAACTACTCCAAGTTCGGGTACCAGTTCCTCTCCGCGGGTCCCTATCCGCTGAATCCGGGCCGCTCCACCCGCTCTCTGGCAGCCCAGAAGGTTCAGCCCTTTTCCCTCGGCCAGGCACGCGGATTGGAGACCGCCGACCGCCCGATCGACGGAATCCGCGCGATCAAGCTCCAGAACAACGATGGCGCGGGGGGCATCGAAGTGAGCGACCAGCCTCTCCGTCCCAAACCGATCCCGATCAAATTCCCGTTCCGCCCCGGCCTGATGCCGGTGCAGAACCTGGACGTCGTCCCGGTGCCCATCAAGCCGGTCATCATTCCGGGCGGAGTCGCTCCCGGCGTAATCTCCCCGCTCGTCAAGGACGATTTCTACCTGCGCGTTAAGCTCAGGACCGCCACCGAAACCTACTCCGGCACTGATTCCGACATCATCCTGCACGCAGCCGGCAAGGAGTTCCTGCTGGACTACATGCCGCGCGAGAATCCGCTAATCGCCTACAACGACCTCGAAAACGGCGACGAACAGGTCTACGTGGTAGGGCCATTCGACGGAATCCCTACCGAGATCACCCTGGAGAACCGCTCCGCCGACGCCGGCGAAGTGCTTCAGGCCTTTGGCAAAGCCTTTGTCGAAGCCATCAAGAACATCATCGAGAAGATCGGCAACTTCCTCCTGACGCTGATAGGCGGACATCCGGATTATGTAGGGATCGGGGGGATCGTTTGGGAGCCGTCACAACTTGCCGGAATCGGCAGCGGCTGGCAAAACTTCTCAAAGTATATCGACGGTGGCGATGAGGGCAAGTACACCATTTCCGGCCAGATCCGAAAGACCGGCGAGAGCAGCCTGGGCCACGCCGCGCAGGATTGGGCGGAGTACCAGGTAAAGCTGGACAACCTGCACTGTAACAAAGAAAGCACGATCGATCAGCCGTTTACCACCTGGAACGACGAGCCCTTTGTGCTTGCAATCGTCGTTCCACACCCGGGCAGTGTAAGGAAGAAGCTGCTCGGGCCGTATGGGGACGTGGATACCGGCGACAACAATGGGCTTAACTACACCTTCAGCTCGGCGCGGATTCCAAAGGCGTTTGGGCGGCTGAGCGTTCAGTTCCAGATGTGGGAGAGCGACAGCGAGTCCGGGAACGACCGCGACAAAATGCTCGATGGTTTTGCGTCCAAGGCCGAAGGCACCACGGACCCGATGGAGCGCGGGCTGCTCGATACCATCGGCGCCGCGCTGGCCGCGGATTGGAAGCTGGCGCACTTGGAGGTCTACGCGTTCGGCCGCGGCAACCGCGTCCACGCCGGCACCGTGTATAACGCTCCCGTGAACAGGTGGATCGAGGGAAAGAAGAAGATGAGCTTCCCGCTTAACACTTCCGCTTGCCGCGATCTCGGCGTCACTTCCGATCAGCTTCAGTCGGCACCATCTACAATTCAACTCAAGCCGGGCTTATCCGCTCCGCTTATCTTGAAAGAAGGTCTCAAACCACTACCGCAGCAGCCCAAGGATATGTCATCCACGGGCTTGATTCCGGCATTCGGCCTCTTCGGCCTCGTCCTCGGGCTGGCCTCCATTGCAATTGGCCGTCGATTCCGTTAGGGACCGACCTTTCCTTCAACCGCCGCAGAATCCGGATTCCGCGGCGGTTTGTTTTTCACTGGAGTCCGACGTGCCGGACTGGTCGGACGAGTCGGACAGCTCAGGGCGGTATGATGGATTCAGGGGGGCGTCGGGGTGAAGGTTTCTATCGGAACGGACCACGCAGGGCTGAATTTGAAGAACTCCATCGTCGAGCTTCTGCGAGAGTTGGGGCACGAAGTGGTCGACTGCGGGACGTTTACGGCCGATTCCGTGGATTATCCGGATTTCGTGCGGCCGGCGGCGGAGGCAGTGTCGCGGGGAGAAGCCGACCGCGGAATCGTCCTCGGCGGGAGCGGCAATGGCGAGGCGATGGTCGCAAACAAAGTGCCCGGAATCCGCTGCGCCCTCTGCCACGATGTGACCACCGCCCGCCTCTCTCGCGAACACAACGACGCGAACGTCCTATCGCTCGGCGCCCGTATCCTCGGTTCCGATGTCGCGCGGGATATTGTAGTCACCTGGCTCAACACCCCCTTCCCCGGCGACGAGCGCCACGCGCGCAGAATCCGCAAGATTCACGATGCGGAATGAGCGCGTACTGGCAATCATTGCAGGAATGAGTGAGTTGTTGCGCTAAAATAGGCGCCAATGGGGCCAGGATGCTCCGAACCCAGGGTTACTCACTCGCTCAAAGGTTCGTGACATGGCCGGCTCCATTACCGCGCCCGCTGCCGCACAATCACGCCCCGCCTTTCCTCCAGCCGCGCTTGCGGGTTACGGAATCGCCGCGCTCGCCGTGGCGTCAGCTGCGGTTTTGCGCGTCCTCCTGCAGTCCGCGCTGGGAGAGGACAATGCGTTCCTCATTTTCCTGCCGAGCGTGCTGATAACCGGGTGGTATGCCGGATTCCATCCTGCGCTCGCGGCGACCGCCGCAGAGACACTGCTGGCGATCTATTATCTCCCTCCCGCCGGATACCTTGCACTCTCGCGCCCGGCCGATGCTGCGGCGGTCTCGGTATTCACGGTGTTGTCCGTCGCGCTGGGACGCCTCGCGTCGAATCAGAGGAAGTCAAAGGAGCGTGCCGCGCACAGCCTCCTCATAGCCGACGAGAGGCAGCGGCAGCTCCAGCACGAGGTGCAGGAGCGCCGCCGAATAGAGGACCTGCTGCGCCGCCAGACCCACGCCCTGCAGGCGCACACGGAGCTCATGGAGCTCGCCCACGACACCATTATCATCCGGACGGTGGACGGCCGCATCACTTTCTGGAACGCCGCCGCGCAGGATATGTACGGATGGACCGACGACGAGGTCCAGGGAAAGGACATCCACCACCTCCTTCGGTCCGAATACGGGACGACGCTGCACGAGATTCAGCAAACTTTGTTTCGTGAAGGGAACTGGGAGGGAGAGGTCCTCCACACGCGGCGAGACGGAAGTCGCGTTACCGTGTTCGGTCGTTGGGCCCTGCAGAAGGACGAGGACGGCGAACCGATCGCGGTGATCGAGATCAATCGAGACGTGACGGATAGCCGGGCCGCGGAGCAAGAGATCTACCGCCTGAACGCCAACCTCCAGCGCCGGCTCGCCGAGCTGCAGACCCTCTTCGAGACAATTCCCATCGGAATCGCGGTCGCGGAAGACCCAAACTGCAACATCATCCGGCGGAATCGGGCCCTTGCGAACATGGTACAGGCCCCTATCGAGTCGAACCTCGAGGCCGGGGAAATGGGTAGGATGCCGTTCCGCGTGTTCCAGAACGGCCGCGAGCTGCCACCCGCCGAGTATCCAATGCACATCGCCGCCTTTACTCGACGCGAACTGCGCGACTGGGAGGGCGATATCGTGCGCGCGGATGGCGAGCTGGTCCACCTCCTGGCCTATGCCTCCCCACTCTTCGACGAAGGAGGCAACGTTCGCGGCTGTATCGGAACCTACGTTGACATCAGCGAGCGGAAGCAGACCGAAGCGGAGCTCCTACAGAAGCAGGATGTGATCGAGGCCCTGAATCACCGGCTGCGACGCGCGATGGCGGAGACTCATCACAGAGTCAAGAATAACCTGCAAGTAATCTCAGCGCTGGTAGACCTGCAGGCTATGGACCACGGGGAGGTCGTTCCGGCGAGTGAGATTACTCGGTTGGGCCACCATATTCGATCCCTGGCCGCGGTTCACGACCTGCTCACCTATGAAGCAAAGTCAGACGTCGAGGTCAGCCACCTTAGCGCTCGCGCGGCGTTGGACAAGCTCATGCCGATGCTGGGGGCCATGGCGCACGGGCGAGAGATCGACTATACCGCCGACGATGCCAGGCTTCCGGTGCGCCACGGCACCGCTCTCTCGATTCTTGTGAACGAGCTGGTAAGCAACGCGTTCAAACACGGAAGCGGGCAAATATCCCTTCGATTCTCGGTGAAGCCGGACGAACCGGGAGAGCGGAGGAAGGTCGGCGCCCGCGGGGTTACCGGAACCGCGCAGCTCGAAGTTTGCGACTCAGGCCCCGGCTTTCCCCCGGGGTTCGGGCCTGCGGAATCCGCGCATACGGGGTTGGAGCTGGTCGAAAACCTCAGCCGGTGGGACCTTAACGGAGAGTCCAGGTACGAGAACCGCCCCGAGGGCGGCGCACGCGTAGTCATAACATTCCCGCTTGGCAATACGCCTGAGGAAATAGGGTAAGTGTTGAGTGTTGAGCCTCGGCACTCAACACTTTATCTGCGCATCAGGACTCCGACCGCTGTACTGACGGCGACTACGATCAATGAGACCATGCAATAGGCTGCAAATCGCCGGTTGCCTGCCTGCCGGTACAGCCACATTGTTGTAAGAATCCGAACGACGGGCGTGGCGAGCAGAGCGACCAGTCCTACATGGAGCAGGGCGTTGCCCAGCCTGGAGTTCGAGGCGATGTGTCCCTCCACCCGCAGGAATAGCCCTGTCACGAGAAGTGCGAAGCTGAGGTTTCCCCCCAATCGCAGACCATTCGCGATGACACCGCGATCATTCTGGGTTAGCGCCTCAGAGTCGTTATCGGAGTCATCCATTTACAAAAGGCCCGCCCGTCGAGCCATAGCGTAGGCCGTGTAAATAAGAACCGCTGCGAACGCGATGCGGAGGTAGGCGGTTCTGGTGCGCGGCGCTAACCAGGAACCCGCGCGAGCCCCCATAAGCACGCCGATTGCGCATGGCGCCGCAAGCGCCGGTTTAACGTCCCCGAAAGCGTAATACGGGATGGCCGTCGCGACGGCTGTAACTCCGATCATGAAATTGCTGGTGGCGGTGGCGGCTCTCAGCGGCACTCCCATACGTGATACCATGATCGGAACCATTACGATTCCGCCGCCAACTCCCAGGAGAGCCGACACGTTCCCGGCGAGAAATCCGGCCGCAATGCCAAGGCGCGGCCGGACAATTGAATAACTGACCTCCTCCTGCATGGTCTGATCAAAGTAAGCTCCACGGATTTCGCCGGGTCCCTGTAATTGGGAGGCTATCGCTGCCGGCGGCCTCAAAACCGTATACGCAGCATAGATCAGGAGGACGGCAAATAGGCCGGCGACCATCTCGCCGGAAACCCGCAGCGCGAAGAGAGTCCCCATTAACGCACCGGCGGTGGTAATAGTTTCGAGCAGCACCGCCAGCTCGACGTTGGCGTATCGCTCCCGCACGAAGGAGACCGCACCCGCGCAGGAAGTGGCGATCACACTGACGATGCTGGCGGCTACGGCCGTCCGTGGCTCGACCTGAAGAAGGGCGATCAGGGCCGGCACCAATATGATTCCGCCGCCCAGCCCGAGCATTGAGCCGTAAGCGCCGGCGAAAAACGCAATAAAGAGGACCTCTGCGAACTGTACTAGACTCAAGGGGCGCGTGATTCCGATGTTCTGAGAGTATTGGCCGCTCCGAGTATACACCTCAATTGCAAAAATGTTTTCCGCGAGGGGGAGTTGGAAGGAGTCTGGATTAAGGATGTATAATAAGAACCTAGCGTTGTTCCATTCGGACGAAAAGCGGCCAAACCCCGTTTTCCGGAGGCCGCGTACACGGAATTGATGGAGCCACGCCTACTCCGCCAATCGGGAGGTGCATAGTGAAGCAGCAGATCAGTCCCGCCGTGATAGCCGTCGTCGTCCTTCTGGTCCTAGCGGTCGTCGGTTTCATGCTCTACAGGGGCACGGCGGGCGGGGGGACGAAAGCGACCGGCGAGGTCGGCAACGCGAGCCCCTTCGCACCCGGTGGCGCCGCTACAGGGCAAGGGGGCGCGCCGTCGGCAGCCGGGGGTGGTCCTAGCGGCCCTCCCGGAGGCATGGGAGCGCCCTCAGGACCGGGTACTCCAGGGCCAGGCGGACCGCCAGGACCTTCAGGTCCCTAGGGTACTACACATCATCGATCGGCCGCGCGTTCGGCGTGTCCGTGTTGACTCATACTTCAGCAACGGAGGTCTAGAATGATTCAAGCAACCCGTATTTGGTCACGGCTACGAAGCAGGCGAGGCTTCACCCTCATCGAGCTTCTCGTTGTGATCGCCATCATCGCGATCCTTGCAGCCATCCTGTTCCCGGTTTTTGCGAGGGCGCGAGCCGCCGCCCGTAAGACGACCGGCATCAGCAATCTCAAGCAGATCGGACTTGGGACGATGATGTACATCCAGGACTACGACGAGCGGTTCCCCTACTACAACTGGGGATGTCACTCCTGCAACGAATCCGGGAATGCGGGCTTGGGAGCCGGTTCACCGAATTGCCCCCTGGGTGTCATGAGCGGCAACGACCCACGGTTCGGCGCCTACAGCGCGGCGGCGTGGTTTAACGCGATCCAGCCCTACATCAAGAACTCGCAGCTTTTCCAAGACCCGAGCGACAAGCGGCAGTGGCAGCCGGGCTATTGTATCTCGTTCCCGCACGAGAGAGTCTACCAACCCGGCGTTAGCAATGTATGGCGAAACTCCGTCTGGCAGAGCTACGCCTGGAACGAGAGCGCCAGCGGACAAACCCTTGCCAACTATTCCAGTCCCGCCAGCGACCTGATGTGGTCGGACTATGTCGGCGTCCTTGTCGACACCTGGAATCGTTTCGCCTGGACGCCGGACCTATACGCCCGCCGGGCTATCTTCAATGACCTACCCTGGAATGGCGGCGGGGCTCCGGACATTCGCGGAACCCAGGCGCTTCCAATAACCCAGGTGCAATGGGAAGCGCGTAAGTTTGGAATCCGGCATGAAACTCACGTGAACATCGTGTTCATGGACGGCCATGCCAAGCTGATCCCGGCCCGCCAGGTTCAAGAGGTCGGCCCGGATAACGGCCAGATCATCCGCGGCGAAGGCAGCCGGAACTTCCTCTAACCCACAGCGCCGTAGTGCAAATGGAACGGTCCCGGTGGATACTTGCCACCGGGACCGTCCTCTTGTCCCTATTTAGAATGCAATCCGTTTCCCGCAAGCGCCTCCTCGCGACAGGCATCCTCGGAGTCGCGACAATCGCCATTGCCTTTGCCGTTGCGAGCCGGAACTCGGACCGGAGCGAACGACGGGCCGATTCTTCGTCGGGCTCAAATGCTAAGATCCCAATAGTAAACTTGCCGGGGGAGAATTCGGCTTACCATGGGCCCGCGCATCTCCGACCCGAGACGCTGTCGCCTTTTTCGATGGATGGGTTCTCGCTGCCGGTGGTTCCCCAGAATCCTCCCAAGCGTACGTCCTCCGATGTGATCCAAAAGCTGCGGGACAAGCTCAAGCAGAATCCCGGAGATCTGAAGTCTCGCATTCAGCTCGCCGCCTCGCTCGACAGCGTGGGGGAGGCCAGTGAGGCCGAGGACGTACTCAGAGCGGCGCTTCAACGCAATCAGAAGACTCCGGAGGTCTTTCATGCGCTGGGGACGGTCTATCTTCGCAATGCGGTCTATAGCGGGGCGGCCGACGCCTTTCTGATCGAGACCAAGCTCAAGCCAAAGAGCTTTGACGCACACTTCCGCCTTGGTACCGCCTATGCGTATCTGCAGAAGACCGAGGAAGCTCGCAGGGAGTTCGAGATTGCGCAGAAGCTGGACCCAACCGTCACCGAGGTGTACATCGGCCTGGCGTTTCTAAACAACGGTCAAGACCGGTTTCCATACGCGGTTAAGTATCTCAATGAATACATCAAGCGGTCGCCGCAGCCCGGCACCGGCTATGGGCTTCTGTCGCGCGTATATCTGAACATGCGGTCATTCGATAAGGCAATGGAGGCTGGAAAGATAGCTGTCAAGCACATGCCGGACAACCCGTACATCTGGTACAACCTGGGCCAGGCCTACCTTTACCAACCGAAAAACACACACGTCAAAGAGGCGGTTGACGCATTGCAGCGCGCGGTCGGCTTTTCGCCCAACTGGAGCAATGCGAACTTCGAGTTAGGACGCGCTTTTGCAAGGCTCGGCAAAAACGCGGACGCCATCTCCGCCTACCGCGAGGCCGTTCGAACTGAACCCAGCAATGGACGATTCCAGTATCAGCTCGGACAACTCCTGGTAAAGAGCGGCCAGGTGGAAGAAGGTAACAAGATTCTGGCTACCGCGTCACGCTTGATTCGGTTGAATCACCAGGAGAGGAACCTTCTCGATCAAGTGACGGCCAGGCCGCGGGACACGAAGCGTCTGTTTGAGCTCAGCCGGGTATATACGCAGCTAGGCGACAATGCGCGCGCCTCCAGTATCCTCCAGACAATTATGAAGATCGATCCCCAAGACCCACGCGCGAGAGCGGAGCTACGAGAGCTTCGAGCTAATGCATCTGCGTCGGGCCCGTGATGATGCGGACCGGTCATTCTTATCACTATGAATCGCTATCTCCTCGCCCTCTTGATCACGGCGCTAACGCCGATCGGATGTAAGAACAAGCCGGTCGGTAGTGTTACCCCGACGGCCCCGACCGTTGCGCCCGCGAACCCGGAGGAAGCCCGCAGTCGCGCTCTGCACTCGCGGTCTGTGCTCGAAAAGGCCGCAATGGCTTCCCCGGAAGACCCCTGGCCGCAGCTTGAGCTCGCGTTATTCGACAGAATGAACGGCGACTTAGTCAGCGCGACGCGACGGTTGGCCGAAGTCACTGCGCGGAATCCGAAGTTCGCTCGGGCCTCATATCATCTTGGGTTGACCCTCCTCCGGCAAGGCGATCTCCCCCGCGCTGTCACGCATCTTGGAATTGCCGCGAAAAATGCGCCCGAGGAACCTGAGGTGCTCACAAACGCGGCTGTTGCGTTCTTTCGGGCCGGCAACCTGGCCCAAGCGAGTCGACTTACGCAAGCGGCCTTAAAACGCGACCGTCATTTTCCTGACGCACATCTGATTTCGGCACGAATTCGCGACGAGGAGCGCAAGATGGGGCCAGCGCTCGCACATTTGAAGCAATACATCGCGCTTGCGCCGAACCCTTCGCCCGGGTTCTACCTTATGGGCCGCATCTACGCGCGGGGGGCGGACGGCAAGAACGCGGCAATATGGCTTCAGAAAGCTGCCGAAGTCGACCCCCAGAATCCCGAGATACACGTTGCGCTCGGTCGCGTTTATATGGAGCTCTTCGGCGCGATGCGGATGGAGGACGCGATCCGCTCATTGAAACAGGCTGTCACTATCAATCCGGAACACCCCGTCGCAAATTATCATTTGGGGCGGGCATTGATGCAAGCCGGACGAAACGAGGAGGCCATTAGCTCGTTTCAGGCGGCCTTGAAGACATCCCCTGAGCCGGGGCCCATCCATTACGATCTCGGGCAGACTTTCCTCAGGCTGGGCCGCAAGGACGATGCTGAAAAGCACCTATCCAGTCACCGGGCATTCCAAAACTACACATCTACCTTTAACCGCCTCGGCCGCGAGATAGACCGAAATCCGCGCGATCCGCAGTTGAGGTTAAGGTTGGCGGACTACTGCTTGAAGGAGCGGCAGCAAACGGCGGCGGAGCTTGTTCTGCAGGAGGCAATTCGAGCGATACCTTCGGCAGCGGCTTCCCTTTATCGTAAGCTTGCCAGGGTTTATGAGCAGATGGGCCGCGAAGACCTCGCCACACGCGCTCGAGACGCGGCTTACCACAGGGAGAAGGCACGTGGGGGGTAATACTGCCGGCCCGCCTGGAGTGGACGCAACCCCTCCTACTAGGGCAAGGGAATCCGACAAGTCGAGCAAGTCGGACCTTTCTGATAAGCGAATCGCATCCCGAATCCCGCTCCTGATTGGATTGTTGGTCGCGCTCGGCGCGGTTTACTTCATCCTTCCCGACTCCTGGTTCGTGGTGGAAGACCCTCCCGCACGATCCCCCGCAGGTCAACCTGCTGCGGCGAGCCTGGAATCGCTGCGACAAAAGGTCGAATCAGCTCCTACCGATGCTGCGGCCAGGATCCGCTACGCAAACGCGCTGGGGCGGGAGAACCGGGGAAAGGAAGCGGAAGCGGAGTTCCTGGCGGCCTCCCGCTTGACGCCCGATGATCCGCTGCTCTGGTACAACCTCGGTACCCTTTATCTGAACACGGAGCAGCATCCGCGCGCCGAGAAGGCCTTCCTGCGGCAGCTCGAATTCGCGCCGGGCGACCCGCGGGCCCACTACAGCCTGGGCCTCGTGCTGGAGGCCCAGGGCCGGCTGAGGGAGGCCGAAACGCAGTTTCAGCTTGCAGCCGATCTCGCCCCCGAATATCCGGAACCCCGGTTGTGGCTGGTCATTCTTCACGCCTACCGAAAACCGCCGCAGCAGTTGGAAGCGGAGTTGAAGCCGTTGATCGATAAAGTGCCGCAGCCCGACGTGGCCTATTACCTGCTCGCTCGCGCCTTTATGCGGCATCAGCAGTACGACCAGGCCATCGCATACGCGGAGAAGACCGTTCAACTGCGGCCCGGAGACTTTGCCTACTGGCACAGCCTGGGCCAGATATATCAGCGGGCCCGGCGGCGTGACGACGCCCTGCGGACGCTGCTTCGCGCGCTGGAGCTCTATGACCGCTCGGCAGTAGCGCACGTCGAGGTCGGGCTCCTCTACCGTATGGCCGGGAAGCACCGCGAGGCGATTCCGCACTTCGAGAAAGCCATCGTGGCCGATCCTGAAGAAGAACGGACACATAACTATCTGGCAAGCGCGTATAGGGCGGTGGGTGAACTGGAAAAGGCCCGGGAGCACGAGAAGATCTTCCGGAAACTCTCCATCACCGGCGAGCAGCGCCGCGCCAAATTCCGCCAGCGCCAAACGCCATTGTAATTATTGGTAGAATAGCGTTATCTCGATGCGGAGTCAGTGAATGAGATCCGAAGACGTCCGGTCAGAGGTCCGCCGACTAGTGCGCCAGGAACCATTCCGACCATTCGTTCTAATGCTTGAGAATGGAAGCCGAATTCCAATCGGCCATCCGGAGAATATCGCTTTCGATCCGGGTAATGGGGCCGACGGCGGTTCACTCGACTTCTACGTCATCTCCGGGAGATTGCGAATGTACAGTACGTTTGACGCGGTTACGAGCGTAGCGTCGGCCGAATCCATAGAGCAATTGACGTAACGCCATGACAATCCGAAGATTAGCAGCATTGTCGGTGACCGCCGCCGCGTTGTTCGCAACACTCCTTAGCGGATGCGGGGCAAAGCCGGCGAAGTCCGCGGTGAATGGCGTTTCTAGTCCGACGAGCCCGGATTCCGCGCCGCCATTGCCGGATGAGGTGACTTTTAAGGACATTACAGACCAGGCTGGAATCCGGTTCGCGCACTTTACGGGGGCGCGCGGGAGGCTTTACTTTCCGGAATCGGAGCCGCCGGGGTGCGCCTTCTTCGACTACGACAACGACGGGCGGCCGGACATCCTGATTACTAACAGCGGCGACTGGCCGGAGCGCAAGACGGACCGCCGCGTGAGTATCATGGCGCTTTACCGTAACAACGGCGACACTACCTTCACGGATGTGACCGAGGCGGCAGGCCTGAAGATCCCGATGTACGGCATGGGAGTAAACGCCGGGGATTATGACAACGATGGCTGGCAGGACCTATACATCACGTGCGTACTGGGGCCAAGCAGGCTTTACCGCAACGAGAAGGGCCGATTCCGCGATGTGACGAAGACCGCCGGGGTGGACAATAAAGGTACTTGGGGCAGCACTTCCGTCTGGTGGGATTACGACCGTGACGGTCGGCTCGACCTGTTCGTGGGGAACTATTGCCAGTGGACGCCTAAGACCGACGTCTTTTGCTCGGCCCACGGAGGCAAGAAAACTTACTGCACCCCGAACGTTTACGACGGCGAGTCCTGCCGGCTGTACCACAACAACGGCGACGGCACTTTTACGGACGTGAGCCAGAAAAGCGGCCTCGTCTACCCGCCGGGCAAGACGTGGGGCGCGGCCCTGCTCGATTTCAATAGCGATGGCCACCTGGACATATGCCTCGCCAACGATATGGAGCCGACCGCGCTGTTCAAAAACAATGGCAACGGTACCTTCACGGACGTCGCGCTGGAGACCGGCGTTGCGCTCGGCGAGAACGGGATGGCCAAGGCCGGAATGGGGATCGACGCGGCGGACATCGACAATTCCGGACGGGAAAGCATCCTCATTTCCAATTTTTCCGGCGAAGGACTCTCCTTCTTCCACAATCCGGACGGGGCACTGTTCCACGAACAGAGCGTCAAAACCGGCATGGCAGACACGAGCCTTCTCTTTATGGGGTGGGGCCTGTTCTTCTTCGACTACGACCTGGATGGCCGGAAGGACGCGCTCGTCGGCAACGGCCACCTCTACCCGGACGTTCACAAGTTCCAGCCGGACATCACTTACGCCGAGCGACCCCTGCTCTACCGGAATCTGGGCGGCTTGAAGTTCGCGGAAGTCTGTAAAGAGAAGGGCGACCTGGCGAAGCCGATCGTGGCGCGCGGAATCTCCCATGCGGACATCGACGCGGACGGCGACCTGGACGTGCTGATCTGCGAGAACAACGGCAAGCCTCGGCTTTACCGCAACGACGGCGGCAACAAGAACAACTGGCTGCGGGTCAAGTTGATCGGCAAGAAGTCCAACCGCGACGGAATTGGCGCGCGTTTGGACACTTCAGCCGGCGGAGTCACCCAGATGCACCGAATCCGCAGCGGCTCCAGCTTCATGTCCACGCTAGAGCGCGTCGCGACCATAGGCCTTGGTAAAAACGCAAAGGCGGATTCCCTCAAAGTGACCTGGCCCTCCGGCCAGGTGGATACCTTCGTCGACGTTCCCGCGAACAAGGTGATCACCGTGACGGAAGGCGAGGCGGCCTATCAGTAGGGAAGAGTGGAAGAGTGGAAGGAACGGCTTCCACTCTTGAGGCGGTCTTTTGCCGCGAATGAGACGGACGGAAGTAGACAAATGTTACGGCAGAAGGCGGTGGGTGGTCATGCGCGGCCAGGCCGTCGCGCGACGGAATCCTTCGGCGTACTTGACGCCGCTCTGGAGGCCGCGGAATCGGGCGACGGCGGTTACGAACTCCTGGATGTCGATGCCGTTGTATTCGCCCAGCCATTCGAGCTGGCTTTTGTGGCAGCGCAGCATCTCCATTTTGGTCTCCAATGTCTCCGTGATGTCCACGTACTCCTCCGGCAGGAAGTCGTTCCCGGCCAGCGTGTCCATGTAGTAAAGGGGGCAGATTCGCGCGTGGGTGGCGGATTCCGTCTTCACGTTCGGCACCGCGCCGATGAAACTCGAGACGAACACGAGCTCGCTGACGGTCTTGTGGTCCTGGTGGTATTCGTTCGGAGCGTGCGTGAGGATCATGTCCGGCCGCGCCTGCCGAATCATCTCGATAAACCGCGTCCGCGTGTCGTGGTCTGGGTAAATGAACTCGTCCGGGTAACCCAACCAAATCAGCTCCGCCCCGATCTTCCCAGCGGATTCGCGGGCTTCAGCCTCTCGAATCGCGGCCAGCTCAGGAGGCGGAATCCGCATCGACCCCATCTCCCCATTAGTCGCCACGCAGACGACGACCTCATCCCCCCGCGCCCGGCACCGAGCCAGCGTCCCCGCGCAAAGGATCTCGATATCATCCGGGTGAGCGCCAACCGCAAGTACTCGCATAGGTTGAACCACAAAGGCACAAAGGCACAAAAAAGCTGAAATCTCCGTCCTTTTGTGTCTTCGTGTCTTTGTGGTTCAAATCCTATCCGTCTTCAGTACGACCGCCAAGATGCTTTGCGAGGAACCGTTCGGCAGCGGCGTAGAACGTCAGCCTGTTCTCTGGCCGAGCGAAGCCGTGACCCTCATCCTCGAAGAGCATGTACTCGACCTCTTTGCCATGCTCCCGCATCGCCTCCACGATCTGCTCGCTCTCCGCCTGTTTCACGCGCGGATCGTTCGCCCCTTGAGCAATGAGCAGCGGCCGAGTGATCTGGTCTGCCTTGAAGAGGGGCGAGCGAGCGCGAAGGAACTCATCCTCGGTATCCGGGTCTCCCACGCGAACCGTGAACACCTTCTTCAGCGGCTCCCAATAAGGCGGAATGGATTTGATGAGCGTGATGATGCTGCTGGGACCGACGATGTCCACCGCGCAGGCGAACACATCCGGCGTGAAGGCCGCTCCCACGAGCGCTGCGTATCCCCCATAGGACCCGCCAAAGATCGCAACCCGACTCCGATCCGCGTAGCCCTGCTCCACCGCCCAATCCACGGAATCCAGCAGGTCGTCGTGCATCTTCGCGCCCCACTCTTTGTCCCCCGCGTGGAGGAACCGCTTCCCGAACCCGCTGGAACCGCGGAAATTGACCTGCAGGCACGCGTAACCCCGATTCGCCAGCCACTGCGCCTCCGGGTCGTAGCCCCATTGGTCGCGCGCCCACGGCCCGCCGTGTACGTTCAGCACCATCGGCAGATTCCGTTGCTCGACCCCCGGCGGCAAAGTCAGGTAGCTGTTCAGCACGAGCCCATCGCGCGCCTTGATCGCGACCGGCCGCATCTCCGCCAGGCTCTTCCCTTCCAGCGCGGGTCGGGTAGTGAAAAGAAAAGTCAATTCGTGCGAGGATCGCTTATACAGGTAGTAGGAAGCCGGAGCCGTGTCCTGCGCGTAATAGACGATCCAAAGCGAGTCGTCCAGAGTTCGGCTGGCCAACCGGACCTCGCCAGCCTTCTGCGCCGCCAGATAGTCCAGGTCGGGTGCGATCTCGGAATCCAGCGCCTGCCACCGAAGGCGATCCTTATTGAATCCGGCAGCCTGTACGCGATGCTCGGTCGGGTGAATAATGATCTCCCCGAGGTCGACCTCAGGGTTCGAAGCGAGCGTACTCTCCCGACCGGACGCTACCTCCAGTAGTCGAAGCTCCTGAGTATCCGAGCCCAGCGTGTTGCCGAGATAAATGGACCGGCCGTCCTCGGTGAATCCGTATGGCGAGCCCTCCTCATCCGCCGGCCACACCACCAGCGTCTTCCATTCGGATTCAGCGCTTTCTCGCGCACGCAGCTCGAATCCGCCGTCCGGCCGCGATGCCTGAGCAGCTCGTATCTTGAACTCGGAGTCGGCCAGCCACCCTACGACGTCCCCCGGATTCTCAACTTCCAGCGCGGATTCCCCGGAGCGTAGATTAACGCGGTAAACGTCGTGAAGGCGTGGGTCGCGCGTGTTCAGACCGACCAGGACGTCCTCCGGGTAGCGATGGTCCACCGCTATCAGATGGGCCTGCGCGCCCTCGTGCGGAGTGAGATTCCGAATGTCACCGGAGTCGAGGTTCGCAGCCCAGACGTGCCAATTCTCGTCGCCGTCTACGTCCTGGAGATAGAGCAGGTGAGCGCCATCGTAGGCCCACAGGTAGTTGCGGATTCCGCGCTTGCGGTCCTTCGTCACCGCGCGGTCGTCGTTCTTCCCGAGCGTCCGCACCCATACGTTCAGCACCCCCTCGTCCGGCGCCAGGTAAGCCAGCAGCCGTCCGTCCGGTGACGCCTGCGGCATCGCCTTCTCAGGGTTTCCAAACAAATCCTCACGCGGAATCAAGGGCGGGAGGTTGAGGGAGATTTGCAGCAAAACTCTACTCCTGAGGGAACGTAATCGAGTGATCCAGTTATCCAGTTTACTTCGCGCGCGAACCTGGTGACTCGATAACTAATACTTTGTAACCTGATTTCCAGTTGATCACACGGGGCCCTAGTCCGGAGGACGTTCGGCCGCAGGCCCTCTACTCGGTACGTCTACCGTCCCGATTCCGCGCACCGATGGAATCAAATTTCAAGTTTACGGTGTATTAGTGCTTCGTTGACTAATAATTTGTGTTTGAACCACCTGTCCGAAGGACATCGCTGAAGTCCCTGCCGTCGGTTTTATACCGACGATTGCAGGCAGCAAGTCTCTGCCCACTGATCACTGATCACTGATCACTGATCACTTCTTCAATACCCGACCGCGCACCCATCCTTCCGCGGCTCTGAGCCGCCGAGCAGCATCTTGGTGCGCGGATCGATACTGATTCCCTGGAATCCGCCGCCGTTGCGGGAGATGTGCGAGATTCGGTGGCCACGCGAACGCAGCTCCTTCAGCATCTCCTCCGTGAAGCCGCGCTCCGCCTGGACCTCACCACTTCCGCGTGCCGGAGCGCCTTTTGGCGAGGCCGAGTAGAGGTGCTCCATGCGGGGCGCTTCGCCGGCCTGCTGCACGTTCATCCCAAAGTCGATCAGGTTGCAGAGTATCTGCACGTGGCCCTGCGGCTGCATATCGCCGCCCATCACGCCGAAGGTCAGCCACGGCTTCCCTTCCTTCGTAACCATCGCGGGAATGATCGTATGAAACGGCCGTTTATGCGGCTCGAGACGGTTCGCATGGCCGGGATCGAGAGTAAACGACGTTCCTCGATTCTGAAGCGCGAAGCCAAGGACCCCCGGCACGTGGCCGGAACCGAAGCTCTGATAATTGCTTTGGATCAGCGAAACCGCATTGCGGTCTTTGTCCACCACGCAGAGATAGATTGTGTCGCCGCCGAGCTTCGGGTCTCCAGGCTGAACGTTCTCCATCGCCTTCGACATAGAAACCAGCTTACGCCGGGATTCCGCGTACGGCTTCGATATCAGCTCCTTCACCGGGATCTTGCTGAACTCCGGGTCTGCGTAGTATTTCGCACGGTCCGCAAACGCCAGCTTCTTCGCTTCGATCCAGAGGTGCCAGTAGTCCGGCGAGCTGAACCCCATCTTGGCAAGGTCATACCCCTCCAGCACGTTCAGCATCTGAAGCGCGGAAATCCCCTGTCCATTCGGCGGAATCTCCCACACCTCGTGCCCGCGGTAGGTCGTATTGACGGGTTCGACCCAGGTGGAAGTATGGTCCACGAAATCCTTGAGGCTGAAAAGCCCGCCAACCCGGTCCGAATACTGCACAATCTCACGCGCTATCCGGCCTTTGTAATACGCGTCGCGCCCACCGTCCGCGAGCTCACGATAGGTCTGCGCAAGCAGCGGATTCCGAAACGAACCACCGGATTGCGGCGCCTTACCGTCCACCAGGTAGGTCTTCGCAAACTCCGCGTTCCCGGAATCCTTCTCGTGGCTCTTCCAGTAACCCGCGATCACTTCCGGGACCGGAAAGCCGGCTTCCCCATATCGGATGCTCGGTTCCAGCAGCTCCCCAAAGCTCAACGTTCCGAATCGGCGCCGGACCTGGTCCCACCCATCCACGCACCCGGGGACCGACCAGCTAAGCGGCCCAAACATCGGGATCTCAGAAAGACCCTTCTCCTTGAAAAGCGCCATCGTGGCCTTATATGGCGACCGCCCACTCGCATTGAGCCCGTAGAGCTTCTGCGTTTTGGCGTCCCAAACAATCGCGAACAAATCGCCGCCGATTCCGCAGGACATCGGTTCCATCAGCCCGATAGCGGCATTCGTCGCAATCGCCGCGTCGACCGCGTTGCCCCCGCGCTTCAGAACGTCCAGCCCGATCTGAGCGGCGAGCGGATGGCTGGTGGCCACCATACCATTCGGAGCGACGACAACCGACCTACCGCTGCGATACGGCTGTGGAACGAACCGCTCCTGGGTTGTGGCCGTAAGCCCACTCACGACAAGACCCCCTATCAGGAGCAGGGCGGCTGGGAGGACCGATCTGTTCATGATCACGATGTTGGTGTTAGGTGTTAGGTGTTTGGTGTTAGGCCCGACACCTAACACCAAACACCTAACACCGTCATTTTCCTTTAATGAACGACGGCGCATATTGCAACGTGGAAACGGAATCGAGAGGAACTCCGCGGCGAACGGCGACAAGCTCGGAAGCGATCGAGACGGCGATCTCGCCTACTTCTTTGGCCCCGATGTCGAATCCGAGCGGAGAATGGACTCTGCGCAGCTCCTCTGGCGTCGCCAGCCCATCGCGCAGCATCTCCTCATATATGACGCAGATCTTGCGCTTTGAGCCGATCATCCCTACGTACTTCGCGTTGGAATGGATGCACTCCCGCAGGCAGTGGGCATCATGCCGGTGGCCCCGCGTAACAATGACCACGTAGGTTTCCGGGTCAATCGGATAATCCCGCAAGAATGAAGGTATATCCGCTACTTCCACGCGGTCGGCAAACGGCATCCGCTCCTTGTTGGCGAACGTCGGCCGGTCATCCACGATAACGGTCTGGAATCCACACATGGACCCTATCTGGCACAGCGACGCCCCGACATGGCCGGCGCCCGCGATAAGCAATGTGGGCCGCGGCAATATCGGTTCGATATACACGCTCTCGCCGGAATCCAATTCAACCGTCTTCTCCCTCCCGGCTTCCAGCACGGCTTCCGCGGCAGCCGAAAGGGAGGGCGAGGCTCCCGCCGAGCCGTTCTTCGTCCCATTACTTAGCTCGGCGGGAGCCTCGCCCTCCCTTTTGGTATCGGCTGATAAC
>JBKJZI010000057.1:0-14652 GCA_046715155.1 Chthonomonadales bacterium | reverse complement strand
GCCGTCACCGTCAGCACGCCCGACCACACCCACGCCGTGGCGGCCGCGATGGCGATGGAGATGGGCAAGCACTGCTTCTGCCAGAAGCCCCTCACGCACAGCATCTGGGAAGCCCGCCGCCTGGGAGAGATAGCCCGCAAGAAGAAGGGCGTCACCCAGATGGGCAACCAGGGAACGGCGAGCTCCGACCTTCGGCGCACCGCGGCCATGATCCGCGCCGGCGCCGTAGGCGTGGTGAAAGACCTACACGTCTGGACCAATCGCCCCATCTGGCCCCAGGGCGGCCCTCGGAATCCGTCCAAGCCCGTCCCGTCTAACCTCAACTGGGACCTCTGGCTCGGTCCGGCGCCGATGCGCGATTATGCGGACGGCTACCACACCTTCGCTTGGCGAGGCTGGTGGGATTTCGGGACGGGCGCGCTGGGCGACATGGCCTGCCACACCCTGAACATGCCCTACATGGCCCTGGACCTGCGGAATCCGACCTCCGTACAGGCGCAAACCAGCGGACATAACCGCGACAGCTTCCCGCAGTGGTCCATAATCCACTACGAGTTTCCTAAGATCAAGAGACGGCCCGCGCTGACGATGACCTGGTATGACGGCGGCAAACTGCCTTCCGCGGAGCTGCTGGATGGGGAAACCCCCTCCAGCAGCGGTTACCTGATCATCGGAGACAAGGGAAAGTTCTACTCCGGCGGCGACTACGGCGCGCAGGGCAAGCTCTTCGGCGGCACGCGCCGATGACGGACGTCGCATTCCAGGCGTCCCCCGGCCACTTCGAAGAGTTTGCGCGCGGAATCAAAGGCGAGATGGAGCCTGTCTCCAACTTCCCCAATTACGCCGGCCCCCTCACCGAGACCGTCCTCCTGGGCAACCTCGCCGTCTGGGCAGACGGCAAGAAAATAGAATGGGACGCCCGCCGCCTCCGCGCCAAAAACGCTCCCGAAGTCGCCGAAATCATCCGCCCCAAGTACCGCGCGGGCTACAAGGTCTGAGTTGAGAGTTGAGGGTTGAGAGTTGAGAGTCGCGATCCCGCCATTACTCTCAACTCAACTGGCATTTGACGCCCCGCCTCCCGTCCGCTACTTTGAGTTACCGAGCATGCCGTCCGATTGCGAACTGCGGCTTGCCGCGTATAATAGCATTGAGGGGATTTCGACATGCTTACGACTATTGAGGGCGAGTATACGGAAGGGAAGGTTGAGCTCCACGAAAAACCCACCGGTATCAAGCGCGCGCGCGTAATTGTGACGTTTCTACCGGATGCCGCGGAAAGCGAGGCGAACGGTTTAGGAGTCGATCTATTCGGTATCTGGAAAGACCGCGTTCCGGCAGACGCGGATATTGAATCCCTGCTCCAGGATCTCCGAAACGAGTCTTCCCTGGCGCTGAATGAATGAGTTCGTTCCGGATACGCATGCGCTCTACTGGTATCTCGCGGGGATGCCGCAGTTGAGCTAGGCGGCCAAAGGCTGTTTCGACGCGGCTGCCAGAGGTGAGGCGAGGTTGATGGTGCCGGCGATAGTCCTCGCCGAATTGTACTATCTCAATGCTAAGCTGGGCGCGCCGCTCGATTTCGCGGCCGAGTATGCCCGATTGAAGTCGGCGCCGCAAATCACATTCGTTCCCTTTGGCGCGGAGGATGTGCTGGCCTTCGAAGCGCTAACGGCAGTCCCGGAGATGCATGACCGAATCATCGCCACCGTCGCTCTCTCAAACGCCTGCCCATGCATCACGCGGGACCCGGCAATCACCACTGCGGGCGTAGTCAAGACAATCTGGTAGGCACAGCGCCCGCCCGCGTTTGACGCCCGCCCCCCATTCGCTACAAGGCCGTACTGTCGCGGAATCAGGAAGGATAGTCGGCTCCTGCTGAGAGTAGGGCCGGCCCCCTAGGAGCCGGCCTTAGAAGATATTGGTGCGAATCCACCGCTATCGACGACTATCGCCTTGCGGGCGCGTCCGTCAAGCGGCGAGATTCGCCGCGCCAGGACTTGGCTCGGACACATCGCGGACCAACTCGGCGGTCTGAGTGGCCGGAGCGTTTAGGGCGATGTCGGCTTGGGACAACATGCCGATGCACTGGTTGTTTTCATCCACGACCACGATTCGGCGGATCTCGTTCTCTTCCATCGCTCGGATCGCGTCTTCCAGGCGGTCATCGGCGTAGACGGTGATTACCTGGCTGGACATGGCGTCGCCGACGCGGCATTCCAGCGGATTCTTGCCGTCGGCCAGGCAGCGCATCACGATGTCGCGGTCGGTGACTATTCCGATGCACTTACCGGAATCCTGGCCCTCCATTACCGGAATCGCGCCGCAGTCGCAATCCTTCATCAGTCTGGCGACTTCTCCAAGTCCCATGTTCGGCGTCGCGCAGGCTGGGTTCTCCGTCATGATCTCTCGCACTTGCATTTTACTCTTCTCCTCCCGTACGGTGGGCGGCTCCCCATTGAACCACCCGAACGGTATGGAGACGTTCCGAAACGCTATTCCGGTTCCCGACGGATTCTGCACGGAATCCGCCTTACTTGTATGAAGGCTACAGGAGAAGCCGATGGATTCTAAGGGGAAACGGGGGCCGGCTTACGCGGCAGCGCGAATGCGCGAACGGGACGGGAACGCCCACAATCGCTGTGATAGGCGTTCTGTAGGGGATCCCGCGGCCGCGATGCTCAAGCGTAAATCAGTATTATCGTCCGTCGTCGGAGTGCTCGCGCTGAGCTCCGGCGCTTCCGCTCAGGTCTTAGGCGAGCAGACTACTATGCTAACTGCCTACGTGACCGAGCAGGCGACCGTCGCGCTCCCGAACGTCGCGAGCACGGTATTCTTCCCCTCCGGTCGGTCGGCAGTATCCGGTTCGATCGGCGTGAAGAGTCACCGTGGAGCGGAAGATCGCCGAAACTTCCGCGTGACCTGGAGCTGGGTAACGCCGGAATCCGGTCTCAACGCATCCCCAGTCGCTTCCCGCCAACTAAGTCTCCCACTCTCCGGCAATGTGGAAGCCATTGGCAGCCTCTCTCCCAAAGCTGCAGATTCGGCGGGTTCAAATGCCGTCCGCGTAAAGCTCGAGTCCTTCGAGCTCTAGCCGTAACTCACCACTCACAACTGACCACTCACTCGCCCCTTAGAATGACTCGATTCGCCAGTTGACGGTAAGCGCGTGGGCTCCGGCGCGGATTGTTGGACCCGGCGCTGCCAGGTTCCAGAGTATCACCACACTGGCGGTCCGCGGATTGTGAGTCGATGTGAAGACCGTGGTAAACGCGGTGTTGTTGAGCGTGCCCGGCGTTCCGACTCCATTCTGGACCGCGCCCGTGTTCCAGAACACCAGCGATGCCGGCATGGCCGGGCCGTTCGGCGGCGTGAAAGCAGATGCCATCGCGCGCACGCCAACTCGCAGATTCTTGGCCGGACCGCGAAGCCTGATGTCCGTGAACCGAATGGTGAAAGGAGCCGCTGGAGTGGGACGACTCACATCCATCACATTGAACGCTGCCACCGCCGGAATCTGCACGGTAACTTCGCTTCGCGCCTGCCCCTGGCAAGTAGCCCGGAATCCGGCGAGCAATATCAAGATAACAATCGTTCGTCGCATCATGGAATCGTCTCAAAGATCGTGTTCTTCTCCCGCTTTACGAGTTGGAACAGGATCTTAGGCGCGCCGCCGTCCGGCTGCAGGGTAAAGGGAGCGTCAGCCGCGGTCACTGCGAACATTCCAAGGGGAAGCCGCCCAACGTCCAGCCGGGCGATGTAGCTGCCGGGCTCGACGTTATAAAAGGCAAAGGTCCCGTCCCGGTCCGTTGCGGTGGCCAGGTCTCCCAGGTGGATCACGATGTTCTGGACGCCTTCGTCTTCGTCCATCTTGCCGTTGCCGTTGGAATCCCACCAGACCCGGCCGGTTATCGCGTTAAGCGGTATCACCTTGAAATCGATCTTCTCTCGGGTGCGGCTATTCACTTCCAGGACGCGCGAAGTCGCAAGTGGCTTCTGGTCGGCGGGCAGGCTGTCCGGGTCAAGAGCTACCGTGTAATGTCCGGGCGGAATTCGCCGCATTATATACTTGCCATCCTTATTGGACGCCGCCTTGAACTCGCCCACTCTCACCAATGCGCCCTCGACCGGTTTACCGGTCTGATCGATGACCGTACCCGAAATCTCGCCGCCGCGGGCGGGAACGGGCGCGCTGAAAGTGCTGCGCAGCATCACCATGATTCCCCGGTCACCCCGAGGTTTCGTGGATGGCTGAAAGTTTGCCAGCGGACCATAATCGATAGACAGCGCCAGGTCACGCCTCAATGAGTGGAGCAGCCGGAACTGCATCCTGTCGGTCTGGAGCACGTTGGGAAAAGCGGTCAATGCCTGGATCTGAGTACGAGCAGTAAGGCGGAACGTGCTGGCGACCTGCTCCCAGCGGGCCGGGCGGCTGCTGTTGTTCCAGTTCACGCTCGCCTGGTAATCCACTGTCATCCGTGAGTTGCCCAGATAAGCGGCGGAGAAAGTGAACTGGCGGCCCTGCATCTGTACGGGATCGAAATTCGGGTCCGCGAGCTGGACGAAGCCGCTGGAATTGCTGGCGCGCCCGAGCAGTCGCAGCGAGCCCAGCGGCAGCGTGACCATCGCCGCGTCCACCAGGCGCTTTCCGGTTCCTGCTGCCATCATGCTTCGCTCAATCGTCAGATCAAGTCCGCTCTTGAGCGGAATCCTTACCCCGACGTTCTGGAGGTTGCTGGTTTCTTGCGGCGCGTCCATGCGCGTCGCGCTTCCATAGAAACTGACACGCGTCGGCAGCTCGTACGTAAAGAACGCCCCTAGGCTGTCGCCAACGGAAGTATCCGACCGCCGATGAAACGCATACAGTGAAAGCGGGCCGCGCTGGAGTCGTCCTTTCAGAAACATCGATTTGTCCGTGGCGACCTCAGCGCCCAGCCAGAGGCCCTTATTGACCGGTACTTCGTTTCTATAAACTCCTACGAGACCACGCGGTCCCACCTGGCCGGCCTTGGTATACAGTGAAAGGGACTGCCAGCGGTCTTTCCCTGCCAGCCAGGAGTACCGGATGCCGCGTGCCAGGCCCCAGACGTCACTGAACATATCGCCAACCTCGCCTGATCGGCCGAACTCTTCATCGGCAAGCAGCAGTCGGGTGCTCAGCGGCCGGATTCCGCGTCGGCCATAGGTCAGAAAGGTGCCAAAGCTCAAGTCGACTCCGCTGATCTTCCCGTTCGCCGTCAGCTCGTTCCCCCAGTCACCGCCGTACACATGGCCGATTCCGAATCCGAGGTCGAGCTTCCGGTCGGCGGGTGGGAGGCTGGATATTCCGGGCTTGCGCGCGGGAAGCATGGGTGAGGAAAGCCGGGCCTCCAGCGCCTTCTCCTCGGCCGTCTTCTGCATCGTCAGGCCCTCCCAACCCGCCACTTCCGCGACCTTGGCTGCCGAAGCGCGGTCCGGCGAGGCTTTGCTCAACATGACCTTCTCGCCGTCGATCCGGAGCGAGAGACCGGCGAGATCCGCCACGGAATCCACCGGGACGTAAACGGCGTTGCCGAGCATCCGCAAAGGAGCGCTGAGGACCAATGTTCGAGCAGTGCCCTCCAGGGAGAGCGCGCCACTCCGACCCCGCCACTCGTTGCCCTTCGCGTCGATGATGACGGCCGATTGACCCGAAATCCGGGCATGGATTCCGAGGATCGGCGCGACCGGAACGACATTTATGGCCGGAATCCTCCCCGCCGGAATCGGCGCGCAGGGCGCGGTGATGTCGTTCGACTCGAGGAGAATCTGCCAGTTGGCGGATGCGGGCGAGGCTGCGGCCGCCAGAAGTACCAGCGAAGCAGCCGCGCGCGCGATTCCGCCGCGGCTACTTAGGCTCGGTCGCAGCAGGCGCGGTAGACGGTTCACGAGTGATTACCATCTCCTTCTGCACGCCGAGGTAGTGGTCCAGCCCGATGTCCAGGATAGCGCGTACGAGATACTTCCCTGAAGGCAGCGTCTTCGAATCCGGAAGGTGCGCCCGCAAGGTGGTGATGTTGATGGGCGCATAAAGAGCCGTAGTCTGCGGAAAGTCTATTCTGGCGACGGGTTTCGTCTGGCCAACCGGAATGAACTCGAAGCGGCCCTCCACGCGGAGCGGGCAGTTGCCCTCGTTGCGCAGTTTCACGCTCGCCTCTTCGCCCATTTGCACGTCGATGATCTTGGCCGACCGGTTTACCGGGCCGACGTTTACGAAGACGCCAATGGAAAGCGAAGCCAGGAAGCGAACACCCACGCCTTCCGGATTCACCTTGAGCGGGTCCAGGACTTCATCGGTCGTGAGGGCGCACCAGTATCCGCCGGGCTTGGCGTCTTTGGGAATGCTTATCGAGAGCCTAACATCCAGCGTCTCGCCGGCGTTGATCGCCGCCTCGACCGGATTCAGCTTGATCCAGGGTGCGCACGACTGCGGAATCGTCCCCGGCGGCTTGTAGAAGGACTCTCGTCCATCTTCGCTGCGCCACCAATCTTCTACGTGAACCTTAAACTGGGTTCGCTGCTCATCTTTCGCCAATGTGAGGCGGAAATTACGGCTCGCTACCTGGCCCGGACTGCCCTCGACCTTGATCGGAGCCAGGGAGGCATCGAATTTCAACGCTCGCGCCGGCTCGGATGATAGCGAAAAACATGCGGCCGCAACCGCTACAGCCGAAAGAATCCGTTTAAACATATGTGTTCACTCCACCCAGAGTCGAGTTCGAGACCGAATCAAAAAAGGGGACGGCGCAATGGCCGTCCCCTTCTTATTCCACATATTCCTTACAGGCCCACACCCTCAACCCGCCATCGGATCACCATGGTATGGCTGCCGGAACGGTTGACGGCGGTGTTCGCCGCGAGCGTCATCGCCATGCCCGGGTTGGACACGGACGTCGCGTTGCCGGTGCCGAGTACGACCGAAGCGAACGTTGTAGAGAGCGTTCCGCCGGCGCCGGCGCCGTTTGTCCATCCGCCTGCCGCCCAGGACACGTCACCGGCAACCCAGCTCGGGTCGCCCACGACCGGCGGGGTGAAAGCGGCGGCCTCAGCGCGAACGAGCAGGTTGAGCTGGCGGGTAGCGCTGGAAAGCACGATGTTGTCCAGCGTGATCGCCGCGGTAGCGTTGGTCGGGTTGGCGACGTTGGCCACCACGAAGGTAACCGTGGCCGGCACGTTGATGCGGACCTGCTCGCCGACCTGCGCAATGAGCGTAGTGGTCTGGCTCTGATCCGGAACCGGGACGACGGTCTGCGCGTTAGCAATTCCGCCGGCTCCTACTAGAAGGGCGATTGCGCCCAGTTTGTACATATGCTTCAACATTTCGAATGTTCTCCTGTTGTTAGGTTAGGTTTGCTCTTGGCGTTGGAGAGGGCTAGAATGCCTCGACTCTCCAGGTCATATTCAGCGTATGGTTACCTGCGCGGCGCACCGTTGGGCGCGCTGCCAGGGTGAATACAAGGTTGCTCGTTAGTGTGTTCGGAACGTTCGGCAGCGTTTCCGCCATCCGGACAAAGACCACGCTGTTCAGAACTCCGGCAAAGCCGGCTCCGTTCGACCAGGTGCCGGCGTTCCATGAAACGTCGGCGCTGGCCCACGTGGCGTCCCCGATGACCGGGGGCGTGAAGTTAATGCCCACGGCCCGCACCAGAACGCGCAGTCTCCGCGTCGCGTTTGACAGCACGATGGTGTCAATAGCCACCGTTATTGCCGGCGACGCCGTCGGTACTCCTACGTTGGTGACTGCGAACGAGATCGTCGCGGGAACGTTGATCCGGCACTGCTCGCCCACAGTCGCGTTGAGAAGACTCGTTCGCGATTGGTCCGGAATCGGTACCGTTGTCGCCTGGCCGTGCGCGGCGCTAACCATTCCGATTAGCAAGGCCGTAGCGGCCAATTTATGCAGGTATCGGAACATCTGAGTCCTTCCTCTCGCTGCAGGGTATTGGGTTACCCGGACGCGGAGTGCGTCCGGGTAACCGCTATCGTCAAGGGAAGTACTACTCGCTGTCGATACCCGGTGCAAACACGCCGTGTCCGGTCGCGGTGCAGGAGATCACCAGTCCGCCGTTGGGAACCGTCGTGGTTCCGTCGTTGGCGGTGGACGAGCCATTGGAGATCGCTACAGCATAGGTTCCGGCGCTGGGACAGATCGGCGTGGATCCGAGGTTCGCATTCAGGTCCGGCAGGTTGGTCGTGTAGACGTGAGCGGAATCGCTCGTCTTGTACGCCTGCTCAGCATTCGAAATGGTCTGCATGTTGCTGCGGCAGGTTTTGAGCTGGGAGTCGCTGACGGCGCTCAGGTAGAGCGGGAGGGCGACTGCCATCAAGATCGCGAGGACCAGGATGACGATCAACAGCTCGATAAGGGTGAAGCCCTTGCGGCTTCGGCTGCGCTTGAAAAGCTTCTTCACTAGAGTTCTCCTTCGTAATCGTCGCAGTTCGGTAACCCAGCCAGCGTATCGATTGTGGATTTCGGATTTCGGATTTCGGATTTGGGAAAGACCAGGTGCAATCCTAATTCCGCATTCCGCATTCCGCAATCCGCAATCGACTTAGCTCTTCGGCTTTGCGTCCCCAGCTTTCACCGGGTTTGCCTTTGTCGATTGCGAAGGATGGTGTTGGCCTCTGGCGCGTTGTGACGCCGGAGGATACGGTAGAGGAGGTCCGTACAACCCGAAGAGGAGAACGACTGTTCGATCTCACCCTTTCGGCAGCCCAGCCAATCCGGGAGATTTCGGATTTTGGATTTTAGATTTCGGATTTGGCCGGAGCCATTCCGCAATCCGCAATCCGCATTCCGCAATCGCGGACCCTGAAGCTTTGCGTGCCCGGCCTCGCGGCCGGTTTGCCTTTGTCGGGGGCAGACTATCCTGTACTAAGCGGATTATCAGCGGCTACTACGCACGGGTTCACTGCGAGGATTACGGGGTTTGCGCGGAACTGGTACGTGGTGGTACGTAGGGGGAGGAGTAGAGGAGTGGAGGAGTGGAGGAGTGGAGGAGTGGAAAAGAGTGGAAGAAAAGACAGGCTCTTCCACTCTTCCACTCATTCATACTCAGTAGTCAAACATTCGAATTCCACACTACTCGTCGGCAGAGAGCGTGGCCGTCTCCCGGCACAGCGCCTGGTACTTGAGGCCGGTGCCCGCGAGGGCCGCGGTCAGGGCGACGTATGTTGCGAGGTGCTCGCCAGTGAGGGTGGAGAAGGCCAATAGCTCGTCGGGCCCTTAACCCGAAGGCCGGAGGCTCGAGTCCTGTCCACCGAGTCGCGAGAGGAACCTTACGCCAAATGGGCGTCAAGGCTATCGCCTAATGGCGCAGCCGCGGACGGAGCAGAAGTGGTCTTGGCAAGGACTCGTCACTGAAGCGGACGACTTGATGAAAGTGAGTTCGTAAGAGCGCGGCACGGCGCAGGACTAGGCGACCGGATTCACCTCGAAGAAATTGCATGGGAGAAGATCGAATCCCGTGCGGGAGACGGGCATTATCGGCCATTCTTCAGTGCGGGGAACATGCGTGGTGCCAAGCGTATACCAGACGACCAGGTCCTGGCCCTCGATCCGTTCGTCCTTTTCACCCCATTCCGGCAGCCCCTGTCGGACTTCGGAATCGATGTAGTTCCCGCACGCGTATTCCTCTCCTTGGCGCCGTTTGGTGGCCCAGAACGCGTGGTCCATGAATCCGGCCATGGCGCCGGTGGCGTTGCCGGGCCGCGGAATTGCAACCGGCTGTCCATGCGGGTGGATCATGTAACCCGGAAAATGGCCAAGCGGCCCGGCGCGTTCGCTATTGATCACCTTCCAAGTCCGCCCGGGGGCGGCGTCGCGGCGAGCGGCCTTCTCCGTCAGGAGCGCGGTCTCCTTCAGCGCGAAAGCGTTGCCCAACGGATTCTCCGGCCCCGGCGGGAGCTTGACGTGCTCCAGCTCACGGATTCCGTTGCCCACCCCATCGATATCGAAGTCGAGGCGCATATTCAACATATGCTGGTGATTTACGGCGATCAGATTGGGCGCAACCTGTGTGCCGTAGGCGACATCGCCGGCTAATATTCGTCCAGCCGGATCCGGCGGCAGCGCGCATGCGGCGCACTGGCTCTGGCGGCTCCCTTTCGCGAGCATGATCCCGGTCAGATCGACGCGAAATGTGAGCCGGCCATCGTCTGCAAATATCCAGTGGAAGATGAAGTCGTAGTTGCCGACCGTGGCAATCGACAGGAGGATCAGCTCGTTGCAGCGCCGCGTGAGGGCCCCGCCGTCCTGGCTATCATAGTGCGTCCAGAGAATCCCCGCGTCGTGCTCGTAGATTGCGATCCGATCGGGAAGCAGCCTGGCATTGCCTAGCTCGTCTGAGATCACCCCGCCCATCAGGACCGAGCCGGGTGGCACTTCGCTGCCGGGACGGAGAGGGACGCTGGTCCGCCCCAATCCATAGTCTCCAGCATCGAAGGCATTGCGCCAGCGCCACCCCTGGGACGGGTCGCCGTAGAGGACCATCATCTCCGCGACTGATGCCGACCGGAGAAGCGTACGGAGCCTGTTACCGTCACGAATCTGCACATCATATATAACGAGACCTTCGCGGTCCCTCAACGCTGTGCGGAACTGCCATGGACCCCAGCTCACGAGCGAGCCCTGGATCGCGGGACGGGCCGTCCGCCGCCCGATAGACGGTTGAGCCGCTCGAGGGCTGCTCGGAACCACTCCGGTGTCCAACACATGAACCACTGCGCCCCGGCCCCCTTGCGGATTCCTCTTCCGCAAATCCACGGACACGACGAGTCCCTCGACCGGGCGTCCAAAAGAGGTGGGCGCGCCATCCTGGATATAGGGGACCAGTCTCACCAGCCGCCCCGTCGAAGCCAGGGGCGCCTCCCCCACAGGCAGTGGTCCCGGGGACCATGCCTCCAGAAAGACCTGACGCAGATTAGTGATTCCCCTCCTCGCGAGGGCTCGGATGAACTCGCCAGACGCAAGCGCCACGTCGATCGCCCGCCTGTATTCACCCTCGACGCTGCTTGCGCGGCAACCTTGAACCGGACGGGACTGGACGACGCTCCCGGCACTCAGATCCACCAGGTGCTCGTGAGTCGAGTCTTTATCCGCCTGGTAGACGACAGCCAGGGCAACCCGACCGGAAGACTGATCTGGACTGCGTGGCGCCAGCCTGATCGTCGAGAACAAAGAGTTCTGGTCCGTCCTGCCGGTGGACTTCAGCAGGCGGGACACTGTCTCGATCTCGCGGCCGGTGAGCGGGTCAAGAGGGTGAAGAGAAGCCTGAAGCGCTGTCGCCGAGGTGGCGCCGGCAGGCTCGCCATGCTCCGCGGCAGCAGACGCCGATGCCGCACCAAGCGCAATGGCCTTCAGGAATCCGCGTCGATCGAACTTCTCAGTCATGCACTTGATCTCCCAGCTTTTCTCAGTTGGAGCACGTGCCACACAGAAGGCATATTCGTGCTGGCTACCGCGCTAGAGTTCAAAACCCATGGTAGAATCGCATGCTGCAGTTCGGGCATTCCCGGAGCCTGGTGGAAGTCACAGCGGAATATGCGAATAAGACGAGCCCCGAATCCATCGGGTTACTCTGTCCTCGACACTCCGCTCTCTTGACGAGCGTGCGGATCCTTGCCTCTTAGATCGGGGGCAACGCCGTCAGCGCGAAGACGTCGGAGGCTGTTGCCTAATGGGGTAGGCGGGGGCGGAAGAGGGCGTAAAGGTAGGCGCCGAGCAGCGCGCCGCCGAGGGTCGCCAGCGCCGGCAGCTCTCCCGCCCCGATCTGAGCATAGATCGGCCCCGGGCACGCGCCGGTGACGGCCCATCCCAGGCCGAACAGGATCCCGCCGAAGACGATCCCCTTTTGGAAGGGCTTTTCCTTGATCTGCATCGGCTCGCCCGTTATCGGGGTCAGCCCCAGCCGCTTGATCAGCTGCAGCGACACCACGCCGACAAGGATCGCCGAGACCATCACGAGGTACATGTGCGCCTCCTCGAACCGGAACATCTTCTGAATCCGGAACCAGGAGATGACCTCGGACTTCGCAATCACGATGCCGAAGAACGTACCCAGTGCCAGCACCGTCAAGTAGCGCAAGGGAGTTCCTCTCAAAACAGGATCATCAAGCCCGTCATGACCAGCCCCCCAATGAAGAAGCAGATGGTCGCCACCAGGCTGGGCCAGCGGAGGTTCGACAACCCCATGATCGTATGCCCCGACGTGCAGCCGTCCGCCCACCGCGTGCCGAATCCCACCAGGATTCCGCCCAGGAACAGCTTTAGCGCTCCTGCCGCCGTGTGGTACTCATCCGGCAGGAAAGCGGTCGCCGGATTCGTCAGCAGCCGGTTGGCGATGACGCCGCCCAGGAGGATTCCACCCACGAACACGAGGTTCCAACGCTCGGTGCGCCAGTCGTTCTCCCGAAGGTAGGCGAGCTTCGTCTTCGGCAGGCAGGCCGAGCAGAGATGCCGGAAGCTGCTGGACACCCCGAACGTCTTCCCCGCCAGCAGCAGCAGCGCCGGCGCCATCAACCCGATCAAAGGCCCCGCCACATACCACGCCCAAGGCTGCCTCATCCAATCCACCGTCGTGCCCCTTCCCCCGCGATCTCTATTACGACAAAACATTCGCCGCCCTCACACCGTCACGCTTCTGAACCCACTTTCGCCTTGCCCGCTGGCGGGATATTCGAGTTTCGTCGAAAGAAGTTCTCCCAATCGAATTTGTGTTTGATTGCTGCCAGTCGGGATGTGTTGACACCGTAAACGGCGGCTGCGCGGTTGCTCGCCTCGTAGGTCTGGAAGTTCGCGTAAATCCGTTCATCCGCGCCTGGACGCAGCAGCCGCAGGGATTCGTCCGCCCATTGTGTCAGGCGCCGGCCGATCGTAGGATCGTTCCAGGTGTAGGCCATTCGGACATTCAGCCCGCCCGCCTGCCGCCATGGAAAAGCCGTCGCGGTCGGCGCCACCCGGCAAACTTGCCCATGCATGTAATGACTGATCCCCATGATGACCCCTGGAGAAGCGCGCCCCAATCTGTCCACAATGATATCGATCAGCTCGTCCGACAGCCGATCCCGATAAACGGTCTGAATTCCGCGGAAGGCAGGCGGAGGTGTGTTAGCCGGGTTCGTCGCTGCGGGTCTTTCCGCCAGGGCCGCGAACTCCTGCCGCTGGATGAATTCTCTTGTCACCGGTGCGATCGCTCGCAGCGACCGCAGGGTCCGTTCCGCTTCTTTCTCATTTCCTGCGTGGCAAAGGCTCACGAACACGCCCCGTTCGCCCGGGGTCAGGTTGAGCGTCGCCTGCAGCGCATCGGGCGCCTCATCCATCAATTCGCGAAAGGACCGCAGTACCGTTCGCGCATCGCGGACCGCATAATGAATATCGCCGCCGGTGACCGGGCCCATCGGATGAAGACGGTACTCAAAGGACGTCGTTACGCCAAAATTCGCGCCCGCGCCGCGCAGCGCCCAGAAGAGGTCCGCGTTACGTTCAGAATCGGCAGAAAGGACGCGTCCGTCCGCGGTCACAACCCGGGCCGAAAGCAGATTGTCGCACGAAGCCCCGTAGAGTCCCGAGAGCCAGCCCAATCCACCGCCAAGGGTGACGCCGCTCGCGCCAAC
Source organism: Chthonomonadales bacterium (assembly GCA_046715155.1). Lineage (GTDB taxonomy): Bacteria > Armatimonadota > Chthonomonadetes > Chthonomonadales > CAJBBX01 > JBKJZI01. The sequence goes on along the minus strand of JBKJZI010000057.1, from coordinate 1,023 downwards.
CCCCGGACATTGTCCGAGCACAGGCGCAAGCCCATGCCGGCCCGCTGCGCGCGCCACCTCCCCGCTTAACACGCCGCCTTCGACGCGGGCCCTTCGCCGACGCGGATCGATCGCGATTCGCTTCATTCCGGAGAGATCGATGACCAGACCGTTCGAGCATCCCCATCCCAGGTGACTGTGCCCACCGGCGCGCGCTGCCACCTCCAATTGATGACGCCGCGCAAACTCCACCGCTCGCCGTGCATCGTCCTCGCCCGCGCAGTGCACGATGACCTGCGGCCTTCGTTGGGTTGCTGCGTTCCAATAGAACACCCGCCGCGCGCTCTCATAGGAGGGATCGGTCGGCACAATAAGGCGGCCTTTAAGTTTCGCGCGCAGCCGGTCGATAGCGTCACGACTGACGTCATTTTTGCCCGCTGCCTGAGCACTCCGACGACCAGCTCCAAGTATCCCCGTGGCGGCAACTACTCGTTTGACGAAACTGCGTCGCGTATACCGCATCTATCACTCGGCTCCATCTTACAATAAGCGCACAGTACCAAAGGCGCGGAGATTGCAGCAGGAATACAATGCCGCCGTTCGCTGCAGCGCACGGTTAGCCGTTCTTGGCGAGTGACTCGAGGATGCGGACAAAACCCTCGCACTCCGAGTCAGCCTCAATGAATCCAATGTCCTCATCAATCTGTGACACGCGGTCATAATAGCCAACCGCGAAGCTCCTGCCGGACTCCTGAGAAAGTGCTCGAAGGCGCTGCAAAACTCCACCCACGAAAGCCGCACTGTCTCGGCTAAGTTCGAAATTCAGACCCAGATTCCAATCCGGCAAATCGTCAGGGTGCATGTCCGGCGTCTTCTCGAATCGGTCGTTAATCACTCTGACCAGGGGAAAATCGCGCGCGATCTCATCCAACCTCCGCAGAAGCAAATCCGCCATGTCGTGGTCTGAACCATCTACATAGACATAGATTCCAAAGCGCATGGCGATGAAGGCTAACGACTGAATTAAGCCGCGCCGCGAAGCGG
>JBKJZI010000056.1:0-7362 GCA_046715155.1 Chthonomonadales bacterium | reverse complement strand
CTGACGAGGGGTTAGCGCCGAATGTTGATTGACATAAAGGGCGGCCGGTGATTGGCCGATAATTCATGGGAGGAACGTTTGCAGATTATTGGGATTCTTGCGAGGTTCGGCATTAATGACACAGACGTCTTCATTTCGGCTTTGCCAGCAATGCAAAGCCTATAACACGATACATATCCTGCGCTGCTATAAATGTGCGGTCGACCTACCTCGGCTGGACACCCGGACGGGTTCCGGCCGCATGGCCGTCGAAGGAAAACACCGAAGCGCTACTGCCGACACAAGGCATGCGGAACGGAGCTCGCTGGGGGCGCTTGGCGCTCTTCTCGAGATAAACGGCGAAATTCGGCACGACGTCATGATCGAGAATATCAGCTCGGGCGGTCTGCTGTTTCACTCCGATTGGGACTACCAGAAGTTCGATCAATTCCGAGTATTAGTGCCTCTGGAATCAGAGCATTATACGGTGGAAGCCGTGGTGCGCCGCTGCCAGGCCGCCGGTTTCAGCCAATGGCCGTACACGGTTGGCGTGGAATTTGTCGACCCTGACCCACCATTCATCAGGCATATCCTCTGCCTCAGCCGCGCGGGCCTATACTCCTTTGTCTGAGCGGATTCCCCCACACAGCGTTCAGGCAATCTGTCGGATCGGTCGAATCCGTCGGATCGGTCAGACTGCTCGCAGCGGAGGAAGCCGGTGGATTTTGACCGAATGATGCCGCATGATGCGAATTATTCTAGGCGCGGCGATGGCGCTGCTGCCCGCGATCATCCCAATGGGCGAACCCGAGGGATCTCGCGCCCTGTTCAATGGCAAAGACCTTCGCGGGTGGGTGAACGTTAATTGCGCGGAATCCACCTGGACGGTTAAGGACGGGATGATCAAGTGTACGGGAATTCCGACGGGGGTCTTGCGAACCGAGAAGATGTATGAGAACTTCGTCCTGGAGCTGGAGTGGAAGCACGTTGTGGAGGGCGGTAATGCGGGGCTGTTCGTCCATAGTGGGGCGCTGCCAGTAAGGGGTCAGCCCTTTACGAAGGCGATCGAAGTGCAGATACTCGCCCGGGACGATCCCAATGGGAATTGGACGGGCCATGGCGACGTGTTCGCGATCCAGGGCGCGACCTTCGTACCGGATCGGCCGCACCCGGCGGGCTGGATGCGCTGCCTGCCGAGCGAACGGCGCGCGAAACCGCCCGGACAGTGGAATCATTATCGCGTTGAGTGCCAGGACGGCCGGATCTCGCTGGCGGTGAACGGCAAAGTCGTCTCCGGGGGTACGAAGTGCAGCCCGCGCCGCGGGTATATTTGCCTGGAATCCGAGGGGTCGGAAGCGTGGTTTCGGAATTTGCGGATCAAGGAGCTGCCCTCTTCGAAGCCGCCGCCTGCCGAGATTTCGGAACCGGACCGTGGATTCAAGTCCCTGTACAACGGGGTCGACCTTCAGGGTTGGAGGCGAACGGACGGAAAAGTACAATGCTGGCAGCCACAGGATTGGATTCTACAGTACCATAGCGACGCGTCTACTCCAAGGTTGGACCTCTGGACAGACCGGCAATTCAGGAATTACGAACTTATCATGGATGTCCGGCGGCCCGGAAACGCCCCATTAGACGTCCTGCCCTTTCTTCCACGCGGTGCGGCGACTTCCGGGATCGAGGTTCCGGCGGCTGCGACCCGATTGGGAGAGTGGAACCGATTCCGTATTCGCGCTCGAAACGACAGCCTGGATGTGGATGTGAATGGCAAGATGGTGATCAAGGGTAAACGGATTCCGTCTGCATTCAGGGCAGGCCCCATTGGTCTCCGAGGCGGGGACTCCTCATTCGAAGCTGCCAACATATTCGTCCGCGACCTGTAAGTGGAGACGCTGGGAACACAGACAGCCTTCGTGCAGTGTCGATATTCTCTGAGGCGCTAACAGCACGCCCGAGTTAGGGCCGGGTTCGTTTTCGTGGAAGGGCATAGGGGTTTTCAATCCTCTCGCGCTCAAAAGGAGACCAAAGTGCAGAAACGATTCTCGCGATTTTCCGTGGGTGTAATAGCGGTGGTTCTTACAGCAGGCGCCTCGTTCGTAGGGGGTTGCAAGGCGAAATCAAATGTGGTAGCCGTCCCTGCGGTGACGTCGGGCACCACGACGACCATCATATTACCGACGAAGGCGGCGCCGACCGCGGGACAGGAAGTGGCCGAGGTCAAGGCGATGATATCCGAAATGAAGAACATCAAGGACATCAGGGCCATGTCTGAGTTCTTCACCAATGAGTCTGCGGCTGCGCTCGGGATGGTGATGATGATTCCCGTCGCGATGATGGCTTCGTTCGAAGAAATGGGCGGGCAGATGGCGACCGAAATGGGCAAGCTCGGCGGCGGGCAGGCTCAGGCGCCGAAGCCTTCCACCGGGCCGAAGATCAAGGCGGAGCTGGAAGCCACCATGAAGAAGTACGGACTCAGCGACAAGACCCAGCCGAACGATAAGCAGGCGATGGCAGCCCTCTCGTCTCGCGGCCGCGAGTTCTTCAGCGACATGACGGGCCTGCTCGAGAAGATGGACAAGAACGGTAAGGGGAAGAGCGGTTTCGACATGTCGGGCAGCAAAGCTCCGAAACCGGAGGACGCTACCTACGAAGTGCTGAGCCCCACGCGCGTCAAGGTGACTCCGAAGAATCCGAAGGAAAAGATGATGGAGAAGATGGAAGCCCGCTTCGAGGACGGCCGCTGGCGGTTACACTTCGGCGGCTTCGAAGAGCTGATGGAGAAGAGCGGTATGCGCAACATGGGCGGTGGAATGGGCATGGGCGCTCCGCCGATGCCCGGAGGCGCCGGAATTCCGAGATAGGCCTATTCTGAACGGTTAGGATCGAACGGACTCAAGTCCTCGCTGGGTGGCCTGCGGCCGAGTGTCCGTCGTCACGGACACAGTTGTGATCAGCGCCGACGGGAAGTGATTCGCAGAATTCGGTCGTTGGTGCTGTCGGAGATGTAGAGGTCGCCGCTGCGGTGGGCGTAGATGCCGTGGGGTTGGTTTAGCTCGACCTGGTCTGGGGGACCGCCGATTCCGTTGGTTCCGGACTTGCCCGTGCCTGCCACGTGGACGATGCGGCCCTCGCGCGGGAGATATCGGCGAATGACGTGGTTCTCGGTGTCGGCGATGAGGAGGCTGTCGCCGCGGTCTATCCAGAGGTGTTTGGGGCCGTTGAGCTGCGCGAGCTTCGCGTCACCGCCGTCGCCGGAATAGCCTGGCTTCCCGGTACCGGCGACGGTGCGGATTCGGCCCTCGGAATTCACTACGCGCAGGCAGTGGCCCGAGCGCTCGAGGATGTAGAGATTGCCGGTTGAATCCACGGTCACTGCGCGCGGGTCTATAAGGGGCGCTTCCGTGGCGACTGCGCCGTCTGCCGGAATCCCTCGCTGTCCGTTGCCCGCGACCGTGGTTATGATTCCGTTCTTGAGATCAATCGCGCGGACTCGGCGGTTCGAGAGATCGGCGACGATGAGGCGATTTCGGGCGGAGTCCATCCAGAGGCAGTACGGCTCGTTTAGTTGGGCGCTTTCCGCTGGGCCCCGTTCGCCGGAGAATCCTCTCACTCCCGTTCCCGCGAAGGTGGTTACGATTCCGGTCTTCGAATCGATGCGACGGATTCGGTGGTTTAGCGTGTCCGCGACGAAGATGTCTCCGCTGCGTGCGACGACGAGGCTGTGCATGCCGCTGAACTCGGCCTGCCGGGCATCGCCGCCATCGCCGGAGTAGCCGGTCTTGCCAGTACCTGCGATCGTGTGGACGCGTCCGTTGCGGATGGTGCGGACCCGCTCGCCTCCCGTGAACTCTACGAAGACCAGGTCGCCTTTCGGATTGAAGTCCACGGCGAATGGGCGGATTATGCGGGCTTCCACCGCCCGAGAACCGTCTTCGCCTGTTCCACCGCCGGCGATCAATTCGATTTTGGATTTTGGATTTTGGATTTGGGATTGGTCCGGCAGGGCGAAGGCGATGAAGTAGTCGCCGGGTTTGGTGGCGAGTTTGCCGCCGCCTCCGGCAGCGATGACGACGTACTGTTTGCCGTTGACGGCGTAGGTGCATGGGGTGGCGTAGCCGCCGACGGGGAGTTTCGTTTCCCAAAGGACTGTTCCGGTGGACTTGTCGAAGGCGCGGAACTTTTCGTCCATGGTGCCGCCGATGAAGACGAGGCCGCCCGCGGTGACGATGGGGCCGCCGAAGTTCTCGGTGCCGGTTTGCGGAATCCCCTTTGCGGTGAGCGCCGGGAACTCGCCGAGGACCTTTTGCCAGGCGAAACGGCCTTCGTTCAGGTCGACCGCGTTCAGCAGGCCCCATGGCGGTTTGATTCCGGGATAGCCTTCCTTGTCAGTGAACCGGCCGTAGCCGGCGAAGTTGTAGGGGTGGGCGCTGCCCTGCGCGTTTTTGACCAGTTTGGTGATCCAGGGGACGTTCTGGGAGTTGACGTAGAGGATTCCGGTGGTGGGGTCGACGCATGCGCCGGACCAGTTAGCACCACCGTGGAATCCGGGGGTAACAATCGTGCCTTCGAAACTCGGGGGGGTGTAGTGCGGGCCGCCGCGGAGGTTCCGGAACTGCTGCTTCAGGTAGGCGTTGGATTCCGGAGTGATGTCGGAGAGGTCACTCTCGCTGAATCCGAGCTTGGAGAGAGGCGGCGGCTTGACAGGAATCGGCTGGGTGGGGGCGGTCCACTCTCCTGGAATGTCGGATTTTGGGGCGGGCCGTTCCTCGATTGGGAATACCGGGCGGCCATTCGTTCGGTCAAACACGTAGCATAGTCCGGTCTTGGTGACCTGGGCGGCTACGTCCACGTTCTTGCCGTCGCGCTTGATGGTGGCCAGGACGGGCGGGCAGGGAAGGTCGTGGTCGGAGAGGTCGTGGCGGGTGGTCTGGAAATGCCAGATTCGTTCTCCGGTCCGCGCATTGAGGGCGATAGTGGAGTTCGCGAAAAGGTTGTTTCCTTTACGGTCGCCACCGTAGAAGTCGAAGGCTGCCGAGCCGAGGCCTGCGTAGAGGATTCCGCGCTTTGGGTCCAGCGTGAACCCGCCCCAGGCATTGACGCCGCTTCGGCCCTGCCAGCTATTTGGCGGCCAGGTCGCGGCCCCAAAGTCTCCCGGGCGAGGCACGGTGCGGAATCGCCAGCGCTGCTTTCCGGTGCGGACGTCGAATGCCCGGATGTCTCCCGGGGCGCCCGGACCGTAGCCTTCGCTGGCGGAGAATCCCAGGTAGACGAGGTCCTCGAAGACCATGGGGGCGGAAGTGGGCCCATAGGGGAATTTGCTCAGGTCGTCTTCCATCCCCTCTCTCAGATCGACTTCGCCGGCGCGCCCGAAGGCCGGGTCTGGCTTGCCATTCTCGACGTTTATCGAAATCAGTCGGCCGTCCCCAACTCCGTGCAGAATCCGCTTCTGTTTGCCGTCGCTCCAGAAAGCGAGGCCCCGATTTACCCCGCCGGAAGCGATGATCGACTTCGTAGGTATGGCGTATGGATCGAAGCGCCAGAGTTCCTCGCCGGTGGCTGCGTTGAGAGCGGCGACTCTGGACTTGACGGTAGTCACGTACATGACGCCATCGATGACAAGGGGAGTGCACTCGATGGTGGTGTTGCGGGCAGGGTCGGAATCGCCGGTCCGGTAAGTCCAGGCTACGCGCAGATTCCGCACGCTGCCGCGGTTGATCTGGTTGAGCGTGGAATAGCGCGCGCCGCCCTTGTCGTTCCCCACATTCGGGCAATCGCCGGTCCCGCCGGCCGCCTCGGAACCTTGCTGGAGGACTAACGCAGTGATAGCGAGGAGGAGGAACAGAGGCGTTGCGAATCGAAGGCGCATCTTGGATACCTGCTGAAGAGTGTTGAGTGATGAGTGTTAAGTGTTGAGTGTTGAGTGTTAAGTGTTGAGTGTTGAGCTCAAATGCATAACCGTATACGCTCGACGCTCCGCAGTAGACACTGGAAGTGTGGCGAAGGTCATAGCGCGGACATCGCCGGGTGGGTTAGGATTCAATAACCGTAGCGCCGTGTCCTCCGGATTCGGGCGTTTCGGCGCGACACGCGCACTCAAGGAGAGGCATGACATGAGTTTGAAACTATTGCGGGCGGCAAGCTTCGGCGGGCTGCTCGTGCTCGGCATTGTGGGAACGGCGGCGCCATCTGCTGCGGTTGACGTGTTTTTGAAGATTCCCGGGATTCCGGGCAGCAGCACGGACCGCCAGCACCCAAACGAAATCGAAGTTCAAAGCATCCAGTACGGGCTCAACAACACCGGCACCGCGTCGTTCGGCGGCGGCGGGAGCGCGGGGAAGGCGACTTTCCAGGACATCAACTTCACGAAGAAGATCGACAAGAGCTCTCCCGTCCTGCTGAGGAACTGCCTGACCGGCACTCATTTCCCATCGGCAGTGATCACTACGCGAAAGGCCGGGAATGCGCCCATCGACCTCTTTAAGGTCACGCTGACGGACGTTATGGTCAGCAGTTGGTCGATGACCTCCGGCGGAGACCTGCCGATGGAATCGATCTCCCTTAATTTCGCCAGAGTCGAGTGGGAATACTTCATCCAGGGGCTGGACGGCACGGTGAAGTCGACAGCCAAGGGCGGCTTCGACGTAAAGGCGGGCAAGGCAAGTGGCGGCGCCGCCTCGCCGCCAGCCGGAGGTGGAGGCGCCGCCGCTGGTTCTAACCCGATATTACCGGGCCGGCTCCCCTTTCTTTCGGGGCCTGGCGCCGGAATGTTCAGCAGCGTGGCGCGGCCTCGCGGAATCGGCAATGTCGGTATCTACGCGAAAATGACCGGTATCGAAGGAGAATCGAGAGACCAGAAGCACCAAAATGAGATCGAGGTCAACAGCTTTTCGTGGGGTATGACCAATGCCGGTACGTTCTCAACCGGCGGCGGTGGGGGAGCCGGAAAAGTCAACGTAGGCGACTGGAACGGCACCAAGTTCATCGACAAGGCGGGTGTGCCGTTAATGGTGGCTTGCGCGACCGGAAGGCATATTCCGGAGGTTGTCATCAGCATGGTGAAGAGCGGCGGCGACCGGCCGGAGTTTCTCAGGATCACTCTGACGGACGTAATGGTTACCAGCTATTCCCATTCCGCTGCTGGCGGCAGCAACGATCTGCCCGTGGAGAGCCTTTCGCTGAACTTCGCTAAGATGGAAGTGGAGTACAAGGAACAGAACGCTCAGGGCCAGGTAGTCCCAGCGGGCAAGGTTACCTACGACCTCAAGACGAACAAGTCGTAGAGCATTCCGGAATCGAATTGGGGCCGCAAATTCGGCCCCAATTTTTTTTTATGTTGGGGGGCACCGGGTGTCTGATATAAACATATGACGCAGCCGGCGAAGA
>JBKJZI010000055.1:0-4405 GCA_046715155.1 Chthonomonadales bacterium | reverse complement strand
ACCCGACGGTCAACGCGAAAGCTATCGCGGCGACCGACACGAGAGATACGTAAAGTCCAACGGCGAACGCGGCCGGCCGGAATCGGAAACTTACTTCGTGTTCTCCGGGCGGTACCAGCACACCCTGGAAAGCGTAGTTCACGCGAACGGGCAGCGCGGGATTGCCGTCGATGTGGACCCTCCATCCCGGATAGTAAGCCGCGCTTCGAACGAGTAGCCGTTGTTTCTCTCCGGCGTTTACGATAACAGTGTCTCGCTGAGATGGTTGGAAGTCGCGAGCGTGCCGAGACAGACCAGTCGCGTCTTGGTGTAACCCTTCGACCGACGCGGATTCCGCGGGATCGAAGGCCAGGGATGAGATGGCGCCCAGTGACTCTCCCGGCGAATCTGCGTCGATGACCTTATCGATCAAACGGAACGTATGTCCTGGATCTCGATTATGCCATCTGCGCCAACCGGGGCTGCTGATCCCTCGCGCGTCCGGCAGCCGCACGTCCGGCGGCGCTGCCAACGTGCCCGCATTCAACATCGTAAGCAGCCGGTCTTGCCTCTCGCTCCGCTGAAAGAGAGCTTCACGCAGGAGCCGGTCTATCTCGGTCATTGAACGCAATGGTACCGGTTCGTAACCGCTCGCCTCCGGAATTCGGTCGCGCATCAACGCGTTGGGCGTCAGAGATGCGGTCAGCAGAGCAAGGTAACCCGCGGTAGCGGGTCCGTAGTCCTCATAACTGATGAAATGCTCCCAGACATCGCGCTGCCGGTAAGAATAGGTGCGGCCACCGAGCTGCGTTATCGGCGGGCGTGGCGAGTGTCGGAATACTGCCCCTTCAACCGACGGATTAATCGTGCTGGAGAACCAGATCAGATTCAGCGCGGCGGCGAACACCAATAACATTCGAATTGGGGACGTGACTCCTTGTTCACGAAGGAGCCGCATCCCTATCGCCGCGAGGACTGCAATGGCAAAGGTCGTCAAAAAGGCGAACCGCGCGGAGTCGTGAAAGCTGGAGACTCCCGGGATTACGTAGTACGCAAGCCAGAAGAGCCCGCCGAAACGGCCCATGGCGAGCAGCAGGGACACAGCGCCAATAAGCGCAAAGAAAGCGATGGCAGGGCGTGCCGGCCTTCCGGCTATCGCGTAACCGGCCAGGATCAGCGGCACGATTCCAACGTAAACGCACACTTCCCACAGGTTCCCGCGGCCCCAATAGTCGCCGCTCGCCGGGTGTCCGAAATAGCCGGGCGACCAGAAGTTGAGCATCTGCTCCGGATAGAGGGCGAACCGATTAGCTTCATACCACTTACGCTGCTCCCGGGTAGACGCCTGGAATAGCTGCAGGACCGGGAGCAACTGAACGGCCGAGGCCGTGACCCCTACGATCAGCGCTGCCAGCAGCCACCCGAGCGCCCTCCATGCGCGCGCAGGATGACGGCGCACATGAAATAGCCGCGCGATCGCGTACAGCCCGGCGCACACAATCGTCATGTACGCGATCTGTGCGTGCGCTGCGAGGATACACAAAGCGACCGTCAGCGCCGCCAGGCCCGCATAGCCGATCCCGGGCTTGGCGACGATTCGGTCGACAAGGAGAAGCAGCCACGGCAGGTACGCCGCCGACTGCGCCATATTTGGAAATTGCAGCCGGGCAACGATGTAACCGCATCCCGCGAACGTAATCGCGCCGACGACGGCGCTCAAGCGGTCGTGGCAGATACGTTTCAGAAACAGGTAGGTCCCCCACCCTGCTGCGAGGAGGTGGATTAAGGCATTGACCGTAAAGAACATCCAGACCGGCATTGCAAGTAGCAGCAGAGTTCCGGGGTAGAACACCCAGGATTGCGGATTCCCCACCAGAGGCTGGCCGCAAAGTACGTGGGGGTTCCAAAGCGGAATCCGGCCGTCGAGCAGAGTCCGCTGGACAAACTCCTGCATAGGGTAAAAGTAGAGGTAGAGATCGCCCCAGTAAAACGCTCGCCCTAAAACCGTGAACGGGTAAAGGACGGCAACCACGAAGAAAGCGATTGACGCGATCGGTCCGACTCGCCGAACTGCTGCAACGTTCACGGAATCAGTTTCCGACGTAAAGCCGTACTCATTAAGGATTTGGAGCTGAACTTGTACAAGACGGCCATTATTGGAGGAACCGGGCTGGAGAATCTTCCTTCGGAGTATACCGTGACCGCGCGGATCATTGAGACTAGGTTCGGCCCAGCCCTTGTGCATCAGGTAGACCTCCCAAGCGGTGAGTTGATCTTCCTATCGCGGCATGGAACATCGCACGGGATTGCTCCACACGACATCAACTATCGGGCGAACATTCAGGCGATGGCGGAGTTGGGGGTGCAGCGCATCTTGGCGAGTAATGCGGTCGGCTCTTTGCGACTGGACCTCGAGCCGGATTCTCTCGTCGCGCTCGATGATTTTATCGATCAAACCCGCGGCCGTCCGTTGTCGATGTTCGATGACACTGCGGGCGGAGTCCGCCACACGGATTTCACAGAGCCTTACTGCCCTGAGCTCAGGAGCGCGCTCCTCGCCGCGGCGGTCGACATCGACTTGGATCTGCTCCCCCGGGCAACGTACGTCTGCGCTGACGGCCCACGCTTCGAAAGCCCGGCGGAGGTGAAGATGTATGCCCAACTTGGAGGGGACGTTGTAGGTATGACGGGCCTACCTGAGGCCGTATTCGCGCGCGAAGCCGGAATCTGTTACGCCGCGATCGGTATTGTTACAAACTTTGCCGCCGGCCTCACAAGTAAGCCTGTCGACCACATGGAGGTTGTACAGCGAATGTCCGTCAATGTGGATTCCGTGAGGCGAATATTTTTGCAGGCCGCCGTTTCTATGCCAGACGCACGCGGCTGCCGATGTGGTGAATCTGCCTCGACACAGCCAGGTCCCGCGAAGTAAATAAACAGATTAGGCTGGAGCGGATGGGGGCGCGGAGTCATCGTCGTCCAGCATTGCCTTGAATTCATTGGGATTCGCAGCCTTCTCCAGCGCTTCTTGATAGTCCACAAGCTTCTTTTTGACGAGCGTGGCAAGAGACTGGTCCAATGACTGCATTCCGTGGCGCTGACCGGTTTGTATGATGCTTCCGATCTGATACGTTTTCGATTCCCGCACCAGGTTCTTGACCGCGGAGATCGCCACGAGAGTCTCGAATGCGGCAACGCGCCCCGTCCCATCTTTGCGTTTGATGAGAGTTTGAGAGATTACCCCCACCAGATTTACGGCCATCTGCATCCGTACTTGCTGCTGCTGGTGGGTTGGAAAAACGTCGATCACGCGGTCGATGGTCTGCACAGCGTCGGTCGTGTGCAGAGTACCGAAGACCAGGTGGCCCGTTTCCGCGGCGGTGATCGCCAGGTGTATCGTTTCGAGGTCGCGCATCTCTCCGATGAGGATCACGTCCGGGTCCTGGCGCAAAACGAACTTGAGCGCGTTCGCAAAGGAGAGGGTGTCCGTGTCCAGCTCGCGCTGGTTGATGAGCGCCTGGCGGTCCTCGTGGATGAACTCGACGGGGTCTTCGACGGTGACGATATGGAGCGGAAAATTCTCGTTGATGTAGTCGATCATCGCCGCTTGCGTGGTCGATTTCCCCGAACCGGCCGGCCCCGTCACCAACACGAGCCCGCGAGGCCGCTCTGAGAAGAACTTGCAGATCGGTGGCAGGCTGAGCTCCTCCATAGTTTGAATGTGGAGCGGAATTACCCGAAAAGCGGCCTGGACGTTCCCTCGCTGACAGTAGATGTTTCCCCGGAATCGCGCCAATCCGGCAATCTCGTACGCGAAGTCGAGCTCCATCTCTTCGTCGAAACGCGACCTCTGAATGTCGCTCAGCACGCTGTAGGCCAGCGCTCTCGTGTCGTCCGCAGTCAGCGGCTCCATGTCGAGATGAATCAAGTCGCCGTGGATTCGGACCAGGGGCGGGCTGTCCGCCTTGATGTGGAGGTCCGATCCTTGGTGATGGACGGTGGTATAGAGGAGCTGGTCGACCGTGACCACGTGTCAGGTTCCTCCCCTCTCTCGCGCCCGGTTGTAGCGGATCTCGAATTCCGTCGGGCTCGTGGACTTGGCCTGCGCCTGCTCAAAGTCGACGAGATTGCTTAAAGCTAGCTTCAAGAGGTGAGAATCAAGCATTTGCATCCCGAACTGGGCGCCGGTCTGGATATCCGTATATATCTGGTAGGTCTTGCCTTCGCGGATTAGCGTCCGGATGGCGGGTGTAACCACCATCACTTCAAATGCCGCAACACGGCCGCTTCCGTCGGTACGTAAGAGCAAGGTCTGCGAGATGACTGCCTGGAGGGTCACAGAGAGCTGCATGCGGATCTGCTGTTGCTGCTCCGGCTCGAAAACGTCGATGATACGGTCCACCGTCTGGGGCGCATCTGTCGTGTG
>JBKJZI010000054.1:0-9289 GCA_046715155.1 Chthonomonadales bacterium | reverse complement strand
GGGGGGGGGGGGTCTTTTTTTGTCGGGGGGGCGGGGCGGCGCGCGGCCCCCCGCCCGGGGCGGGTCCGTATCGAGTGCGACGGCGACTTTTAGCCGGGCGGATTTCTCCGCGTACTTCCTGTTCTACATGATCGCCAGCCACTTCACGATGTCGTGGGATATGTTTGAGTTCTCGAACGGAATCCGGAGCGGCAACCTTTCGCCGCACCTGCTCAAGCCCATCCACCCGATCCACAAGGACGCTTCCTACAACGTCAGCTTCAAGGTGATCACCGCGGTCATGGTGCTGCCGGCGTGGGTGCTTCTCTTCCTCATCCTAAAACCAACGCCGCCCCCATCGATAGGGCTGCTGTTGTTGACGATTCCGGCGCTGCTGCTGGCGGCGGTTATGCGTTACGTTTGGAACTACGCGCTCGCGGCCATAGCATTCTGGACGACCCGTATAGATGCGATAAACCAGCTCTACTTTACGCTCGATTCCTTCCTGGGTGGAAGGATCGCACCCATCGCGCTCATGCCCGGCTGGCTGGGAGTCGCCGCGGTCTACGCCCCCTTCTGGGCGATGAACGCATTTCCGGTGGAACTCGCCCTGGGCCGGATTCCGGCCGAGCGGATAGTCGCCGGGTTCATACAGCAGGTTCTATGGCTCGTCGTAGGCATCTTCGTCTTCCGAGCCGTCTGGTCCGCCGGAGTCAAACAGTACTCCGCGGTAGGAGCATGATGATGCGTCTGGACAATACTCCTTACATCCCACCTGTGTTCGAATCGGCAGAGGACGAGCGAGCTTACTGGCACTCGCGTACGCCACTGGAGCGATTGCGACACACCGAGTATTTGCGTCGAGTCAAGTACGGGCCCAGCGCAATCGCACCAATGAACAAGCGCACTTTCGAGATTGTTCGCCTTGATGAAGATGGAAACGAGATAGAGGAACCCTCAACGCCTGAGGGGCCTGAACGCCTACTGCCTGAACGCCTATGAGCTACCTGAGCCTCCTCCGCGTCTTCTACCGCACGTCGATTCAGACCGATATGGAGTATCGGGCGGATTTTTTTACGCGGATTGTGGCGAGTCTGCTGGGGCTGGTTACCACCATCGGCGGGCTGTCTATTGCGTTCACTTACACGTCCCACATCAAGGGATGGTCGTTCCCGCAGGTCATCGTGCTGGTGGGGATTTACTATCTGATGGATGGGGTGATCGAAATGTTTATCGCCCCGAACATGCGCGAAATCATGGTGAAGGTGCGGGACGGAACGCTCGACTTCGTGCTTCTGAAGCCTGTGAGTGCCCAGTTCATGTCGACTTTTCGTACGATCAACATCTGGCGGATCGCGAACGTCATGGTGGGGCTGGGTCTTACGAGTTATGCAATCGCCAATCTCTCGCTGTATGTCGGGCCGTCGCAGGCCCTGGCGTTCACGGTGACGCTGCTGGCCGGCGCGTGCATCGTATACTCGTTCTGGCTTTGCCTGGTGACTCTTACGTTCTGGTTCGTCAAGCTGGAAAATATCGAGCAGATCATCTGGCAGGCGTTCGAATCCGGCCGCTATCCCATTCAAATCTATCCGGCCTGGCTGCGTTTTACACTCACTTACGCCATACCGGTGGCTTTCATAATCACTGTACCGGCAGAAGCGCTGGCTGGCCGGCTCGCCCCAACAATGGTCGCCGTTTCCCTCATCGTCGCTCTGACGGCGGTCATACTCTCCTCCGCCTTCTGGCGCTTCGGACTTCGCCACTACACCGGGGCGAGCGCGTAGATTCCAATGTAAAATGTAAAATTAGCAATGTAAAATGCAAAATAAACGACTCAACGACCGATCTGTCCAGGGTTCTTCAGTTTTACATTTCGCATTGCTAACTGCATTTTACATTGGAATCCGCCTTAGTGCCGGCTGTTCAGCTTGGAGAGGAGGCGGAGGATCTCGAGGTAGAGCCACACTAGCGTTACGAGGAGGCCGAAGCCGCCGTACCACTCCATGTAGCGCGGGGCGCCCTGCTTGGCCCCTTCCTCGATGAAGTCGAAGTCGAGGACGAGATTGAGGGCCGCGATGACCACGACCACCAGGCTGAAACCGATTCCGATGGGCCCGGCCTCGTGGATGAATGGAAAGGTGGTTCCGAACAGCCGGAGCACCATGCTGATGAGGTAGATCACGCAGATCGCGCCGGTGGCGGCCACGATTCCGAGCTTGAAGTTCTCGGTCGCCTTGATCATTCCGGAACGATACGCGCCGAGCAGACAGAAGAGCGTACCGAATGTCAGCGCGACAGCCTGGGGGACGATTCCGGGATACATCTGGTTGAAGACAGCCGAGATCGCGCCCAGAAAGAGGCCTTCAAGCACGGCGTACAGCGGCGCGGTGAATGGCGCCCACTGGTGCTTGAAGACGGTGACGATCCCGACGATCAATCCGCCGATCGCGCCGCCGATCGCGAGCGGCCCGACGAGGGCGTTCGCCCCACTTACCATATTCCAGGTGAAAGCGGCGGAGGCGACCGCCAGTAGAACCAGGATGAACGTCTTGTGGACAGTGCCCTCGATCGTCATCACGTCGCGGGCATCAGCGGAGCGCGGGACGCTCGTAAAGGTCTTATCGCCAAGCGCGGGATTTGCAGTCCGCATTTGATCAGTCTCCTCAGAAAAGTGTAAGAAGTAGGCGCGCGAATGATTCGGCGGCGAGCCGTGCCATTCCTCTTCTTCCTTATTCTACAGGAGATGCGTGCGCTATGCGATGAGGCGGACCGTTTGAGCGAGGGTCCCTAGGCCGTAGATGCCGACGTAGAGGATGAGCGCGCCTCGAAGGCTCAATCGCACTCGCCGCGGATTATGGGCCTTGTTGAGGTCGACTGCGAACGCCGGAAGTACCATGAGAAGCTTGATGGCGATGAACCAGAGGGCGCCCTGACTGAGGTAGTACGCCATAACGGGATTCGCTTCAACTGCCAAACCGGTGTTTACGAGCCAGAGGGTGGATACCGTATCGGCGTACGCGATGAGGGCGAGCATGATCGTCTCGGAGTAGAATCTGTACGATAGCATCTTCGCGCGCATACGATGTCCCTTCTGGTTGTCGCCTTGCTCTCGCCGGTTCGCGCCGGCGTGTATTGGGTTTGACGGTTCGTCCGTGTCGCCGGTTCCTTGGGCTACGCCCGCACAATTGCCGGTTTCCTGCTGTTCCGGCATCACAGGTAGCCCCCCGCGGCTCCCAGGTTGTTCCTGGCTTCGGTGCCTTCCACGTCCTCCTGCCGCAGATTCGCCTCGACATTGCGGTTGAGGATGTTGTCTTCGATAACCGTCTGGTCCGCGCGAAAGAGCTCGATACCGACGCGGTTGTCCTGGATGTCGTTCTTCCGGATTCGGTGGTCTCGTGGTCGAGTCTCCGAGTGGCCGGCGTTCTCCTCTTGCATCGGGCGGATTCCGTGGTCCTGGTCCGCCGCGATTCGGATTCCCTTTCCGTTCCTACTTACATTATTGCCCTCGATGTCCCAATCGTAACTCGTAAAACTGCCGGGAAAGAGTTGGGAGAACCGTTCGTTGTGCCTGGACCAGAGCAAGATTCCGTGCCCGTTGGCCTGAAAGGTGTTACCGCGGACCGTCATCCCGTGTCCATTCTCCACCGCGATACCGGCCTGGCGGTTCATAATCATCCGATTACCTTCGATGACGGTGTCCCACGAGAATCCGAGCCAAAATCCGTAGTTGCAGCGATCAGCGTTGTTGTCGCGAAACACATTTCCGCGACAGAACGTCGCCTCGAAAGCAATGTTTGGGCTTAGTGAGCCGTCGTTCTCCTCTAACAGGTTCTCGTCGCATCCGAGTTTCTCCCCGTTCGGCGTGAGCCCCGCAAGGAAGAATCCGTCGCCGCCCATCCGGGCCGTATTTCGCCGGAATGTATTGCGGCAGGAGGCGTGCACAGCGAGGAATCCGGCCGCGTCGGCCCCCATATGACCGTGATGAAGTCCCCCCTCCCGCGGCTCGAAGCGGCAGCAGTAGTCCGCCGAGTTCTCTTCGAACAGACTGTCGCAGGTCTGGTAAAGGTGGATTCCGTACCCGCTGTTGTAATTGGCTTGATTGGACTTTACGGTGAGATGGCGGCAGTGATACGTCAGCAGACCGTTCTGCTGATGCTGAATCCGGTTGGCGGTGACGGTGGACTTGCTGACATTCCAGAGAAAGATCGCCCCGCCGTACGACTCCTCCGGCCCGCGCCAAATGTCCAGGAAAATGGTATTCGGGGGCACTTCCGCGGTCGAGGCAATGTGGTTGTTGGCAATCGTCAACCCGGCGGCGTTGGCGGCGTAGATTCCGTGGTAATAGTCCCGGATTCGGAGGTTCTTAACGGTGACATTCGATCGCCCCGGAATCCGCACCGCCACGCCATCATGGTCCGTCCCCACGAGCAGCGCCCCGTTTCCGTCCAGAGTGATCCCGTTTGCGTCCAGCGTGATTCCGTTCGGTAGATGATAGACGCCCGGAGACAGGACCGCGGTCCTTTTGAGGACCATTCCGTCCGTCGGCGTAACCAGCTCAGCCATTGCGAATTCCTTGGAGATAGGTTGCTTCTAGGTCCACCGTTCGCCCGCTTCGTGCAGTCCGACGAATAGTTCGTTAGACTCTCTGCGCTCACCTATGCGAGGAATCGTCCGCCTGGCGGCGAATACGCTCACCGAACGAGGAAGGACGAACTGGATGCCGCGCCCTCCACTTGACATACCGCCCCATGAGGGTCGCGAGACTCAGATGGGCCTGCTGCTTGCAATGCTGGAAGAGACGACCCGGGAATGGAGAAACGAGCTGGGCCGGGTGGGGCAGGATGCGGTGGTATGGCAGCCGGCGGAGAATTCCCATAGCATTGGCGCGCTGATTCTGCACATTGCGGACGTGGAGGGTTATTGGCTGCACGAAGTCGCAGCGGAATCGCCCATGCCGGAATCCGATCAGAACCTGTTCCTCTCCGAAGAGACCCAGCAGTACAAGGGATTCTGGCCAAAACCTCCGCGGAAGCCGCTCTCCTGGTACTATGAGCAGCACGACCGAATCCGCGCCCGTACACTCGAGCTCCTCGCTTGCATGGACGATCCTGCCAAACCATGCCGATACCGCACCCGCGAATTCACCCTTCGCTGGCTCATATACCACGTTCTCACGCACGAAGCCTACCACGGTGGCCAGGCCGTCCTCCTTGCCTCTCTTCATCGGAAGGTCAACACTTGAGATTCGCTTACGAGGACGAGATCGAGGACGCGGACGAATATTCCCTGTACGCCTGAACACCTGAACACCCGAACGCCTGAATCCTGGTTGACGTACGGGGTATGCTCCGATATTATAGGGATTCGAAATCTATGGTTTTTGCCCCCAAAAGGAGATACGGATTGAAGACGTACTTGCGGCTGCTTGCCGCGACCGTGGTTGCCGGCAGCCTTTGCGCGGCCGGAGTCGCCACCGCGCAGAAAACGACGCCGAAACCCACCTCGACGAAGCCCGGGGCCGCCAAGCTGGATATTAAGCCGGCGCCCGAGGTCGTTGCGACCGTCAACGGTGAGAAGATCACCAAGACACAGATCGCCGGCCAGCTCCTGGACGATCAGATCGCGCGGCTCGCGGTCACCCACGCGCAGTTCAAAGATAACCAGCGGCCGGTCGCGGGCGCTGCCGGGACCCTGTTGCTGAAGAAGATGCAGGCGGCCGGCGGTAAGCCGGTGAGCGTATCGCGGCAGGAGATCTTGGACTTTCTGATAGTCGACCGCTCGCCCATCGTCCTCCAGACGCTCGAGCAGGCGATCCGCGAGCGTGTGGTGGCCCAGGCCGCGAAGAAGGCCGGAATAACCGCGACCGACGCGGAGATCCAGGTGCGCTATGCGGAAGCCCTGAACCAGATCCGAACGAGTTACAACCTGACCGGCATGTCTGACAAGCAGGTCATCCACACCCTCGGATTCCGCACGGAGCCGGCGCGCCGCCAGCTTCGCTTCGTAGTCCAGCTCGAGAAGTTGGTACAAAAAGACGTAGAAGGCAAACTCGGTCATAAGATCGATACCGGTGACTTCGTCGTCGCCAGCCACATCCTAATCAGGGTGAATGAGCCGGATCAGACGAAAGAAGCCCAGGCGTTTGCAGAAGCCAAGGCGAAGATCGAGGGTTACCGCGCGGATATCGTGGGCGGAAAGATCACCTTCGGCGAGGCGGCCGCGAAGTACAGTGACGACCAGTCAAAGGTCCAGCAGGGCAACCTGGGCGTCTTTATGCGCGGGCAGATGGTCAAGGAGTTCGAGGACGCCGCATTCGGAATGGAGGCCGGTAAGGTGAGCGATCCGGTGAAGACCCAGTACGGCTATCACCTCATCAAGATCGACCGCCTGGGCAAAGACACCACTGCTCCCGAGCGCAAAGTCGCCCTGGACAACCGGCTCCGCCAGATGATGCAGCCGCACCTGGTCCACCTCATGCAGCGCGCCCAGGTGGACAACAAACTGGCGCCGCAGGCGGCTGCACTACCCATGCCTGGTCCCGGCGGCGCCGCGCCGGGCCGGTAACTGCAAGTGATCTAGTGATCGAGTTATCAAGTGATCAAGTGCAGTCTCAGTCGATGACTTGATAACTCGATTACTCGATCACTCTCCTGAGGTCCCACTTGGACAAAGTAGACATCCTGGCGGTCGGCGGTCACGCCGGAGACGCGGAGATCTCTTCGGGGATGGCTCTTTGCCGGCATGTGCGCGAGGGGAAGCGGGTCGCGATGCTGCATGCAACGCTGGGGGAGCGTGGGCATCCCACGCTTTCGCCCGCCGACTATGCAGAGCAGAAGCGCGAAGAGGCTCGGAAGGCGGCGGCGGTGATCGACGCGGAGGTCTACTTCCTGCCCTATATGGACGGCGAGCTGCCGGTCAACGACGAAGTTAAGCTCGCAATCTGCGACGCAATTCGCGAGTGCCGCCCGGAGGTGATCCTAACGCACTGGACGGGGAGCATGCACAAGGACCACACCAACACCTACCTGTGCTTCCCGGATTCCATATTCTACGCCGCGCTTAGGACGATGGAACGCCCGCTCCCCAACCACTGGCCCCGCCAACTGCTCTACGCCGAGAACTGGGAAGACCCCTACGGATTCGTCCCGGAGCTCTACCTGGAGATCACCGAGGAAGACCTGAAGCTCTGGGAAGAGATGGCGACCCAGTACGGCCTCTTCCGCAATGAGTGGAAGACTTTCCGCTACGTGGAGTACTACAAAGCGCTTGCGAAGGTGCGCGGCCTGGAAGTCTCAACCGACTACGCCACCGCCTTCGCCGTCCCCGAATCCTCCCGCCGCCGCAAGATCCAATCGCTGCTATGACGCTTTCCAGCAGCCCCGAACCTGCTGCGTGAAGTGGAATGCGTCTTGGTCCGTGCCAAGCGCTCGTTTCGGAACGATATAACCGCGCTCTTTGTCGATCATCACGAAGAAGTGACGATCCGTCTCCGCGATTTCGGTCACCGCTGCCCACTTTACGATCACTTCTGTGGAGATCATCGACAGTCGGAATCCTTCCGGATTAAACTCCATCACCTGCGGATGATAAAGACCCGGATTGCGCTGAGCCATCTTCCTTAGGTGATACCTATAGAAGAGCGCCCAGAACACAACGAGCATAAGGAGCGGAAGGAGAAGTGTAAAAAACACATTAAAGACAATTCCGGCAAGGGTCTTTGTATAACGGGCGTCAGTCAGTGAGGAGACTACCAGAGTGAGGGCAACTATGAAGAGGAGCGCGATTGCGAGATATGTCCACTTTCCGATATTCCGTGGGTGCGCCATGTACCGATCAAACGCCCAGACATCCTCCTTGGTCAGAGTAAACTCTACCTTCATGCGATCACCGGCGAGCTACCGATCTTAGCACTTCGGTTTCAGAATGTGTCCCATCATTTCGAAGTGGGAATCAAATCCGAACACCTCATCCACTTCGAACTCCTGCAATAGCGCGAAGGATGTGCAGTCCGTGAACGACAACTCAACATCCTTGTAGGATACAAATATGGCTTCCGCTCGCTCCCATGTGTCTGGTGAGATTCGCTCTTCCTGAGCGTCAGTGTGTCTACTGCTTTATGAACCTTCTGAATAAATGCCAGGGCGATACGATGGCCAGCATCGTATCGCAGGCGTGTAATCGCTTCATCAAGGACAAAGTCCGAGGTATAAGGTAGAGTGCCTTTCACATGAAGCATCTGCCAATACGCCTTCGATAGCTCGTGGCGCGCATCGCGCGGATTGGCAATCGAAATCCAGCCACCTGCGTCAACGAAAACCCTAGAGCCCACGGCGGTAAATTTCATCGTGATTCACCGATGAATCTGGTGGCCCGTCGGCTATTCCCACGATGCTCATAAGAGCTTCCCAACCCGCCTCCGGATCGGCGGCCCGTTGGCGTGGGTGTTGGCGAAGATATTCGTCGACCGCCGCTTTCGCTAGTTGCTGCTTTGTACGGCGTTCCTCTGCCGCGAGCTCGTCCAACCGCTTCTCCTGCTCTTCATCTAGCTCAATGATCACTTCCGGCATTTGCGTTCCTCCCGATGAATCCGCATTGTTCATTGTATCACGGCCACGACGACCGTCGATTCACGGAATCCGGTGTGGTGATAGCCAGCCGATCAGAGTGTTGCGGCTTCGAGTACCCGATCTGCCATAGCAAGGACGAGCTTGGCGTCCGGCGTCCAGCGGGCCATTCCAACTCTCGCGTCGCCTTCCGGCAGAAATCGCGGGACCTGGTCTACGAAGACGGTTGGATCGCCAGTCGTCAGCAGGGTGAGCGGCTCCTCGACGCTGGGAGGAAACGCTGGGCATGGCGGAATCTCCAAGGCCACTGCCTGTGCGGGGTCGATGAAGCGGACGGGGTCACTCCACATTTCATTGCAAACGCGGGTGAGAGTCGGAAGCAGGAATGGATAGTGGGTGCAGCCGAGGATTATGGTGTCGCAGCCGGCTTGTGCCAGAGGCTGCAAGTACGCGCGCGCTGCGGATTCCGCTTCTTCGGATTCCGTCGCGCCGGCTTCTACCAGGGGAACGAACGCTGGGCATGCAACCTGGGTGACCGATGCCGACGGATTCAGGCGCAGAATTTCGGCTTCATAGGCGCCGGTGCGAACGGTGCCTTCAGTGGCTAGAACGCCCACCCTCGGATTCTGCCCTTCTGAAGCACGGCGGGCGGCCGGGCGGATCATCCCGTAGACGGGAATGGATAGTGAGCGGGACACGGGTGGCAGAGCGACTGCGGAGGAGATGTTGCAGGCCATGACGATGGC
>JBKJZI010000053.1:0-12831 GCA_046715155.1 Chthonomonadales bacterium | reverse complement strand
CTACATGCATAGAAGCGGCCACATCCGGTATTAGCACCCCTTTCGGAATGTTGTCCCGGTCTTTGAGGCAGGTTGCTTACGTGTTACGCGACCGTTCGCCGCTAGGCAATGCTCCATTCAGGGTGTAGGGGGTAGGGGGTAGGGTGTAGGGTGAAAACCGCATTGGCCTTTACCCTACACCCTACACCCCACACCCTACACCCCACACCCTACACCCTCAATGGAACATTGCCCCGCTCGACTTGCATTTCTTAGGCACGCCGCAAGCGTTCGTCCTGAGCCAGGATCAAACTCTCCATACAAAAACAAAAGGGGTTGCCCCCATCGGTTTTTTGGAAAGGGTTAAAGAACATTTCGGATCTCGGATTTCGAATCTCGGATTGAACCGAAGCTCAAATCCGCAATCCGCATTCCGCAATCCGCAATGCACAGGGCTCCTGACCCAAAAGTTACTGCTATTCGAAGTACTCTCCGCAAAGCTCATTGCTCTGCCCGGTTTTCAAAGATCAGCCGCGGAGATTTCACTCTCCGCACGCACCAGGGGAATCCCCGGCAACTATTTATAATACCAGAATCCATGCGCTCTGTCAAGCGATTCCGCGCTCTCCGAGGCGGATTCTGTCTCGCCATTAGGCGAGGAGGTTAGTGTACTTGCGCGCGACGACTCTGCCAAGACTTTCACAAGAAAAGATTTACTAATATCTGAATCGCAGGAAGGATGCGTCGAACGCCGAACGGGGGCGCGGAGGAATCGGATTGCTCGCAGGTCTGCTAGCTAAGCTGGAGACGGCATATGGGCCGCAAGCCCTGCCCGCAAAAGACACGCTCGTGATAATCCTGAGAGAGAACGTCGCGTACCTCGCCGACGATTCCCGCCGTGATCAGGCGATGGAGCAACTCCAAGACAAGGCCGGACTCACCGCGGAATCGATCCTATCGGCCAACGAGCAAACTCTATGCGGCATTACGAGCGGCGGAATCCTCGCCGAAATCGCGCTTGAGGAATGGATGGGGACCTGAGTCAGATTCTGAATCTGACACGTCATACAGTGACCGTACCAACACCCGTCATGCTGAGGCGGCGGCCGAAGCATCGGCTTTTCGTCGAGAGGTCGTTGATTACGACTTGAGGATTCCCCGGAAGTGAGGCGAATACCCCGGAAATACGGATCCGAGCTCTTTATTGCCCACTCTCTTTGCGAGCACCTCAGCGAGAACGTCACGGTAATCGGTCGTAACACGAAGGTCTCCAGGCGGCTCTAGCTGACGTTCCGCAAGTCCGGGCCACTCGCCATGCACCTTGCCGCCATTTACGCCGCCGCCCAGTAGGAACATCACGCTCGCCCGGCCGTGATCGGTCCCCAGGCTGTTGTTTTCGTGGAGCCGCCGGCCGAACTCGGTCATTACAACCAGCGTCACGCGGTCCATGCTCTTTCCAAGGTCCTGCGCAAACGCGGAGACTGACCGGGAAAGCTCGTCCAGCAGACCGGCTTGCAGCCCCGCGCTTCCGCCCTGAACGTAATGCGTATCCCAACCGCCTTTGTCCAGGCAGGCCACTTCCAGTCCCACGCCACCTTTCACCAGGCAGGCGACCTGCTTGAGCCCACGCCCAAGCTCACCTTCGGGATACACAGCGCCATTCGACGCCTGATACTGCTCCGGATTCAGCCGATTCAGTGAGTCCAGCACCGCCAGCGTCTCATTGCCCGCATGCGTCATCAGGTCTTTGCCTTCGCCGTAAAGGTCTTTCAAGGCGTCTACCACTGCCTTGTTTGCCGGTCGCTCCTTGTCGCCGGCCGGCAGGTCCAGGCGAAAATCAGTAAT
The DNA here is from genome assembly GCA_046715155.1 of Chthonomonadales bacterium. Lineage (GTDB taxonomy): Bacteria > Armatimonadota > Chthonomonadetes > Chthonomonadales > CAJBBX01 > JBKJZI01. Next base: position 11,007 of record JBKJZI010000053.1, on the reverse strand, counting down.
GGAATTAACCGCGCTTGCGTTCAGGTAACCGCGCAGTGCGTCCGGCATGATGCTGCTCAGCGCAATGGCACGCAGGGGCGAGTTGTTCTTTCCGGCCGTCGCCGTGAGATGCCGCGCAATCCAGCCGCTGGAAGTTCCGGTAGCGTCGGTGAATAGCCCACGCTCCATGGCGCTCATTGCCTCGAAGTGGGAGCGCGTTTGATCGCCCGACCCCACGGCATGCACGATTCCGAGCTTGCCATCTTTGAACAGCGGCAGGAACGGATTCAGCGACGGGTGCAGCCCGAAGAATCCATCCAGATCGACTGTACGCTGATTCCCTGCCACCTTCCCGTCCTTCGGCGCGGCGATTCCGAGGACCGGCCGGTGCTTGTGGTACTCCTTTTCCTGGTGCGGAATCACCATGTTCAGCCCATCGGCTCCACCCCGCAGGAAGATAGTCACAAGCACGTCCCCTTCAGGCTCCCGCCGCCCCGGATTCAGCGTCAAATCCGCCAGCGCAGTCCGCCGCGTTGCCGCCCAGCCAACCGCCGCGAGCGCGCCGCCGACGAGGAGACCACGTCGCGTGAGCTGTGTGGGTGTGTGGGTGTGTGGGTGTGTGGGTGATTCCGGAGCGACGGATGACGGATGACGGGTGACGGAATCCGCCCCGCCCTTACCATTACAACTCCACCATTCTTGTCTCATGGAGTGTCTCCATTCTGCGGGTAGTTACACCCAAACACCCACACACCCACACAGTTCTTCATCTCCACTGAAACTCCGGCGAGGCCATCACCAGCGCGGCGGCCTCGGCCAGGAGCGGGCGGTCCGCGTTGCGCGGGGCCCTTGCCAGGAACCGCTCGACCTTCTGGGCCACCTTGCGGCCGGAATCGGATTCCGCGTCCTGCGCCAGGATGGTCTCCACCAATGCCTTCGCGGTGGCGGAATCGCCCGTATGTCCGCCCGCCGCTTCCACCAGCTTTGGAATCTCCACGAAGGTGCCGTTGATCTTGCCGGTGGTGAAAGCGTAGGCGAAGTTCCAGCGGGCCAACAGCGAGCCTGTCCAGGCCTGGCTTTCATCCGGGTAACCGTCCGGCATCGGCCACTGGTAGAGCGGCTGCCCCATCTTCGAGAGATAGCCCTGGATTCCGCCGGATCCGTTGGTGTCCGCTAACGTCGCGCGGAGCGACGAAACCATGAAGTCGAAGGGCCGCTTGATGGCCGGCGGACCGTTTCGCAGCTCGTCCGAAAGCAGAAGCGGCTTTAGCATCGATTTGACGTCCCCACCTGTCCGCAAATAGATTCCGGCAAGCTCCTTTGTCAGCGCATCGGATTCGCGCCCCAGAAAGTACCGGCACATCTTGCCCGCGATGAAACGCGCGGTGGATTGGTGGGTGGACAGGATTTCCAGCACGCGGTCGCCATCCCGCTCGCCGCCACCGGGCGGAATCTTGAATCCCAGTACGGTCTTCGGGCCCTCGTCGTGCAGCTCGGGGTAGAAGCGGAATCGGCCGCGCGGGCGGAGTTCGAAGAACTGTCCGTTGTCGATTCCCCAGCCGGTGAAGCAGCGGGCGACCTCCATCACGTCCTTTTGTGTGTAGCCTCCGCCGACACCGAGCGTGTGTAGCTCCATCAACTCGCGGGCGTAGTTCTCGTTGGTCTTCTTCCGGCCCGCATCATCCCGCTGGTTCACCTGGTTGTCCAGGTAGCTCAGCATCGCCGGGCTATGGGCCGATGCCTTCACCATCTCTGGGAACTTGCCGAGCGCGTGCTTGCGGATGACCCGCCGCTGGTCGGCGCCGAGGTAGTGGGTGGTGATTCCAAGCGAGACCTGGCCGACGATCTTGCGGCCGAAGACGTTGAAGTGGTTGCTCCAAAAGTCCACCATCCGCTCGTGAAGCTGGTGCGGACTATAGGCCGCGCGAAGGATGGCCGCCTGCTGAAGGTATTGAAGGGTCTGGCCGGGCTTCATATCCCGCTGGTCGAACGGCCGAGATCGCAGGACCGGGTTGTTGCGGAGCCGGATCTTCAGGGCGGTGGTGTCGACTCCGTCCGCCTCGAGCTGTTCCTCCACGTACTTCTCGGCGCCCAATGCCGCCACTCGCTCGATCTCATTCGGCGTCGGTCCGAAGGAGACACGGTTTACGAGACGGACGATGGGGTCGATGTCGCCGGTTGGCAGGCTGACCGATTCCGGAATCTGCGGCGCCACGTATTTGCCGATCATCCGGTTGCAGCCGGAGAGCAGGGCGCCCGCGCCGACCAGCGCGCCGCCCCTCAGCAGATCGCGCCGATCGAGTTTCATCAAAACGCCTCGGTGTTCTGCGGGACCGTCACTCTTACGCGCTCACGCCGCCGCCAGATAGCCTGCACGCCCGCGCCGAACGAGATGATAGCCACCACCGGAGCATAAGCGAACCATCCGAAAACCGGCAGCATCCCTCCGGCAACGACAAAAGCGGAACCCTTCATCAACGCGCCAAATCTCGACATCCCCGGCTCTATCCGGCTGATGCGGTCACTGACCAACATTCCGAGTCCGCCCGCTCCAATGGCTGCCAATGCTGCAAAGAGCGAAATCAGACCCCATCCAACCAACTTTCCAGGCACAGTGGGGCTCGCGACGAAGGCGATTCCGAGGAACGCGGTCACTCCCCCCGCGACGAGGCCGATGAAGAACGAGCGCCACGGCGCTTCCTCGAAGGAATCTCTCGCCATCTGCGCCTTTTTGCTGAAGAGCAGCGCCATCCCGACCATCAGCGCCCAGACGGAAACGGCAATGGAGATCACGATCGTGAGCACCACGAGCATATCGCCGCTGGAAAAATACATCGCATCCATCGCAAGTCACTCCCTCCGCCCTCCGGCGGAAACGAATCTTGGCGAGGCCGCTCGCCGCAGAGCCCTACTCAACGCAGGACGGTTCGCCCCCATTATCGGTTTCGCAAACCCACAACTACCAGCAATTATCTCAGACTATTCGATTCCGTAACGAGACTCCGTTCGGACCGCACCGTGGAATCTATCGGCGCTTTCCGGATTTGCGGGTTGAAACCCGCGTCTAGGATGAACCGTCCTCCGGACGGACCCACGTTTCGCCCGTCCGGAGGACGGTTCATCCCAGACGTGCATTTTAATGCGCGGTTTCCGGCGTCGCGGTAAAATGAGTGCATGTTCGCTCGGAATCTTCTGGCACTTTCTTCCATTAGCCTCAGCGTTGCCGTGGCGTCGCAGAATCCGTCTGCCACTGCGATTCCCAAACCGGACAAGATCGTTACTCGCGAGCAATGGGGATCGAAGCCGGATCCGATTCCGGAGTCGCGGAAGCATACGCCGAAGTGGATCACGATCCACCACGCCGGGGTGCTGTGGACCAATTCGCGCGACCCGGCCGACTTCGTCCGCGCGATGCAGGACTGGGGGAAGAAGCGGCCGCAGTTGGAGAAGCCGCCGCGCAATACCTATTGGCCGGACTTGCCGTACCACTTCCTCATCGCGCCCGACGGGCGAATCTTCGAAGGGCGGCCGGTTGAGTACGAGCCGGAATCCAACACGGAATACTCCCTGGCCGGAAACCTCGGCGTGGAGATGATGGGGGACTTCAACCGGCAGCGGCCCAGCCCCGCGCAGTTAGAATCCGTGGTAAGATTGACCGCCTGGCTGATGGACACACACAAGATCGAGATGGAGCGCGTCCGTACCCATCGCGACGCCGCCCCCGGCCAGACCACCTGTCCCGGCCGCGATTTCTACCGCTACATGCTTGACGGCCAGTTCCGCAAATGGGTCGGCGCGGTCCTCAAGGGAGACGAGCTCAGGATCGACCCCGGCCCGCCCCTACCGTCCGAGCCCCCCGGCCCCACCGAATTGATCACCGAGACGAAACCGCCGCCCAAACAAGGAGAGCCGAATGTCTAAACCAATTTCCCGCCGCTCGTTCGCCGCTGCGACCGCCGGAGTCGTCCTTGGAGCCAGCGCATCTGAGGCTTCGGTTCCCGATGGGCCAACCGAAGCGGCGTTTGAACGCGACTATTCCCCACCAGACTTCAAGCCTTCCTGGAAGAATCCGCAGATAAACCGCGTGCTCGTCCAGGACTTCGTCATCTATGCCCACTCGAATCTGGAAATGACGGCGAAGCTTCTTGAAAAAGAACCGGCTCTCATCAACGCGGTCATGGACTGGGGCAAGGGAGACTGGGAGAGCGGCCTCGGCGGCGCATCTCACATGGGCCGGAAGGACATCGTCGAGTTCCTGCTGGAAAAAGGCGCGCGAATCGACATCTTCTGCGCCGCCATGATGGGCCGCCTCGACGCCGTAAAATCCTTTCTCACCCTCCAGCCGAAGCTGATCGACGCCAGGGGACCCCACGGATTCACCCTCCACTTCCACGCCCAGGTTGGCGGCAAAGAATCCGCGGAGGTGCTGGATTACCTGCAGTCGATCAAGCGCATCGAGTTGAAACCCAATCCGTTCGTGAAGACTGATCCGGCAAAGAAGCCTGGATGAGACGAGGGGCGAGTATGTCACCGGGCCGGCAGTTTGCTCTCCAACGATTGCGCCAAGTACTCACAATTGCGCTCATCGGCCTCGCATTCCTGTTCGCTATTGCATTGGCGAATCAGCAGTTCATTGCAAGTATTATTCAGGACCGTGCGGCCAAAGGGGCAGCCCCTCAGATCGGAGTAGCCAAAGTTACAGACGTCACTTACAGGGCAGCCAAGGAACAGGATCCGATGCCGGCGACCGCCGTTCATCTCAAACTGAACAACCAAAGCGTGACAGTAAACACTCTGGCGCCACCGCGCCTCGGGGAATCCGTGCGTGTCCAATACAAGGTAGGCAAAACAGGCCAGATTTACGTCGAGCGGATTCTCAGCGACTGATTCCGAGTCATTCTATAATTCGAAGAGCGTCTTTGGGGGTTCTTTTTTGGCTTCTATGACTTTGCGACGGGCGGAGGCGATGTCTTCGGTCAACAGCCGGCGGTAGGAGTCGTAGGAAGAACCTTCCTGGCGGAGGATGAAAGCGGGGTGGAGGGCAGCGGTGATGTGCCTGCAATAGGGTGAAGTCTCGAACCATTGGCCGCGCTCCTGCATGATTCGGAAGTTCTTGTGGATTAGCGCGTTGGCGGAGGGCGACCCCAGGCATACGATCACCAGCGGCTTGATAACGGAAAGCTGGGGGACCAGCCAGCGCGAGCAGGCCTCCACCTCGTCGTATCGCGGCGCGCGGTTCTGAATTCGCCCCGCCTCCACGATGCACGCGCGGCACTTCACGATATTGCAGATGTAAACGTGCTTGCGAGTCATCTTATTCTCTTGCAGGCACTCATCCAGCAGCGCCCCAGCGCGACCGACAAACGGCCGGCCGGTGGCATCCTCATGCTGCCCCGGCCCTTCGCCCACAAACACCAGCGGCGCCTCCGGATTCCCCTCCCCAAACACCACTTTCGTCCGCGTAGCCGAAAGGTCGCAGGCAGTACAGACCGATGCATCCTCCGCCAGCGCCCACAACTGAGTCTCGTTGGAATCCGCCATTCCTTCTCTTTCTCTTACTCTTTCTCTTTCTCGCCGTTCAAGCCCAGCTCCGCCTTCAACCGCCCATACACCACATTCAACGATTCCGGAATCACCCTAACATCCCCCAGCACCGGCATAAAATTCGTGTCCCCGTTCCAGCGAGGTACGACGTGGATGTGCACGTGATCCGCGATTCCGGCGCCAGCTACGCGCCCCATGTTGATCCCGATATTGAAACCGTCTGGCTTGAACGCCGCCTTCAGCACATTCACGGCTCGCCGGGTGGAGGCCATCATCTCCAGCATCTCGATGTCGTTAAGCTCATCAAGGTCCGCAGTATGATGATACGGAGTCACCATGAGGTGACCATTTGAGTAGGGAAATGCGTTGAGGATAATGAACGTCTTCTCGCCGCGGAACAGGATCAGGTTTTCCTCATCCTTCTCCTCCTCCGGCTTCGAGCAAAAGATACAGCCGACCGTGGAATCCGCTCCCTCGATGTATCGCATCCGCCACGGCGCCCAAAGACGTTCCATGGTAGCTCCTAGGTTCCTGGTAGGAACGGCGCTATTTTACAGAGAATTCGGAGTCCGGCGCAACGCCTGGTAGATTGATTGCGCTTATTGCAGCGTTCGCTGCATATTTGGTAAATAGACAACTCAAATTACCCGGTAAGGCGACGCCTGACGGAATTCTCTTTCCCAGGAGATCTATCGATGCGGATTCCCATTACTTTTCTTGCATTCTCCGCCATTCTCACCTTCTTTACTGCCGGGGCGGCGATTCCGCAGCCCAGTTACAGCATCCGCGAAGTAAACTCGGATCCCTCCGTCTTCGCCGCCGGGATAAACGACTCCGGTCAGATCGTCGGCAGCTTCGTGGTCGGTGGGGCCGCGCGCGCATTTCTATTCCATAACGGCGTGATAACGAATCTAGGCACGCTGGGCGGGAGTCGCAGCGAGGCGGATGCCATCAGCTCCAACGGAAAGATCGTGGGACAGGCGGCTAACGCGAGTAACAATCTGCGCGCATTTCTCAGCGACAACGGCGGGCCTTTGACTGACCTGGGGACTCTCGGAGGCAGCGTAAGTTGGGGCCATGCCGTGAACGATTCCGGCCAGGTCGCCGGCTACTCCTGGCCTACCGGCCTCAATCAGCGCCGCGCCATTTCCTGTAGCGGCGGAACGATGACGAACCTCGGAGTGCTCACCGGTGGCAACTCGAGCACGGCATACGGCATAAATGAAGCCGGCCAGATCGTAGGCGAAGGCAATACCAGCACCCCAAACGGCACCTGGATCCATGCGTTTACGTATTCCGGCGGCGCGATGACCGACATCGGGACTCTGGGCGGCAATGTATCCGGAGCGAGGGACATCAACAATCGCGGAGAGATCGTCGGCTACGCCTATCCTCCGAGCGGAGGGCCGCACGCATTCCGATACCGAAATGGGGTCATGACCGACCTGGGCGTGCTGCCGGGCGACGTTGCCTGCCAGGCAAACGCCACCAATGATGCCGGCAAGGTCATCGGGTTTTCGCGCTTCACCGATCAATCGCAGCGGGCGGTCATACACCGGGCAGGCAGGCTTCAGACTCTTGTGAGTCTGATACCGACCGGGAGTGGGTGGACCCTGAACGATGCGACCGGAATCAGCGAATCCGGAATGATCGTGGGAACAGGACGATTGAACAACGCCAACCGCTCGTTTATCCTCACCCCGCTCTACACTCTCACGCCTTCGGCCGTCTCGACAAATCCAGGTCAGTCACTCTCCATATTGTGGTCCGCGCCGGCTGGCAGCCCCACCCTGGACTGGATCGGGCTTTACAAAGTCGGAGACCCTGATGGAACGTTTCGCTGGTGGACCTACACCAACGGGACGGCCGGCGGATCGGCTGACCTGACGGCGCCGAGTCAGCCGGGAGAATACGAATTCCGGTATTTCTACAGCAACGGTTATCGGCTGCAAGAGGTGAGCGCGCCGATAACCGTTTCCGGTGACTCAGCCACTGCGACGCTAACCGTCAGTTCTACGAGCGTCTTTATCGGCGATCCTCTCTCAGTAAACTGGACCGTAAACGCAGGCCGGCCTGCGTCCGATTGGATTGGCCTTTTCCAGGTCGGCAGCCCGAATAACGCCTATGGATGGTGGCGCTACACCGGCGGCGCGACATCCGGCACATTCGACCTCACCGCGCCGCTGGAGCCGGGCCAATATGAGTTCCGCTATCTGCTCAATAACGGTTACGTAGATGCGGCACGGAGCCCAGCGGTGACGGTCAATCAGCCGGGAAGCGGATACTCCGTCAGCGCCAGCCCGGCGGCCGTGCCTCCCGGTGGAGCTGTGACTGTCCAGTGGACCGCGCCCGCCGGGAGTTCGCCGAACGACTGGATCGCCCTCTACCCCGAAGGCGAGCCGCAGAACCGCAATTACCTCTGGCCGCACTGGTTCTACACCGGCGGCGCTGCGACCGGCAGCCGCTCCCTCGTGATGCCCAATACACCGGGAAAGTACGTCTTGCGCTACCTGCTCAACAACGGCTATACTCACGCAGCGGAATCCGGCGTTTTAACGGTGCAGTAGAACAGGGTGTAGGGTGTGGGTGTAGGGAGTAGGAGAAACCTGTGGAACTTCACCCTACACCCTACACCCCTTATTTCACGGATACGACCCGGGCGGCGGGCTGAAGACGCGCTTTGCGGTTTGACGAGCTCCTTCTTCCTGCTCAGTCCGCCAGGTTGAATCCTGCATGGACTGAACGATCACATCGCGCGTTTCTTCCGCGGAATCCGTCACCAGGATCAGGTCCAGGTCGCCTTCGCTGATCTTGCCACCGGCCAGCATCGTACCCTTCAGCCAGTCCACCAGCCCGCCCCAGTACTCGGTCCCGAATAGCACCAGCGGGAAGTTGCGTATCTTCCCGGTCTGAATGAGCGTGAGCGCGTCGAACATCTCGTCCATCGTGCCGAAACCACCCGGCATGATCACGTAGCCGTGGGAGTACTTGACGAACATCGTCTTGCGCACGAAGAAATACCTAAACTCAATTCCGAGCTCCACGAACGGATTGATGCCCTGCTCGAACGGCAGCTCGATGTTCAGACCGACCGACTTTGCGCCGGCCAGCTTCGCGCCACGGTTGCCCGCCTCCATCAGCCCCGGACCCCCGCCGGTGATGATAACGAGCCCGGCCTCCCCGAGCAGCCGCGCGACTTCCACGGTGGCCTGGTACTGAGGATCACCCTCTTTGACGCGCGCGCTGCCGAATATCGAAACGGCCTGCCCTAACTCGGCAAGCGCGTCGAACCCCTCCACAAACTCCCCCATAATCCGCAGCACCCGCCACGGATCGGTATGGATGAATGACTGCTGTTCGGGTCGTGGCGGCTTGAGGAGCTGCTCGTCTTCAGTCGCCCGTCCCGCCCGCGCCGCGCGAGTCAGCGATGGCGGAATCACCGCGGGCCGACCTGTACCGGATTCGCTCTTATCACTCATAACTCGTATTCATCACCTTTGTCTGAACCATGATTTACCTGATTTGATGATTGCCATGATTAGATCCCAATACTGTTGGCGTTCCTAATCATGTTATTCAAAATCAAGAGAAATCATGGTTCAGACAGCTAGCCACGCAAACTCCGCAGCTTCCGGCGGATTCGGCCTAACAATCCATCCGAGTCCGGCTTCAACTTCTCTTGGATCTCACGAATCCGTCGCAGGTTAGCTTCGCTCAGCGTGCCGTCGGGAACGATGCCAAAGTTCTCATCGGCTTGCGAGGCCGTCTTCGTACCCAGTATTACGGTAGATGTCTCCGGAAAGGCAAGGGGATATCTCGCGGCGGCAACTGCTAGCGAACCCGCATCTTCCTCCAGGAAGCGGAACGTCTCTACGGAATCGACCGTTCGGGCGATCTGCTCGCGACTCCATTCATGCCGCTGGTCGCTGGCGTCGGGGAAGACGGATTCCCGCGTGTACTTCCGGGTGAGAAACCCCTGCTTCAGGCTCGACCGAACGATGATGCCAACGTTCTTTTCCCGAATCCGGGCCAACCGCGAAAGATAAGGCTCCGGGTCCAGCAGGCTGAACGGGATCTGGAATCCGTCGATCTCCGTGTGGTCCAGCACATAGTCTATGCTCTTCGCCGTCTTCAGCGAGACACCAATGAAACGAGCCTTGCCGGATCGTTTGAGAGAATACAGCTCGTCGATGAAATGACGCTCGTGCTCCGCGGGCACCCAGTGCAGTTGATAGAAATCGATCGTCTCAACGCCCAACCGCTTGAGCTGCTCCTCCGCCGTCTTGAGCAGTCCGCCATCCTGATTCGAGAACTTAGTGGCGACCAGCCACTTATCTCTCCGTCCGCGCAGAAACTCCCCGAGCACCTCTTCGGAATTACCGTAAACCGCCGCCGTGTCCACGAAGTTGCAGCCCAGCTCCTCCGCCCGCGCGAGCGCCCGCAGCGATTCCGCACGATCCACCGCCCCATAACTCTGCCCGCCAATCGCCCAGGCTCCAAACCCCACCTCCGACACCTTCATGCCGGTCGCGCCAAAGTCTCTGAAATTCATAGGTCCCCTTCGATTGGGACCTTAATGGGATATCGTGCGAAAACCGGATCCACGGTGACTATTGGAATCGACTCAGCAATTGCCTGTGCGATAAGGAGGCGGTCGAAGGGATCGCGATGATGTCCCGGCAGGCTGCCAAGTGCATAGATATGGCTTAGCTCGATGGGAAGAATCTCGATACCGTTGGTCTTGCGCTGACTCTCAATGAGCTCGGGAAGCGGCCGATTCAGCGAAAGCTTACCGAGGGACTGTTTGATCTGGATCTCCCAGACGCTGACGAGGCTTAATAGGAGGGTATTGTCTGGATCCCGGAGTCGAGACAGCGTAGAATCAGTAAGGCGGTCGGGATCACTGTCCCACCAGATGAATACATGGGTATCGAGAAGGAGCCTCAATCCGCTCCCATCCAGAACGAGTCCGGAAGTGGCGCGTCAAAGTCATCCGCGGCCACCATCGCCCCGCGGTTCAATCCTGCAATTCGCACACCACTCCACTCGCGAATCGGTAAGACGCGGGCGAGTGGTTTGCCTTCCTTAGCGAGTATGACATCATCGCCGTTGCGTGCCATAGTGACGAGCTCGGAGGCGGGCGTGTCCGTCTTTGAGATGTCTATTGTTCGGGTCATGGATCACCAATTCATTGTACCATTCGTCAAAACCGGCGTTTCGGCAACTTTAGGGGATTTCTCGCACGCGGAACTTGCGGTACCGCACGAACTGGCCGGTGAGGTCACCGCCGCCGTGGACCTGGACGGCAATCCCGCCCTTATCCGGCAAGCGCTTCTCAGTGTCCGTCCACTCCATGATCTTGACGCCGTTGATCCAGGTATGGATAGTCGGCGGATTGCCTGTGATGCGTGCCTTCAGCTTGTTCCACTTGCCGTGCTTCCACAGTCTCGGCCAGCGCTCTGCCGTAAATGAAAGCGGAAAGGC
>JBKJZI010000052.1:0-13525 GCA_046715155.1 Chthonomonadales bacterium | reverse complement strand
CAATCGTAGGATGGGGATTCTTGTTCTGGATTTGGAATCGAGGAAGGTGCTCGTATGAAAGGCGGGGCTCCGCCGAAAAATGGGCTTTCGGGGTTCTTGGATTCGCAGCTGCTCTTGCTTCCGTTGGAACCGCGGTGGATCGTGTAGTCAGAAATTCAGCCGGAACGCAAATCGCCGCCATGCGCACCATTGACCGTCATGTTGGCGCTGGTGATAAGGTGCTGACCACCTGGCCGATCTACACGCCGTTTCGCCCGCATGCCACTTTTCATTGGTTCAGCGACGCGGGAATGTACACGAGCATGCCGTTAGAAACGCTCCGCCGCGAATACCTCGCCGCGATCAACAACCCGACGACCGCCCTTGCGGTCATTGACCGAGACGTCTGGAACAGGTATTTGCCGGATGCGCTTCGTGAGCTTGACACTAGATTCCGGGAGATCGATGTGGTCCGGCGTGGCCTTGCGGGAGCCCGCGCATATGTGAGGCGTGCGACCCGGTCGAGCGGTTTAGGGTCTGAGTAGTTAACGGACCAAGAGTGGGTTTGCGAATTGCTCTCAGGAGGCGCGAACGGGGATCTCAAGAATCTGCTGGTCCGTAAGGCGGTCGGATGAAAGTCGGCGTCCGTGCTGTGCGAACAAACGGTGCTTGAAAACGCCCCAACAATCCGCTCGGTACAGACACGATGTGGCTATGACCCCGAGGCCATATCGAACGCTCCGCCGGAAGTTAATGGATGAGGCTTCAGCGAAATATCGAGTTGGGCAAGAGACTTCCCCAATCCGGAATCCGCTGCGTACCGCCTGGGCAAGCATCTGATTGTCGAAAACGAAGTCGTCGGAGTTTTCTTCCAACGGGAGGGTTTCCAACACGCGACGGTGGAAAGCGCGGTAGCCTGTATGAAATTCTGAAAGCTTAACCCCCAGGAGGACGTTCTGAAACGCGGTCAGCGCACGGTTTGAAAAATACTTATAAGCCGGCATTCCGCCCTTCCGCGCCCCCTTTCCAAGAATCCGTGAGCCCAGGATGATATCATATTCACCTGACAGCAGCATCCAGACCATGGCGGGTACAAGCTTCGGCGGATACTGGTAATCCGGGTGCAGCATAACGATAATGTCGGCCCCGCTCTCCAGCGCCGCGGCGTAGCACGTTTTCTGGTTGCCTCCGTATCCCAGATTCTCCCGATGGCGCAAAACCCTCACCCCCATCGATTCCGCCAGTTCAGCGGTTCCATCATGACTCGCGTCATCCACCAGGATAAGGTCGTCCACCTGGTCATGCGGGAGATCGGCGAGTACGCGCTCGAGCGTTTGCTTCGCGTTGTATGCGGGGAGGACGACGGCAATTCGGTTCTGCTCGATCAAATTCTGCCTCTCAGGGTCATATGGCCGCGGTATAAGAGAAGGAGATTCGACCCGCCGTCGTCACGAATGTGGGTCGGAAGTACCTTATGATACCGCTCCTTTCCGGCGCTGTGCTGTTTACACTGCTTACGGTGCTCGCCGCCGCGCTCGGCCGGCGGATTCTTATCTTACTGAAAGTCAGTCCGGTTGACCGGCTGGAACATGGAGTATTCGCCATAGGCCTGGGGTTAGGCGCGCTTCAACTCATCCCTTTCTGTCTTTTTGCCATGGGGTATGGAAAGCCGGTCGCAATCCGCGTAACAACGGCGCTGTTAGCCATCTTGCTGGCGCCGGACCTCTTCCAAGTGATTCGAGCTGTAGGACGAGAGTTTGGGGCCCTGAAACAACTGCCGTTGTGGCAGAAGATTCTGACTGCTGTCTTCACCGTACTCTTCGCCTGCCTGTTCCTTCGCGCGGTATGCCCCCCTACGGATGGCGACGCCCTCAGCTACCACCTTACCGCCGGATTCCGATACCTGCAAGCGGGTGAATTCGCCTTCCTGCCGACCCTTGTGCATACAAATTGGCCGTTGGGCGTGGAGATGCTGTTTGCCTGGCTAGTCGGTCTCACGCCATCCGCGCCGGCAGCAATAGCTCACTTCGCGCTCGGAATCGTGGCCGTACTCTCGTGCTATTTGCTCGGACGCCGTCTTTCAGGTCCGTTTGCCGGCGCTGCAGCTATCGTACTGTTATTGCTCTACCGGGGATTCTGGGGCGAGATGGTATTGGCGTACATTGACCTCGGAATGGCGGCTTTCGCGACCCTGGCCGTGCTCGCATTGGTTGCATCAGCTCAAGATTCCGAACGTTCGGCTCGCTGGCGCACTCTCTCGGCGCTTTTGGCGGGATTGGCGGCCACGACGAAGTTGAACGGAGTCTGGGTCATTCTATCCATCGCGATTGTCATTGCACTCGGCAGTTCCGTTACAAATGAGAACCCAAGACAGCGCATTCTCGCGGCATTAAAGTTCGCGGGCATCGGCGGATTCGTTGTCCTTCCATGGTTCCTTCGCACATGGGCGCTTACGGGCAACCCTCTCTATCCGGCGTTCTATTCCATCTTTGGCGGGCGTGAATGGACCACCGCGGGTTATTCGCGGCTGCATGAGTTTTACCTCCGATTGAACACGCCTCCCGGAATGCCGCCAACACCGACTGTCCTCTGGTGGTCGCACGCCGCGGTTTCGGCCATCGGAATAGTCCTGGCATTCTCGGTGCTCTTGGCGACCCGACGTTCTCCGACGGCAATCCCGGCCAGGTTCGCCGCCCTATTCACCGCCTTTGTGTGCACCTTTTCCATCTTCAACCTGCGCTTTCTGATGGCGGCGATTCCGGCCCTGGCGGTTTGCCTTGCTGCTCCCTTGTCCGGTCTGGAGCGGCGATGGACACCGTTGCTATGCGTTGTGGCCGTGCTTCTTGCCATTCCGCTTGGTATTACAGGCGTGGAGCCGAATCTGCCGACGGCCACGCGAGTAGGGCTGGGAATGACTTCTCATGAAGAATACCAATCGCGTCACGTGCTGGACCATCCGCTCGTGAAATACGCCAACACCCTCCTTCCCGAGGAGTCGCGGATTCTAATAAGCGAGCTCGCAACTAACACGGCGCTCTACCGGCCGTTGACCTTGAACGCGGACTATTGGACTCAGGATTCCGTTCACTACGATTCTGCCGAACGAATGGAAGCCGACTTGCGCCGCCTCGGCGTGACTCACGTCGTGATCCAGACCAAATACCCCGACTGGTGCGACAGAAGCGCTACGTGCAGTCGCCGCTTGAATCCCGAGCAGATAATGCTCTTGCGATTCGTCCGTGACAACGGTGAACTGCTCGTAGGTACAGACTCGGTAGCGCTCTACCGCCTGAATGACTAGCCCGACACTCTGCTGCTTGCCCCGGAATCCTTAGCTGTTAGAATTGCCGGTTTTTTCGATTTCACCTCGCCGTCCTGCACCGTCCTGCTCCATACTGGTATTTATGCCTGTAAGGAGAGGCCACAACATGAAACGAATGCTTCTGACATTGTGCTGTGCCGCCCTATGCGTGATCTGGGGCTGTGGAGGCGGTGGCGGTGACGATTCCCGGGGAACCTCCCAAGAGCCGCCCTCGTTGACGCATGGGACGATCGTGTCGCAACCGGCAACGAACACCGGAATCGAAGGTGTCGTCATGGCGTCTATACCGGACCTCGTACCTGGGTCGATCCGATTCCGCCGCGAGCCCGTTCAAGGCGCCGAGATCGCCATCGTGCGCTCAGCCGACAACGTCGAAATCGCGACCGTTTTCTCCGACAGCCAGGGCCGATTCTCCGTGGAGCTGGCGCCTGGAAGCTTCGTGCTCGTTCCGCGCAACCAGACGGTAAACGGCGACCTCCTGCGCGCTCCGGCGCAGATACTGCCTATCATCCCCGGCCGCATCAGCCGAATCTTCGTGGAGTATGAATCCGGCGTTCTTAGGTGATGGATCTTCTCGAGAGGGCCATTGCATTCTGCTTGCCCGATTGGTATAAACGAATGACGCTTTGGACATCCATCGTTCACCCATTCAGGAGAGCAGAGACCAATGAACCGCGTGGTGCATTTCGAGATTCCGGCCGATGACCCGGAAGCGTCGAGCAAGTTCTACCAGGAGATCTTCGGCTGGAAGTGGGAAGGTCCCATGCCTTACTGGCTCATCGACACCGGAGGTGAGGGCCTCGGAATCAACTGCGGAATGCTGGAACGCCGACACCCTGCCCAACCAATCGCTAACACGATCGAAGTAAGCTCCGTCGATGAGTCTGCGGCAAAGGTCGAATCGCTGGGCGGCAAAATCGTTGTGCCCAAGATGCCGATTCCGGGCGTAGGTTACCTTGCCTACTTCTCGGACCTGGACGGCAACATCTTCGGCATCATGCAAAACGACCCGAACGCGGCCTGACCCCCGGGAATCGCCACTCAATCAAAAACGCCCGCGGCTCCAACAGGAACCGCGGGCGTTTTGACACTTCATCTATGTGGAGGTTAGCGGACTCGAACCGCTGACATCTGCCTTGCAAAGGCAGCGCTCTCCCAACTGAGCTAAACCCCCGAAGACGAAAGCTGAAGGTGAAGGTTGAAAACTCGGAATTCATCCTTCAACCTTCAGCTTTCGTACTCATGGGCCTAAGAGGATTCGGACCTCTGACCTCACCCTTATCAGGGGTGCGCTCTAACCAACTGAGCTATAGGCCCAGGCAAATTGCTCCGTCGATTATACCACGATTCGAATGATGGTCTTAGCGTTCCTAGCACGGGTAGGTGAGACGATCACTAGTTGTGCGCCGTTTCAAAAATAGACCCTGTGGCGGCAGATTTCACAACCAGCCTCTGCACGAACTCCGGTTATACTTAGAATCCGCGTCGGTTGGAGGAATACTAACGTCAGCCCGCTCACCGTCTTTTGATCACCGTGCAAGGTTCGGTCGCGTATAGCTCGCGCAACGTATCCTCCCCAGCAACGCGCTCAAGTACAATCCGAATTCAAATGGAGTCACTGGTACTAATGAAATCCGTTACATTGGCCTTCGTCTTGTTCTTGGCAACGCGTCCGTTCCATGCGGGCGCGCAGGTTCCAACAGGGAATCCGGTCGTGGATGCAGCGCGGGGCATCGGAGCGAAGGGGCTTGGTTCCGGCGCCGTTGTATCAGTGAGCCCCACCGTATTCAAACCCAGCGGAGGGCGCGTTTACGTTAAGCGATACCTCCGCGAGATGGTGGATGAGGAATCCGAACGGCTAGCCCTGGAAGCAATGACCAATAAGCTCATTGTGAACTTCGAAAGTGGAACCGCCGGCCGACGAATCTCGAATGACGCATCGGCTGCCCTTGCATTCTCCACGGCCATTCTCTATTCGATTAGCAAAGGCACGGCGCTCGATGACGATGCTTTCCTCGCACTTGTCCCCTTGTACCGATCATACTTCAAATCGGCCGGCATCGAGGTCGCGTCCGACCTCAAAAAGCAGGAATGTTATGAGTGGGCGCTCTGTTCGGCCGCTCTCGTGATGGGAGTCGCCGGCGTCTCAGATACCGACGAACAGAAGGAAAAAGTCAAACTCCTCGCCCGAACTCAACTGACTGCAATGCTCGGAGTGAACCTGGATCAGATTAGCTTGAAGGGAAGTTCGGTTTCTATTCGAAAGGTGCGCCCCGCATCCGCCCCAACGGAAAGCGGTCCGAAATCCACCGGCTTTGCGCCTGGATTCACATTCACAACACCCGCTGGGTGGACGCAGCAAAACGGATGGTACGTGAACCGGAAACTCCAATTACCACAGGTCTCTCAGGACTTTGTGTCAGCGCTTGTTCGCTTTCCTCCCGCGATTCCGGCCCAGGGTTCCTTCACGGAGGCCCTGCGGCGAATCTGGAAGGAATCCGCGCCTCCCGAGCTTATCGGCAAGGCGAGCGGAATGGTCTATCGCCGCTATATCGGCGACGGCCTGGTGTCGCAGTTCATTTTCGGACAGGGAACGGAAGCCGGCCGCAAATCGGATACCCTGGTCACTCTCTACCTGATCGACTGTGGGAAGTCGTGGCAGCCGGTAATCGTCGCCCAAACGTACGAGGACCCCAATCCTAACGCGGTAGCGGTGGGCATGAGCGCCGGGTTCTCCTACGGTATGAGCGCTGACATGGCGGAAACACTGCTCGCGCAGTTCCGGTGCCCAGCCGCGAAGGGACGCCCGCTGGTGGACCGAACAGCCCTAATAGGCAGCTACGCGTACGGCAGTTCTTCGGCACTCCAGTTTGAGAACATCTATACAGGAGCGACTTCCATGTCCGTCGTTTCTTATGGCGGAACGCTCAATCTCCAAGCAGACGGCACGTTCGATTACCGGTTCTCCAGCGCAAGCGGAAGGGTGGGCGCAACTCAATTCAAGCAGGCGAAGGGGACGGGGAAGTGGACAGTCAAGGGAGATCTTCTTACCTGCAAGTTTTCAACCTACGATCAAGGTGATTCATACAAGGCCACAAGCAACATCTATCGCGTTGCGGGGTTAGTCCAGTTTAACGACGGCGTCAAAGTGGCCGTGCTCAAGAGCATGCTCAAGGCACCGATTAACGCGGTCACCGTGGCCGACCGCAGCGACTATTTCTCCACGAAGAAAAAGTAAGACCAATCCGGAATCCGAAAGACAATTCCAATGGTTGCATCTCCGCAAACTCATCGTCGTAGCAGTGATTCCGTCCAGATTTCCGTTGGGTTCTTCGGCGGAAAGGACATCCGGCGGTAAGGCCGGACCGGCGCGAACGACGAATGCGTCGGCGCCAGGTTTTGACAAATCCTAAAACGTAGATGCCTGCGCGAGATCCCACGACAGGCCGATTTATCAAGAAGAGCTAACGTACACGGTTTGTCTGGCCAGAGTAGCCCCGCACGCCGACATTGGCCTGAATGACTCCGGGTCCCGGCCCGCCCGGAACTACCGGGAGATCGCCGTTCGTCACAAAGACACTCGTCTCGCCCCATTCTTTGTGTCCGAACGCCAGGCTCAATGGCACATCGAAAGCCTCCGGAATCGTCCTGGTGAGGTGAACTTCTCCAGATTTCGGATCTATGCGAACCAACGGGGATAACTGGAATCCGGCTCTCTGCGTCAGCGGCACGAATCCGGGAATCACGGCGTGGATGTGCCCGTTATCATCCATGGCAATTCCGTCGATAGTCCAGATTCTGAAGTCCGGAATCCATGCTGTGGGATCTTGCGAAACCGGATTTCCCGCCAATACCTCGACCGGACTAGGCGTCCCATCTTCTTCGATACAGAGATGGAGCAGAAGGCCATGCTCGGTGTTGGCAACGTAGAGGTGGTTCGGGGGATAGAAGGCGATTCCGTTTGCGCCGGGGAGCGGTATATCCAGCGGGTCGAAAGGAAGAGGCTCCAGAAGCGCATCGTGCGCCCACGGTCCCCCTGCGGAATCTGGAGTAAATCGCCATATTTGCCCTAGTTCGCTATCTGTCGCGTAAAGGTTTCCGGCAAGATCGAACGTCACTCCGTTGGGAAACGCCATCTCTTCGGATCCGGCAAGCCGCTCCGTGGACCCGTCGCGACGGACACGCCAAACGCCTTTACCGGCAATGTGTCGCGAATCATGCGCGGCGAAAATGTCGCCTTGAAAATCCGTGGCCAGTCCGAGGATTCCGTTGGCGTCCGGGTCGTCCGCATCGGGCAAAGTCGCGATAACCGAGGATGTGCCGCTCAGGTCGATCCTGAGAATCTCCGAGTGGATGACGGTGGCGCCCAAACCTGGTGCGGGGCGCCGGTTGCCCACATAGAGAGTCCTGCCGTACACAGCTATTCCCTCCGGAGATTCTCCCTCGGGCAATGCCAGTACGGCCCGCACCTCGCCTGGCGCGACTTCGCAGAAGACGCCCTTGCCGTTACCGGATTCAGTCATCGCAAGAAATTGTCAGGCGGAGAAGGCTAAGGATGATGCTCTCTCTTTGATATTCAGTCCGGTCTCTCCTGCAACAGAGCGGCTTCCCAATCGCGCGTACAGCCGCCTGCGAGACTGCTGACCCGGCCGCAATCGAACCGTTCAACCAATACGAACGGATGAATGCGGCCGGGCCAAGCCGTTCAGTTCATGGAAGCCTGCTCAAGACGAGGTCGGCCGCCGCATCGCCAACAGTTTCGTGCACCACGCGAGTGAAGTGGCCCGTGTCCCAGTACATGTAATCATCCGGATTCGGCGCAATGGTCTGCTCGGCGCCAGACTCCGGGATCCCGAAGCCGCACCCTGGACAGGCCGGATCGGTGACGTTGGCCAGACCGAAAGCTGTGGGGTTGCGGATCATGGCGTCCTGAAGTCCGAGGAGATCGAAGCGATAAATCACGATATCGAACCTCGCTTCGAGCGCATCCAGCTCCTCAGCCAAGTAAGCGTTGAACCTGGCCACGAAGTTGTCTGGCGCGGGGTCTGCCCGGATCTCCCCTGGACTCTGGCTGAGACGCGCCATATTGGGTACGAGGAACGATTTGCCGCCGGCGGCAGCGAGGGCGGCGATGTGCTCGCCCATGTTGCGCGCTGCGATTTCCGCGCTGTTATCGTTCTCGCCTGCGTGGACGACGACGAGCTCGTCACCCTCAAGGGTTCCCCCATCCGCGAAAAACATCTCGATCTGGAGGCCGACATTCGGCGCGCAGACCTTGGTCGGGCCAACCCCGAGGCAAGCGTCAGAAAAACCCGAGCCGGTTTCCGCGCCGCCGTAGGCGTAGTTGCTTCCGCCGGCCTCGCTGGGGGCCGGCACCGGTTCGCCTTCTGTAGAATGTCCGATTCCGAGCCGCTCCGCCAGCCGCTCGACCCAGAGCGGACCATTGGAGAACCGCCCGCCGAAGTACGGCGGCGGGACCACCACACCGCCGCTCAAGATGTGATCGTTGCCGTTGTCCGCGTGGCTGTGTCCGAAGACGATGATCTCTCGGAGTGCGCCCGGCGCGGCGAAGCCGGTCGTTCCGAAGAGCAATGCCAAAGCGGCTGCGAGACAAGCGAACTGCATTCGTTTCATGGTCGTCTCCTTTCTATCGGTTGTAGTTGTCAGCCGGTGAGACCTGTGCTAGACCGCTGAATCTCACCGCCCCGGCGCCAGTTCACCCGCAAGAGTCGGAGGCCTCGCTCACGACGTTGGTTGACGGGTCGTAGGTCGCCCCGGTCTTGGTGACGCCTGTCACCCTAAAGGTAAGCGTACACGGTCCCGAGCAAATGAACCCCTTGCCCAGAACCGTGGCATCCCCAACACTGTTAGTCTCCGCAGAGGCGTCGTTTTTGGTGAAGCACCCGGAGAAATCTCCGGTGACGGTGGCGCCGGCGACCGGGTTTCCGAACTGGTCCCTGATCGCTACGACCGCCACGATTAGGCGGCGTGGCCCTCCCCCGAACCTTTCTTGTCGATCTATCCTGATCGCGTGGACGTGCATTACCGTCTCTGTTTGGGCGTAGACGGCGCATTGCCTGCCCGAGGCCGCCAAGGTGAGTCCGACCGCGACCGCGGCCAGGAATCCCCTCCTGGAGCGTTTGAACATGGCTTGTTCTCCTTTTTTATGGTGGTCTGCGAGGTAACGGCTGCGGTCCGGCGCGCAGACCGACTGCCCGGGCCGAGGAGGGAAGAGCCATCGAGTGAAAACGGCCGGGACGCTTGACAATGGCGCTAACGTATCGCAGGCTCAACAGCCTTCCGCTACACTTCTGCCGCCAATGTTACAGGCCCACCATTAGGCGAGCATTAGGAAAACCGTCAGAATCCGGAGAAGACGAACAAATGAGAAAAAAACTTGAGGGGAATCAGAGAGTAGAGAACGAGGCTGCAGTCCATACGACGCCCGGTTAGGCGCAACAAACCTAGCTTGCTTGGGTTCAATAAGCAAATCAAAGAGGAGAGGCGAAAGCATCCGCTTCCCCCCTCAGCGTGGATTCCGATCGCGCATTTCAATACGGCTCTATTGTTCCAGCGCGTACGCGATGACCTGTTCTGTCGTCATCGCGCGTCCGTCATCCCAGGCGTCCCGGAAAGATGTCTCCCCCAAAGCTGCGCGCAGCTCGGCGATACTCCGGTCGTAGTGGTCGCGAAAATTGCTGGGGAGTACGAGGTGGAGCGGCTCGCGGAGCGCCTCGACCGCGCCACACAGCGTCGCGGCGCGCAGAAACCTGGCCTCGGCCAGATCCACCCACGCCAACCACTCCATGGAATAGCAGACAAGCTGCATGTGGCCCAGCTCGCTGGAGACACGAATGCTCTCGCTGAGCATGGCGCGCGCGTCGGCGTAGTCGCCCTGGACGCGCATGACGTTCCCAAGAAACGCGGCCGCGTAACTGCCTGTCTGGCCGGTCCGCCGTTCGTATTCATACGCCTCTGAACAGAGCGCGCGCGCAGTCGCCAGGTCGCCAATCATCAGATTGACTTGCCCCAGGAAGTAAAGCTGCTCGCAAAAATCGTAACCAGGACTGACTCCCTGCATCCTCTCTTCCAGTGTGCGTGAGATCGCGAGACCCTCTTCCATGTAGCGCCGTGCGCAGGTCGGGTCGTTCCGGAGCGCTTCGAGCATTCCTCTGTACGTCAGGGCGTCGGCGAGTGCCTCCCGGTCGTCCAATTCGCGCGCCAGTTTCAGGCTCTCGTCCAACAGGCTCTGCGCGGTCACATGGTCACCCTGCATCGCCGCCATGTGGCCGGCCGCGCGGAGGCACGTGCAGGTCAACCGATGCCGTGGCGCGTCCTCACGGGACAGCGCTTCCGTGATGCGCCGGATACCTTCCGTCCAATGGAGGTGCCTGATCCAAAACCACCGGAGCGCAGTGACCAATCGGAGGGCGATTTCGCCACCCTCGGAATCCCCGCAAATCCAATCGAGGACCGCGCGCATATTGTCGTGTTCGGCCTCGAGCCGTTCGAACCAGACGGCCTGGTCGTGTCCAGACAGCCTGGGCGCTGCCTCCTCCGCAAGAGAGAGGAAGTATTCGGCATGACTTCGCCCCAGACCGTCACGCTCATCAGGAGTGAGTCGGTCCCGGCCGAACTCCCTCAATGTCTCCAGCATCCAGAACCGGACTTCGGAGCCACTCTCGTCGGCTAGAATCATCGAGCATTCGCGCAGATGCCCTAGGTACTCGAGACTCTGGGGCTCGTAACAGACCGCCGCCGCGGATTCTGGGGTGAAGCCGCCGCGGAACACGGACAGCCGAGAGAGGAATCGCTGGATGTGCGCGGGAAGGAGGCGATAGCTCCAATCCATCGCAGCTCGAAGCGTTCGATGGCGCGGTTCGGCATCTCGTTGGCGGCTCACGAGAAATTCGAAACGGCGGTCAAGCTGTCGAAGCATCTGCTGGGGCGAAAGGACGCGCGCTCGCGCCGCGGCCATTTCGATTGCCAGTGGAATCCCCTCAAGACGATTGCAGAGCGTCGCGATAGAACCTGCATTCTCTGGACTGAGCCTGAATTCGGATCGCACGCATTGCGCGCGATCCATGAAGAGCTGCATACTCGGAATGCGGGCCAACGCCCCCAATTCGGCGCGCGTGACGCTCGTAACCGAGCCGGGCTCTTGACCGAAGAGAGCCGGTGTAGGAAGGGGAAGCGCAACGAACTCGTGCTCGCCTACAAGATCAAGGGTTCTCCTTGAAGTGACCAGGCACGTCAGAAACGGAATCCGTTCGAGAAGCGAGCGAACGAGCGCCGCTCCATCCTCGGCCTTCGTCCGGTTGTCCGAGATCAGGTGTTCCAGGTTGTCGAGCACGATCAGCGATGGTCGCGCGCTAAGGGCTGATGCTACCTGCTCCATCGGAGTAAGGCTCGTGACGCGGGGGAGCCCCATCGCGTCGCGAATGGCGTCCGAGATGAGCCGGGAATCCGCGAGATCGGCGAGAGCCACGAACCAGGTCGCTCCATGGTACTCCCTCTCGAGATGCCGGGCCACTTCGATCGCCAGCCGAGTTTTTCCTGATCCTCCCGGACCAGTGATCGTCACCAGCCTGCACGTTTGGTCTGAGCGTGGAGACAACATTCGGCGGAGACGGTCCAGCTCATCTGAGCGGCCGAAAAAGCGCGTCCATGGGATCGGCAGGCGCGCGGGCAATGATGGGGAGCATCCTACATGGTCCTTCCCTTGAGCTTTTTGCGGATCAAAGGAATTGTCCGCCGGCCTGCGTCGACCCGCGCGGATTCGATCTGCAAGTTCACGGGCGGAGGGAGACGGGTGCTCACCGAGCTCTATATCCAGTATCCGTTCAAGCTCGCGAAACTGACGAAGCGATGCGGCAGGCTGGCCGGCTGCGGCAAGCAACCGCATAAGGTCGCAGTGCGCTTCCTCCTGAAGGGAATCCGCATTGACCGCTCTACGGGCGTAGTGCAGGGCCTCCGGAAGATCTCCCGCGGTCTCAAAGTGAGCGGCGAGGTCGCGCAGCGCGCGAAAGCAACTTTCAGACAGACGCGCCTGCTCGGCGGCCACCCATTCCTCGTAGAGTCCGGGCAGAAGCGTTCCGCAGTGCAAGGCAACGGCGCGCTCGAGAGATTTACGCCGCGATGCATCGGTCTCGGCGTGGGCCGCCGCCTCGACTGCGGATTCGAACTCGGCCACGTCCGTGGTGACGACGTGAGGATTGAGTTGCGCGGTAAATCGGTCCGACTGGAGTATCGTGCCGGGCGGTACGCCATCTGGTTCCAGAAGACGGCGTAGCGATGTCAGTGTCACTCTCAGGCGGTTCTGGCCGGTCGCCGTTTCGCAATTCGGCCAAAGAATCTCGATGAGGGATTCGCGCGTATGCGCCCGATTAAGGTGGTATGCCAGGAAGGCGAGCAGAGAGCCCGTTTTCTTCAGGGATAGGCGGATGGATTCGCCGGCGGAATTGTGCGCACGCAGGCCGCCAAGCATCTCGATTCGCAACCGGTAATCCATTTCATGAATCGATCATCGCGCGCCGCGGGCGCAGCGTTGCAACCAAGACGGAGTATGTCGAATCGTGGTTCATATCAGTGGCGACGGGGGATGTGGCGGCCTCGGAATACTGATTCTAAACCTGGCCGAGATTCCCTACCGAGACTCCGTTCAGCTCAATCGCTGAGATGCAGTATGAGCGTCAGGTTGAGCAACGAATGCCCGGGAATCAGAAAAAGAGGGGGCCCCTATGCCCAACGTGGCATCGGGGCCCCCTCTTCGCTGATCTTTCAAAACCGGGCAGTGAGCCTTGCGGCTGGTACTTCGATGCAGGAACTATTGGTTTGTCGTCAAGAGATCGACCTGGGAATTAGGATTGGGGAATGCGGAATGCGGAATGCGGATTGAACCGAAGCTCAAATCCGAAATCCGAAATCCGAAATCCGAAATCACAAGTTCCTTAGAAAGGAGGTGATCCAGCCGCACCTTCCGATACGGCTACCTTGTTACGACTTCGTCCCCCTCGCTCCCCACACCTTCGGCCGCTCCCCCCTTGCGGTTGGGCCACGGACTTCGGGTGCAGACAACTCAGGTGACGTGACGGGCGGTGTGTACAAGGCCCGGGAACGTATTCACCGCAGCTTAGCTGATCTGCGGTTACTAGCGATTCCGGCTTCACGCAGGCGAGTTGCAGCCTGCGATCCGAACTGGGGGCGGATTTTTGAGATTGCCTC
>JBKJZI010000051.1:0-7454 GCA_046715155.1 Chthonomonadales bacterium | reverse complement strand
ACTGGGCTTACACACACCTAAAGGTAAATTCCGGCCTCCCGTACAGTCTTTTTACGCTGTTGTTCGTGCTTGTTGTCGGGGCGGCCCTTTGTGGCCGCCCCTACAATATCGCGCCTCCGCTGCGGGGCTTTTTGTTTGTGCGGGCATGTGCTAGAATGTCGTCGTTACTGCCCCCGAATGCCGCAAGGAGATTCCCTGATGGCCGTTGCTGCGCCGGGCATGGGCGCGCCCGCTCCCGGCTTCACATTGCCCTCCAGTACGGGCGAGAACGTTTCACTTGAGGACTTCAAGGACCGCAAGAACGTGGTCCTTTTCTTCTATCCCAAGGCCGATACTCCCGGTTGAACGGCCGAGGCGTCCGGGTTCCGCGACGCGTATCGTCCCTTCGAACAGGCCGAGACGGTTGTCCTGGGAATCAGCGCGGATTCCGTGGCCAAGCAGAGCAAGTTTGCGAAGAAGCACGACCTACCGTTCCCCGTGCTTTCCGACGAAACGCATGGCGTGGCCGAGCTCTACGGAGTCTGGCAGCTCAAGAAGTTCTTGGGCCGGGAATACATGGGAATCGACCGCACGACGTTTCTCATCGATAAGCAGGGCATAATCCGCGGCGTCTTCTCCAAGTTCGATATCGCCGCCCATCCGCGCGAGGTGCTGGACGCGGTGAAAGCGTTGAAATGATCAGTTATCAATTATCAATTATCAATAAGAGATTCTGAGATTGATAACTGATAACTGATAACTGATAATTGATAACTTGCCCATGTTCGACGTCGTCACATTCGGCGAGACGATGATTCGGCTGAATCCGCCCGGATTCCAGCGGCTGGAGCATGCCGGCTCGCTTGAGGTACAGGTCGGGGGCAGCGAATCCAACACGGCGGCGGCGTTGGCGCGGCTCGGCCGGCGCGTAGCGTGGTGGTCGCGGCTCCCGCGGAATCCGTTGGGCAGGCGTATCGAATCCGAGGTCCGGCGCTGGGGCGTGGATACGTCGCACGTGATCTGGGATGAACACCGCGCGGGCGTCTACTTCGTCGAGTTCGGCGTGGCGCCCCGTCCGCACGAGATAACCTATGACCGGGCCGAGTCGGCCGCGAGCCACATGTCTCCGGCCGATGTGGATGAATCGATGCTCCGAACCGCCCGCCATCTGCACGTGACCGGAATAACTGCGGCTTTGGGACCTGCTTGCGCCGACGCAGTAAGAGTCGCCGCCGAGGGTGCGCGCGAAGCGGGGCTAACTGTTTCGCTCGACGTCAACTTTCGCCGCAAGTTGTGGTCGGCGGAATCCGCGCGGGTCACGCTCGAAACCGTTCTTCCGCACGTGAACCTACTCATTACGCCGTCTGCCGATTCCGCCGAAGTCTTCGGCACGGAAGGGGAGGCAGATTCCGTTGCCGCTGCCCTCCACGAGAAGTACGGGGTCCCTAACGTAGTGGTGACGGTAGGCCAGAGCGGAGCGGTCGCGTTCGGAGCCGGTGAGTTCTTCACCGCGGCCGCGCTGGATGCCGGGGAAGTGGACCGGGTCGGCGCCGGCGACGCGTTCGATGCCGGCGTGATCGACGGGTTCCTCGATGGCGACATCGAGCGCGGCCTCCGGTTCGGCTGTGCGATGGCGGCCCTGAAACGGACGATTCCGGGCGACATGCTAGTTGCCACTCGCGAGGAGATCGAAGCCGCAGCCGCAGGGGCCGCCTCCGGAATCCGCCGGTGAGCGTGGCTTCCGGCAACTCCGATTCGCTACATTCCAGAACGACCCTTTTAGCCGGATTCCGCGAGCTGCCCGCGATCGCGTTGATTCTCTCCACCGTCGCCTGGCTCGCCCTCACGAAAGCCTCGTTTCGCTCGCCGGAGAACCTGGCGCAGGTAGGCCAGGAAGCGGCGTTTATCGGCATCATGGCCTGTGGTCAGGCGTTGGTTATCCTCACCGGAGGAATCGACCTCTCGGTGGGCTCCATGGCCGCGCTCTCAGCCTGCGTGATGGGCGAGCGCATGATGGCCGGCTGGCCGCCGGCCGTCGCGGTCGCCTTCGGGCTGGCAGCGGGGGCCCTCGCCGGATTCCTGAACGGTTCGATGATCACCTACCGACGCCTGCCGCCGATCCTCGTCACCCTCGCCACCCTTCTCATATACCGAGCCATCACCAATATCGCCACCAAAGCCGTACCCTATAGCCAGCTTCCGGATACGTTCCTCACACTCGGCCGCGGCTTCCTACCCTTCGTATTCTTCGTGTTGATCGCCATGGCGTTCGGCGTTATGCAGGCCCGCTCCCGGTTCGGCAGGCGGGTGGTCGCGGTCGGTGGCAGCGAGCAGGCCGCGCGCCTCTCCGGCGTGCCGGTCGATTTCGTGCTCCGGAGGGCCTACCTCTTCTCCGGACTCTGCGCCGCGATGGGGGGTGCATTGTGGATCGCTGCGTCAGACATGGCGCAGTGGAACCTCGCGGAAGGCTATGAGCTGGAAGTTATTGCGGCGGTCGTCATCGGCGGTGTGCGGCTGACCGGAGGCGAGGGGAGCGTCGTGGGAGCGGCCCTTGGGGCCGTCATCATCGTGATCATGCGAAATGCGCTCTTCCTTTCCGGCGTGCCGACGGAGCGCTATGGTCTCATCACCGGGGCGGTGATCCTCTTCGCGGCGCTCGTAGAGCAAGCGCGGCGGGCGCGGGCGGGGGCGCGGATTTGACTGCGGTGCTGCGACGGCTCCCCGCGGAAACGGGCGTGTCCGTAGTCCTTGCTGCAGCCGTATTCTGGCTGTCTGGCAACCTGCCGGACTTCCGGACCCAGGCAAATGCCTGGGCGATTCTCTCCAGCGCATCGGAAATCGCCATCGTAGCGGCTGGCATGACTCTCGTCATCGCCACGGGCGGGATCGACATCTCGGTCGGGTCGATCATCGGACTGGCAAGCGTCGTGATCGGAGTCCTCGCGGCAGAGAGAGGGTGGGGTGTTGGGGCGGCCTGTATGGTGGGACTCACCGCCGGACTTGCGTGCGGCATGGCCAACGGGCTGCTTATTGCCCGGTTCAGTGTTCCACCAATTATCGCCACACTAGCGATGTTTTCGGCGGCTCGCGCAGGAGCCTATGTACTGAGCGACGGCAACAGTATCTCCGGGCTACCGCCCGCCCTGACGGACATCGGATATGAAAACTACATCGGGCTTCCGGGCCCGGTCTGGGTCGCGGGCGCGGCGCTCCTCGTCTGCGGAATCGCACTGAAGCGGACTGCGTTTGGACGGTCGATTCTGGCTCTAGGTGGCAATCGGGAGGCGGCCTACCTCAGCGGAATCCGCGTCCGCCGCACGGAGATTGCGGTCTATGCGATCAGCGGCCTGCTGGCGGGACTGGCGGCCGTCGTCGTCACGGCCAGAGGGGCGACGGCGGTGCCGGATGCCGGCCGCTACTTCGAGCTGCGCGCTATCACGGCAGTGGTGCTCGGAGGAACATCCGTTGCCGGCGGAATGGGCACGATGACGGGAACCTTGCTCGGAATCCTCACCATCGGCGTAATCGCCAATGGCGTGCGCGGCTACGGCCAGACCGGAATATGGGAACAACTCATCCTCGGCCTTGTCCTCCTCGCCTCAGTTGAAGTAAACCGCTGGCGTCTCAAGCGCCTGGCTATCACAACGCAGTAGAGTCGTAAACGATTTGACGGGTCGGACGGGTCAAACAGGTCGGACGAGATGGGAGAGGATAGGGGGCGCTGGAACTGAGGAATTGTGCTGGGCTCGGAACCATTCGGCGGTGCGGCGGAGGCCCTCAGTGAAGTCTATGGTTGGGTTGTAGCCGAGGAGATTCCGGGCTTTGCTGATGTCCGCTAGCGAGTGGGGGATGTCGCCGAGGCGGGGCGGGCAGTTTTCTACGATGGGCTCGATTCCGAGGATGTCTCCGAGCTCGCGGATGAGTTGATTCAGGTCGTAGCGGGCTCCACAGCCGACGTTAAACACTTCGTCGGATACGCCGACTGCCGTCATTGCAAGCAGGTTGGCCTGAACGGCGTTGTCGATGTAGGTAAAGTCCCTCGATTGGGTACCGTCGCCATCCAGTTTTATCGGCGTCCCTTCCAGCAGGGCTACGGCAAACTTCGGAATCACGGCGGAGTAGAGAGAAGTGGGGTCCTGCATAGGCCCGAAGATGTTGAAGTAGCGCAGAGTCACGGTTTCGACGTAGCCCAGGTCAGCGAAGACCTTGCAATACTGTTCGCCCGTGAGCTTACTTACTGCGTAAGGGCTCATCGGAAGCGGACACATCGTCTCGACTTTCGGTAGCGCGGGGGAGCTCCCATACGCGGAAGAGGAACCTGCGAACACCAGGCGCTTAACGCCCTTTTCGCGACAGGCTTGCAGCAGATTCAGAGTGCCGGTAACGTTGGCATGGTCTGATGCGAGTGGATCATCCAGGGAGCGAGCTACAGACGCGATGGCGGCCTGGTGCAGGACAACGTCGATTCCGCTTACCGCTTTTAGCACCGTTTCCCGATCGGTAATGTCGCCTTCGATCCATTCAATTCGGCTGACGATCTCTTCCAGACGCCAGAAGTAGCCGGTGGAGAGGTTGTCTATGGCGCGCACGGAATGGCCCTCCCGAAGGAGGGCCCGGACGAGGTGAGAACCGATGAATCCGGCCGCGCCGGTCACAAGGACATTCATGAATGGGGTCTCAGGTATCGGGTTTCGGGTAAGGTCATCCATTAAGTACCGAGGTATCTGATTCATCCGACACCCGATATCCGATACCCTCGTTCTACTGCCCGCTTACGGACACGCGCTCTGCGTTCGAAGTGTCGGTGGCCACCGCCATGCGGGGCAGCGGCTCGGAGACGCTGCCGTTGGAAGGCAGTAGATGTGCTGTCCCCGTAGTCTCCGGATTTCGCTCCAGCTCAGGCCCGTATTCCGGAATCAGTCCGCGCAAGATGCCGCGAACCGCATGTGCGTCATCCCGGTCTACGGCTCGCTCCAAGGCTCGGAGGGCTTCTTCCAGATGGTCAGGTACGAAGGAACTCGCGTTCCGTGCAAGCAGGATCTTGTCGTGTTGGGTCGGCTGGTACTCTTCGCCGGGGACGAACAGCTCCTCGTAAAGCTTCTCTCCAGGCCGCACTCCGCTGAACACGATGTCGATGTCGCGGCCGACTTCCAAGCCAGATAGTTCGATCAGGTCCTTCGCCAGGTCCACGATTTTCACCGGGTCGCCCATGTCGAGCATGAGCACGCTTCCGGATTGTCCGAGGACCGAGGCTTGAAGCACGAGCTGCACGGCTTCCGGGATCGTCATGAAGTACCGCCGCATCTCCGGGTGGCTTACGGTGACTGGGCCTCCGGCGGCGATCTGTCGCTTGAAGATAGGAACGACGCTGCCGCGGCTCCCCAATACGTTTCCGAACCGGACGGCGACATAGTTATGCCCGGTCAGCCTGGCGGCGCGCAGGAGTAGAAGTTCGGCAGCCCGCTTGCTGGCGCCCATAACGCTGGTCGGATTCACCGCCTTGTCGGTCGAGATCATCACGAAATGCTCAACTCCCGACTCCATGGCCGCGTCAAGTAGATTCCGCATTCCAAGCACGTTATTCGTAACTGCTTCGGTTGGGTTCAGCTCCATCAGCGGAACGTGTTTGTGGGCCGCTGCGTGGAATATGATGTCCGGCCGGAAGGACCGAACAACACTGCGGACTCGCTCCGGCGAGCGGACATCGGCAATGATGGCGTGCAGGTTCGTGTGACCTGTGTAGTCGCTTCCGTGTCCGTTCGAGGAGTGCCGACCGTTCAGGCTGGAGCTCAGCTCCGCGTTAATCTCGAAGATCGAGTTCTCGCCATGGCCGAAAAGCGCCATGTCGCTGGGACCACATTGGATCACCTGCCGGCAAAGCTCGCTCCCGATGGAGCCGCCGCCGCCCGTTATGAGCACGCGCTTTCCGCGTAGAAGCTCGCGAACACGTGCGATGTCCGTATCGATAGCTTCGCGCCGAAGGAGGTCCTCGATGTCTACGTTGCGCAGTTGGCTTACGCGGACCTTGCCGTCCAAGATGGCGGAAAAGCCCGGAAGGGTCTTCGCTGGAACTCCGGCGTCTTCACAGAGCTCGAGCAGTTCACGGATTTTCTTGCCCGATGCGCTCGGCATCGCGATGATAACCTCCGCGACCTCCATCTCTCGTACGACTTCAATGAGACGGTCGCATTGGCCGAACACAGGGAGATTCGCTATGCGGACGCCCTGCTTGTACACATCGTCATCCAGAAAGCCGACGGGCTGAAGACCAAGCTGAGAGCTGATCTGCAGCTCCTTGATAAGCATCTGCCCGGCGAAACCGGCCCCTACCACGAGTACGTTCCTCGCATCGGCTCTCGGTTTGGTTCGCAGGGTCTGCTCCGCCAGGCGCACGCTGAAACGCGAGCCGCCGACCATTACGAGGGTGAGGAGTCCGCCTATTATCGGCAGCGAGCGGGGGAAGTCATCCGGCCAGATAGGAAGAGAAGAGCTTGCGAGGTAGAGCACGGCCTGTACGCCGGTAGCAGAGCCTACCGCGATGACGACCTGAACGAGCTCATCCACCGTAGCGTACCGCCAGTACCGATGGTATAGCCCAAATGCCCAGAATACGCCGAGCGCTATTGCGAGCGACGACAGAGTATAGAGAGCCAGGGCGCCCAGGTACGGAACAGCCGCCCGGGCGCTGTCGAGCCGCAGCATCAATGCGACGCCAGGGATGAGAAGAAGTCCGACCGTATCCAGCAGGAGGAAGTGACGATTCCGGAGGTTCGGCAGCGGCGCGAGCGCGCGCCTCATGACGCTTCGATCGGTCGTGGCTTTCGGCATCTCTATTTTTCCCTCGGCCTCGTTGACTCGGGAGCAGGGTCTTGCGGCAACCCTTGCCAGGATATCTTGCGCTGCCGAAGCGTCCCGAATGCATTCGGGGGCGGCATTCGCAAGCGATCAGGCCCTCGCCTTAACGGCTTCAGGAATCCTACACAGGACGGGACCCGGCGAATTGGGGCGCACACGCGCCCGGGTGGGGGAACCCAATCCGTTATACCCAATCGGGTCTGGAAAGTCAGCAATTGCGTTAACAATAGCCAACATTTATCACGAACGGCCCATTTGAGTGTCACCTGAGACTCCGCTTTCGTGTCACGGAATCCGGCGGACGTAAATTAGATGCGGATGAGGAGGAAGGCGGCAAGGCCGGAACCGAGCATAGCACCGCCATAAAGAAGGATCGAGAGCGGAATCTTCAGCGGTTTCATGCCGAGATCAACCAGTGTGAAGAGAGTACGATGAGCGCCATGGAAGAGTGGAGGAGCGATCAGGAGCAAGAGATAGAGCCGGCCGAGCGGATGTGTAACGAGCGCGTAGAGCGTCTCTCCCGAAATCCAGCCTGCTGGAATCGCAAAAGCGGTGAGAAGGATAGTGATTGGGGTCAATATTGTCGAGATCACCCCACCGGCAGAGAAAAGCGACCACCA
>JBKJZI010000050.1:0-16989 GCA_046715155.1 Chthonomonadales bacterium | reverse complement strand
GCCGTTCAGGTGTTCGGGTGTTCGGGTGTTCCGGCATTGTGCCCCGAACACCCGAACACCCGAACACCCGAACACCCGAACACCTGAACACCGAGCGATTAGCTCTTCTTGAGCGCTGCCTGAATCTTGGTTTGCTGCTCGGCCGTTGTGAGAGCGTCGAACTTTGGCTTGCAGCCGCCGCAGCAGAAGTTGACCTTGTAATTGCCGACAAGGCTGGTTCCCCCGCCTGCGCCGGTGGAATCTCCGCCCATTATCGGGCAGGTATTGACTTCAATCAGTTTGGGAGCAGGGGCCGCGGCGGTTTTCTTCGCGAGGGCGGCCTTGATCTTCTTTTCCTTTTCTGCTTGCGAGAGCTTGCCGAACGGGCCAGGGCATTGCGCGCAGCAGAAATGGACCATATAGGTAGTGCCGGCCTTGGTCTTGACGGTGCGCGTCAGGTCCTTCTTACCGGGGGTGCTCATCATCGGGCAGGTCATCACATGGACGACCTTCGCCTTCTTCGGCTTCTGCGGCGCGCCGGCGAGCGCCGCGCCGGACACTAGCAGGGCTGCTGCGGCAATGGCCGCGGTCATACGAATCATTGCGTTCTCCTCTTGGTGAATGGACTGCGCGGATTTAATTCCGTGCGTGGATCGTCGCTTATGTCTATTACGTTCTACGAAGAATTCCAGTTCTCTCCTGGATGCTATTAAGTATACTCGCATGGTCTCCCTTCAACTTCGATTGATGGTGTATCGTATTAGCTGATATGCCGCGACTTGATTCTCTTCCGCCGGAACTTCAGAACTGGCTAGCCTCCAACCATTCCCCTACTGCTGGAGGAAATGGAGCAAATGTAAGCATCCTGGCGGCAAAGCCCGAAGACGGCGCTCGCCTCATTATTTTCGAGACCGATCTCACGGAAGGCGGGGAGTTCGGCCCCCACTGGCTAGTCATTGATTCGGAATCGGTGCGTGTTTTCGGGCCGAATGGCAGCGGACCCGCAGAGCTGCGTCGGGCGATTCCAATCTCCGGAATCCGGTCGGTCAAAGCCGAGACCTTCGTAGGGAACGGCATTCTCCAGGTCAGGACGGATTTCGACACTATTCCGCTCGCCCGGTACTCGCAGGCGTTTGCCGGCGACGCGCACGTAATCGCCCGCGGATTGAACGCATTGGCGCAAGGCGAGGAGCCCGATTGGGAGCAGTCCCGAGAAGATGAGAAGCGCTGCCCGCGGTGCAAGCGGGTGCTTGAAGAAGACTCGGACGTCTGCGAGGCCTGTTTAGATAAACGCGGCGTGATGTTCCGCCTGTTCCGGTTCCTGCGGCCATACAAGCTCCAGGTAGGCGGCGGAATCCTCGTGTTGATAGGCGCGGCGTTGACCGATCTCGTTCCACCCTACGTGGGCGGGCGTATCGTGGATACCTTGATCACCATGCGGGCCACGCCCGATTCAGCAATGACTCAGGTAGCCTGGCTGGTCGGCTTCCTGGCCGCGGCGCGGTTTGCGCAGGCGGGGCTCCAGTACGCACAGCGCCGGCTCAGTTCCTTTATCGGGGCGCGGACGCTGATGGATATCCGGGTCGCCCTATTCCACAAGTTCAACGAGCTTTCGCTCGGGTATTACGATAAGCGCACCACTGGCAGCGTGATGTCTCGCGTGACCAACGACGCGGACAATCTGTGGGATTTCCTGATGGACGGAATCCCGTTCTTCCTCAGCAATATCCTGACTTTGACCCTTACCGGATTCGTACTCTTCCGCCTGAATCCGCGGCTTGCGGCGCTCCTGCTGATTCCGGCGCCGTTCATCTATCTCCTCACGCGGTGGTTCCTTCCCAGGGCGCGGCAGCGCTTCTCCCTCGTCCACCACCGAATCTCGCGCATGTACTCCACTTAGAATAGTTCACTCAGCGGAATGCGCGTTATCAAGGCTTTTGCGCAAGAGGGCCAGGAGAACCGCCGCTTCGAAGACCGCAACTTCAAAGTTTTCGAGGCCAGCTATAACGCGAACGCCATGTGGGCCGTGTATATGCCTTCGCTGGGGCTGTTGATGGCGGTAGGTTCCTACATCATCTGGCTGGTGGGCGGTTACAGCGTGCTACACGGCGGCATGACGATCGGCACTCTCACCGCGTTTGCGGGGTACCTGATGCAGTTCTACCAGCCATTCCAGAATTTCAACCGCGCGGTCGATTGGTCCACACGCTCCATGACAGCAGCCGAACGTGTCTTCGAGGTGTTGGACACCGAGCCCGAGGTGCGCGATCAGCGCAAGGCGATCGATGCCCCGCGGATTCAGGGCTCAGTCGAATTCGACCACGTCTCTTTCGCTTACGAGAAGGGCCGGAACATACTGGAGGACTTCAATCTCTCAGTAAAGCCGGGTGAGATGATCGGGCTGGTAGGTCACAGCGGCGCCGGCAAGACGACGATTATTAACCTGCTAGCGCGATTTTACGACGTAACGGACGGAAGTATTAAGGTGGATGGCGAAGACCTTCGCCATATACGCCAGGAGGACTATCGCCGGCAGCTCGGAATGGTGCTCCAGGAGCCTTTTCTCTTCCCCGGTACGATCCGCGACAATGTCGCCTATGCCCGCCCCGATGCTGCTCCCGAGGAGATTATCCGGGCGGCCAAAGCGGCGAATGCTCACGAATTCATCCTTCGCTTCCCGGATGCGTACGACACCGTGGTAGGCGAGCGCGGACAGCGGCTATCCGGAGGCGAGCGCCAACGCATCTCCATCGCCCGCGCCATCCTTAACAACCCCGCGATTCTTATCCTGGATGAGGCGACCGCAAGCGTGGATACGGAGACTGAGAGGCTGATCCAGGAGGCGATCAACCGTCTTGTGGAAAACCGGACTACGTTCGCCATCGCCCACCGACTGAGCACGCTCCGTCATGCCGACCGCCTCGTCGTGCTCTCGGACGGCAAGATCGTAGAATCCGGAACCCACGATGAGCTCATGGCCCTAGACGGCGCCTATTCAAACCTCGTCAACGCTCAGACCGAGCTAAACCGGGTTCGCGCCGTATGAGCGACGACGTCATTATCCTGAATCCGGCCGTAGTCCGACTCTTTCGTGCGGGCGGGACCACGCGGTTGACCGTGGAAGGCGATCGTTCATGGTTGCAAGTAGCGATTGCGCGGGCGTTTCCAATTTCCGACCCTCATCATTACATCGGATTCCAGGACGCGGCGGGAAAGGATATAGGGCTTCTGGTGGACCCGGCCGACCTGGCACCGGAATCGCGACGGATCCTCGAGGAAGAGCTTGAACTCCGATACTTCGTGCCGGAAGTGACCGAAGTTCTGAGCGTCAAGGAAGAGTTCGGCGCGGTCTACTGGCGTGTGCGAACAGACCGCGGCGAAAAGGAACTGGTTGTGCGGAACCTCAAGGACAGCATCCACGAACTCTCTGGCAACCGCGCCATAATCATCGATGTAGACGGCAACCGCTTCCTCATCCCCGATACCCGCCGCCTGGACTCGAAATCGACCGGCATTCTCTTGCGCGGCCTTTGAATCGGACGGATCGGACATATCGGTCGGATCGGACCGATTACTTCAGATGCTTGTCGAGCCAGGCCAGATTCCGCTTGAGGCGGTCCAGACGAAGGTCTGGGGGGCCGCTTCGGGATAGGCCGTGGCTGGATTCCGGGGGGTAGCGGACGAATTCTACTTCCTTTCGCTGCCAGCGTAATGCGGCGAACAGCTCCTCCGCCTGGCTGACCGGACAGCGGAGGTCGCCATCGGAATGGATGATGAGCAGGGGAGTGCTGATTCGGCCGGCGTAGTGGAGCGGGGATACGCGCCACATGTCTGACGGGTCGTCCCAGGCGTTGCCCTTGTAGAACTTGCCGTGCTCCCACGGGAAGTCGCAAGTGCCGCTCATACTATGCATGTTGCCTACGAGTCGATCGGTAATGGCGCAGCGGAATCGGTCGGAATGGCCCACCGCCCAGGCGGTCATAAAGCCGCCGTACGATCCTCCCATGATCGCCATGCGCGATGAATCCACATAGGGCAATGATGCGCCGTAATCGGCTATTGCCTGCACGTCGATCCAGTCCTTGTTGCCCCAATCCCCTTTTATCGCCATCGTGTGGCCTTCACCGTACCCTTTGCTCCCTCTCGGATTTGAGAAAAGGACTACGTAGCCGTTCGCCGCGAGCCATTGATGCTCGTGCAACGGCGCTGCCCTGCCGCCATACTGTAGCGCTGGACCACCATGCACGTACACAACCGCCGGGTATTTACGGGATTCATCGAAATCCGGCGGACGCAGGATCCATCCGTGTACGCTTCCACCATCCCCGTTCGGAATCCGCATCTCCTCCGGAATCTGGAAGTTCGATTCGTTCAGGTACTTGCGGTTAAGATCGCTGAGCCTACGAGGTTCCAGGGATTCGACATCCAAATTCCCTACGAACACGTTGTAAAAATCCGTGGCATTGCCCATGGTGATCCCGAATCGCCGTCCGTCCTTGCTGAGACTGAAGCAGGCCACCTCGTGGTCCGGAGGCGTGAGCGCCTTAAGCTCTTTTCCTTCGATGTCGACGCTGTAGAGCCGGGTTGACCCCTGCTCGCTGACCGGGAAGTGTAGTGTGCGGCTGTCCGGTGACCAGGCGACGCCCTGACCGCCGCCGACCTCGTGGTTGTCCGCGAGAGTGAGGTATCCGACCGCCTTGTCTGAAGCGCCTGTAAGGTCCTTCGCATCATGGGAGCCTTCTGACGGAATCAGCATTACGCGCTCGTTTCGCCCGCCCCATGTGTCATCCGGGTCCGTATGCCCGGTGTAGGCGATCCACCGTCCATCAGGCGACCAGGCAGCCGCTTCCTTCGGACCTTCCGGCGCATCGATCTTGTGGGGTTCACCGCCATCGGCCGGAATCGTCCATAGGTCCGGCCTTTCGCCCATCAAGTCATCGTCATCACGCCGGTTGGCGATAAAGAGTATGCGGGCGCCGTCCGGCGACCAGTAGGGCCCTCCGAAGTTGCGGGGCTCATTCGTGAGCTGCTTCACCTCGCCCGTGGCCGTGTCGACCAGATGAATCTGCCAGTAGCTCTCGTCGAAATAGCCGAATCCGTCCAGCCGGTAGAACATCTTGCGGTGAAGGCGGGGCGGCGAAGAGAGGTGCTTTTCCTCGCGCTCTTCCTTCGACTTCTTCCTCCACTGCTCCGGAGTGGAGCGAAAAAGGAATGCGATCCTCGAGCCATCCGGCGACCACGCCAGCCCGGCTATGGCTCCATCTTCGAACTTAGTCAGCGCCTGCGCCTCGCCGCCGTCCGCTGGAATGAGATAAATCTGGTTCTTTTCTTCGTCATCGCGATTGCTCGCGTAGGCAATCTGAGACCCGTCGGGGGACCAGCGTGGGCAGGAATCGGAATGACCGTCCGCCGTGAAGGTACGCGAACGCCCGGAATCCACATTCGCCATCCACAAACGGGTGAAATATCGGTTCTTTTCGGAGTCGGTTCGCTTGACGGTGAAGACGATCTTGCCGCCGTCGGGCGATATTTGGCTCTCCCCTGCGATCTCGAACCGCAAGAGATCTTCAAGGGCAACGGGGCGTTTCGACATGACAACTCCTAAGTGGGGTGTGAGACCAGCGACCCATTTTCGCGCCGATCGGTGGACTTTCCTGCGGTCCGAGGACGTCACTCAATGAAACTGATCTGTGACCCTTCGGGCGTTTTTGTGATTTCGACGCGGGTTGGAAACTGATCTTTCAGCTCCTCTAAATGCGTGATCACCAGGATGAGGGAGAACTCGTCCTGGATGGACCCGATAGCTTCGATGAGGCGTTCGCGGCCCTTGGCGTCCTGTGTCCCGAAGCCTTCGTCGATGAAAAGGGTCTGGAGGCTGGCGCCGGCGCGGCGGGCGAGAAGCCGCGAGAGGGCAATTCTGATGGCGAAGTTGGCGCGGAAGGCTTCACCGCCGCTGTACATTTCGTAGGGTCGGACACCGGCGTCATCCGTGATGGTAATGTCCAGCGTCTCGATCTGACCGGCTCCGGAGCGGGCGGCGCGTATGGTAGACAGCGCGACTTGCATCTGGTTATCAGTCATTCGGGCCAGCAGCCGGTTGGCCTCATCCTGGATCTCGGGAAGGGCATTGTCGATGATAAGCGCCTGCACACCCTTTTTCCCGAACGCGGCCGCCAGCTCGGTGTACGCCTGCCGGTCGATCAGGATCTTCTCGCGCTCGGCAGTCTTGATTTCTCTCTGCGCCCTGGCGGCAGCGCAGTCTTCCAAGGCGTGCCGGACGCGCTCCACCATTCCGCGAGCAGAATCCGCTTCCCGCACAGCTTCCGCACACTCGGTTTCAGCCCGAACGGCGGCTTCCCTTGTTGCGTCCAGTCCCGCAAGTTCTTCGCGTAGGGCCCGAATTCGGCCTTCCTCGGCTTCGATCTGCTTGCACCGTTTCTCTCGCTTCTGCGTGATGGCTACCAGATCTTGCTGCAGATGCGACTGGCTGCGTTCAGCCTCTTCGAGCCGTGCGAATAGGGAGTCCGTTCCCCGGTCGGTCAACTCTTTAACGAGATTTCTGGCCACGGTATAGCGGTCGGAAGCGGTTTTGAGCTGGGCAATTCTGGCCTCCAACGAGCGTATCTCTTCCCGCTCTTCTACGCCAAAATCCTCGGAATCCAGTTTCTTTCGCAGCTCCTGAAGCTTCACTTCCACCCCGACTGCTGCGGCGTTTTGCTCTATCAGCTCGGCTCGCGTCCGCTCCATTTCCGCCTTCTGACCCTTGAATGCCTCGGCCCCGGCTTGCTTCGCATTCAGCAAGTCCAACTTTCCCTGCAGCTCGTCTCGCTGAATCTTAACGGCAGCGCCGTCGCGGTTGACATCCTTGAGGTTTTCCTCATGACCCGACCTCTTGTGTTTGAGGCGCAGTAAGACCGCTTGCTGCTTATCGCCAGACAGGGTAGTTTCGCAGACCGGACAGGCGGATTTCGCCTCGTTCAGGAGCGCTAGCGCCTGATCTACTTCCTCGATCTCGTTGCGGAACCGCTTGCTCTGTGCTCCCAGGTTGGAAAACCTCTTTACGGCTGCGGATAACTCCGCCTGGATCTGCACAAGCTCGCGTTCGGCCGACAATGAGTCCGCGATCCTTGGTTCCGCTTCCGCGATTTTCGCGTCGAGCTGATGGATTCGCAGAGTGCGCTCCTGCACGATGCGCCATTCGGATTCCGCGCGCGAGATTTCGCTTTCGAGATCCCGTTTGCGCAGCTTCAATCGGCCGTCGGCGGCTGCAAGCGCTTCCCGAACGCGATGCACTTCTTGAACTTCCTTTTCGAGCTCCTCGACATGGAGGCGCGTTTCCTGCAACCGCGCCACATCGGCCCGTATTCTCTCGGATTCCGCTAGCAGCGCGTGAACTTGTTCAATCCGTGCGGAGAGTCCCGCGATCTCGGCCACCAGCTCCTCGACCTCTCGCTGGGCCTCTTGCAGCCGCTCGCCGCGCTCGCGCAGGAGCCCCTCTTTTTCGCTCAGCACCGCCAGTTCCGCCCGAGCGGAGTTCAATCGCGTCTCACGGGCAGTGCGCTCGACGGTCCACGTATTCAACGCTTCTTCATGGCGCGCAAGGGCTTCAATAAGTCCGGATTCTTCAGCTGCCCGCGCCTCAAGGTGCCTGATCTCACCATCCAGGTCTTTCGCGGCCAGCTCGCAGTCACTGCGCCGCTGTCGGGCAAACTCCTCGAGCCGGTCATACCGAGCGAGTTCCAGCACGTCGGCCAGAATCCGTTTCCGCGCGTCCGGCTTGTGCCGCGTAAACTCATCTGCACGTCCCTGCTGGAAATATGCGGAATTCAGAAATGTCTCATACTCCATCCGCAGAATCCGCACGAGATTCCGCTCCGTCTCCCGAATAGACGATCCGCCGACGGGAATCCAGGAACTGTCGGATTTTGGATTTTGAATGTTGAATTCTGGATTTACATCGGAATCCGCGTCACTGCTTACGTTTTTCGTTTTTCGTTTTTCGTTCGTGAGGTGAACCTGCCAATCCCCGGAACGCGTGCGCTTATTTCGTTTGCGGAGGATGCGGTAGCGGTCTTCACCAAGGAGGAACTCGAACCGCACTTCTAATTCATCCATGCCAAGTCGCACAAGGTCGTCTTCGCCGGAGGCTTGTGAACCCGTGGCGCGGGTCTTACCCCAGAGGCAGTAGGTAATGGCGTCGAGCAGTGCAGACTTGCCGTTGCCGTTATCTCCGGAAAGGCAAGCTACGTGCATGCCCGCGAAGTCGAGCGTCTGCGGCTCGTCGCCATAGGACATGAAGTTGCGGAGGGTTAGGGATAGGGGGACCACGGTGTTTGGTGTTTGGTGTTGGGTGTTGGGGATAGTTTACCGGATTGGTTGTCGGTTGTCCACGTGGTAATGTACGCTTGGACTAGACGGATCGGGACGCATGGTATCCTCCCTTTGAAAACCAGGTGTTGGGTGTTCGGTCCAACACCCAACACCCACCAATCACAATGCGAACAGTGCTCATCTGCCATAAAGGAAGCAAGTTGGATCGGGAGGTCCTGGCACGCTGGCTCGCCTCCTTTTCCGATCTCGCCGGAATTGTAGTGCTGGAAGAGAAGGGGCAGCGGGTATGGAAGCGCGTGAAGCGCGAGATAACCCGCGTCGGTCCCTTGAGATTCCTCGATGTTCTTGCGTTCCGGCTATTCTACAAGGTCGCGTTGGCGCCTAGCGACGAGGCATGGCGAGAAAGCGCCCTCAACGAGTTGAGCCGAAGATATCCGGAACTTCCGAAGGATGTCCCCCGGATTCACACTCACAGCCCTAACTCACGTCAAGCTCGCCAGTTCATTAAGGAGGCGGAGCCGGATATTGTATTGGCTCGATGCAAAACACTTTTGAAGGAGAACATCTTCACCATCCCGCGGTCAGGCACGTACGTCCTTCATCCCGGAATCTGCCCCGAGTACCGCAACTCCCACGGATGCTTCTGGGCGCTGGCGCGGGGGGATGTGAAGAACGTTGGCATGACTCTCCTGCGAATTGACCGGGGCGTGGACACCGGCCCCATCTATGGGTATTTCACCTATCCGTACGACGAGCGTCGAGAATCCCATATCGTGATCCAGTACCGCGTGGTTTATGACAACCTGGACGCGATCGCCGCTAGATTCCGCGAGATCGTCGCCGGGACTGCGGACCCTATCGACATCTCAGGAAGGCCGAGCGCGACCTGGGGACAACCGCAGTTATTCCAGTATATGCGCTGGAAGCTCCGCGCGCGAAAGAGCGCGCGATGAGTATTACCGCTTTGCTCTACCACGACGTCCTCAATGGCGAGCGCCCGGACGAAACGGGGATTCCGGGCGCGGGCGCAGCGCTCTATAAGATGAACCTCGAGAAGTTTCGCCAGCACCTGAATGCCCTGATGCGAGCGGGCGTATGGCCGACAATCGATCCGCGAGGACACATTGAGGCTGGCAGACCCCCGTTAGTGCTTACGTTCGATGACGGCGGCGCCAGCGCCCATGGCTGCATCGCGCAAGCTCTGGAGGAAAAGGGCTGGCGCGCTCACTTCTTCGTTACGGCCGGATTTATCGGACGCCCCGGATTCCTCTCGGCGGACCAGATCAGGGAGCTTCACGAGCGCGGACATGTCATCGGCAGCCACTCATTCAGCCACCCGCCGCGGATGCTGGCCCTTGATGACGAAGAACTGCTATTCGAATGGAATGAAAGCATAAGAGTCCTTGCGGAAATCATCCGCAAACCAATCACTTGCGCGTCGGTGCCCGGCGGGATGTACTCTTCGCGCGTTGCGGAGGCAGCCGCTACAGCCGGAATCCGGCTTCTCTTCACGTCGGAACCGACGACATCCGTAAAGCGAATCTCCGACTGCGTGATCGCCGGTCGGTATACACTCTGGGGTAGCAGCGCCGCTGAAGAATCGGCGGGACTGGCTACGGGGAACGGCGGATTCCGAGTGCGTCAGTCGCTGCGCTGGAGATCCCGGGCGCTGGCCAAGCGCGCCGGGGGCCGCTACTACATCGGATTCCGCCGCTTCCTACTTACGCACCTGCGAGGCCGAACCGCTTGACCCCGCTCATAAGTGTGATCATCCCCGCTCGCAATGAGGAGCGTCATATCGGCCAATGCCTGCGCGGGGTCCTGAGTTTCGAAAGCCCTCCGGGCGGATTCGAAGTCCTCGTCACGGACGGGATGTCGGAAGACGCCACCCGAGGGATAGTGGAATCTGTCGCCGCAGAAGACCCGCGCGTCACCCTCATCGAAAACCCCGGCCGAACTGCCTCCTCGGGTTTAAATGCTGGAATCCGCGCCGCGAAGGGGGAGCTAATCGTCCGCGTCGACGCCCACAGCGAATATTCCCCCGACTATCTCGCGCGCTGCGTGGAAGTCATGAACCAGACCGGCGCCGACAATGTGGGAGGACCCACGCTTGCCAAAGCCAGGACCTATCAGCAGCGCGCCGTAGCCGCCGGCTTCCATTCCAAGTTCGCCGTAGGAGGATCGCGCTTCCACCAGCCCGACTACGAGGGCTACGCTGACACCGTTACCTACGGCTGCTATCGCAAATCGAAGCTTCTGGAAATCGGGCTCTTTGACGAGGAGCTTATTCGGAACCAGGACGACGAAGTGAACCTGCGTCTTGTTCGGTCGGGCGGGCGGATCTACCAATCCCCGCGAATCCGCTCCTGGTATTATCCTCGCGCGACCCTGGGGGAGCTGTTCCAACAGTACTTCCAGTACGGCTACTGGAAAGTCCGGGTCATCCAGAAGCACCGAATTCCGGCATCCATCCGCCACCTGGTTCCCGGTGGCTTTGTAGCCGCCGTGATTCTTCTATTGGTCCTGGCCCTGTTCCTAAAACTGGCTCAGCTCGCCCTGGCCCTCGTGGTCGGTACGTACCTTGGAGCGGTCCTCATCGCTTCCCTGGCAGCCGCGTCGAAAGACGAATGGGACCTGCTGCCGATCATGCCGCTCGTATTCTTCTGCTACCAGATCGGCTACGGCCTCGGATTCCTCGCCGGAATCTGGGACTTCCTCATTCTGCGCCGCCGCGGACGCCTGACCGGACTTTCACGCCGTTGACCGATTCCGCATTCCGCGATTATCGGAAAGTCGGTGGGCTATCGGAACGCGTTGCGAGTTTGGCTTCTATCGGCTGTGGGACATCGAGAAGTCGGACGCGGTATTGCTGTTGGAACTCCATGTAATAGGCGATCAGACGCTCCGGGTCATGGTCGAAGCATTCTGATATTCGGTGACGTACTTCTCTTACATCATCGATCACTGGATCATTCTGTGTCATTCAGCCATTCCTCCTCCTGATAGAAGCTCGGGATGGTTATCTCGACGTATACGCGAGGCTTCGCCATAATCGGAAGATACCACACGTGCTTCACGTTAACCAGCCAAAGCGTCAGCGGCGACTCTTGAATCCGGATTCCGACGACTCGCGCCAGCTGCGGATTAGGTCAAGTACCGCCTCCGGCCAGGTCTCGAATTGGAAGCAGAATCCGTCGCGCAATAGGCGGCCCGGAATGACGCGGCGGCTTTTGAGGATGAGCTCGGATTCCGTGCCCATGAAGAAGGCGCCGATCTCCAGCATCCATTCCGACGCTGGTAGGCCGAAGCGGATTCCCCATGCTTCGCGGAGGGCGTGCATGAACTCGGCGTTCGGAAGCGGATTCGGGGCCGCGATGTTCACAGCTCCTTCGATATCGTCGCGTTCGAGAAGCCAGTAAACCGCACTGACGAAGTCCTCGTAATGCACCCAGGATACGTACTGCCGACCGCTGCCCGACTTGCCGCCTAACCCGCGCCGCACCAGCGTGAGCAAGACGTCGAAGGGTCCGCCGGAATCCGGGCTCATGATGATGGCGGATCGCATTTTCACTTTCCGAGTGCTCACAGTCACGGCCTCGTCGAGGGCGCGTTCCCACGCCGTGGCGACTTCGATGCTGAACCGCCAGGTATCGGGCGTGTTTGGCTCTGACCCGCCGAGGATTCCGGTCTCTTCGTCGTTGGGAGCGTCGAATCGGTGAGCGTAGATGGTAGCGGTACTGGACTGCAACCATACCTTGGGCGGATTACGCGCCTGTCCGATTGCCTGACCAATCACTTGCGTGGACTTGATGCGCGAATCAAGGATCTCACGCCGGTTATCCGGTGTGTACCGACAGTTCACACTCCGACCAGCGAGGTTGATAACCGCGTCTGCG
The DNA here is from genome assembly GCA_046715155.1 of Chthonomonadales bacterium. Taxonomy (GTDB): domain Bacteria; phylum Armatimonadota; class Chthonomonadetes; order Chthonomonadales; family CAJBBX01; genus JBKJZI01. The sequence continues at coordinate 4,783 of JBKJZI010000050.1, read as the reverse complement.
CCTTCGAGGTCGGCTGTCCACGCTCCAACCGTCTCCCCGTCCCACTCAACCACGCGCCACGGAGCGGATTCCGGCCCGCGGCTGAGCACAACGACCTCATGCGAATCCCTATGGAACGCCCGCGCCAGAATCCGACCTACTTGACCGTACCCACCAGGGATGACAACCTTCACGGCTACTCCACTACGGTCTGTACTCGCCGCCCTCACGCAGCACGCAACACGCAACACGTCTCCCGTTTCGCGGTACAATCACGTACCCCCTGCGTGTCACGCTCGTGGAAGCGGGCCGTCTTTTCAGAGTAATTCCCCTCAAGGAGAATCCTCGCAATGCGTAGATCGATACATTTCTTAACCGGGGGCGCGAGTCTGCTGGTCGTGCTCCTGGCCGCGGGATGCGGCGGGGGCAGGACCGACCCACTGCTGCTCGCCAGCCTCACTGGGATCGTGACCGATGTGGACGGCTCTCCGGTTGTCGCCGCGAAGGTCATCATTGGCGGCAGGAATACGCTTACTGTAAGCAACGGAAGCTGGGAACTGTACGACATCCGGCCCGGCTACAACCGCGTTCAGGCTGAGATGGTAATCAATGGGCAGCAATGGACGGGTGAAACCCAGGTTGACGTATCTGGTGGAGAGCATAACCGCAACGTCAACGTGGTCATCTCCGATCGGCGGTTCCACGGAATCATCGAGGGTTACGTGCTGGACAACTCCAGCCGGCCGGTGTCTGAGGCGAAAGTGTTCGTCGGCGGGCCTATTTCTTCTACCCTGGCAATAGCGGATTCCAACGGGTTTTACCGCGTGCCGACGCTTACGCCGGATGTCACCTACACGGTGACCGCGTCACTGTCAGGGTACATCAACGACACCAAATCGCTGCACGTCGACCGCAACGGCACGACGACTGCGTCATTCAGACTGGTGCCTGGCACTCCTCAAGGTTCGATTCCGGCGCCGCAGAATGTCGTTGCCCAGGCCTGGACGGTCTCCAGCGAGGTATTCCGTGCGGCAGATACCCGGACTCAGGGCGTGTATGAGTTGCTGAAGCGTCACTACCGGCGGCTGAACGGACTCCCTGAGAATCCCAAACAGGCTTCTAGGATCGAGCGGCGACATCAGTCCCGCGTGACTCCGGACGGATCGCTTATCGAGATCGACCTCTTCTGGGACTACGAGGCGTTCGAGGATCTATTCGGCTATGCGATCAGGCGAGCAACCCGAGAGTCGGGCCTTACGGATCCGCAAGCCGAGACGGCGATCGTCCGCGATCCGCTGACCCGCGTCTTCTTCGACGTAGATTACCTGCTGACGCCGGACATCACCTACTACTACACGGTGCACCGACTGGAGACCGTAGACTTCCCGCCCAACGGCCTCATTGGTCCGCCTAGCCGGATTGTGAATGCCGCACCGCTGCAGCCCATCTATGCCGAGTCGCCGCCACACACCCAGGTGGTGGCCAATCCGGTATTCGGGTGGTCGGCCGCATCTCGGGTGAGCACGTACCGCGTGTACCTCTGGGAGTCCTTCCCCGAGTTGCTAAGCGATACGGACCCCGATGGCGTGCGCAATATCTGGACCAGTGGTAATAGCACGAGTGGAAGGAGCATTAACTACACCGGTCCTGCTCTCCGCGCGGGCCATACCTATTATTGGATGGTAGTGGGAGAAACGAGCGATAACTCGGCGCTGACAGCGTCGGAGATTTCCAAGTTCCGAACGCCGTAGGCGTGAACCGCAAAGGAACAAAAACCAAGAGTCTAACTGCGGAGGACGCGGAGAAACGCGGAGACGAACCCATCGAGTCGAGAACGTCGCGGAGAGAATCCTCAGGTACTCCTCCGTGTTCCTCCGCGTCCTCCGCAGTTAGACTCTTCTTCGTGTCCTTCGTGGTTAAATATCTCCATGGCTGAGCCAGGGTTTGAGACTATTTGTGCCCATTTCGGCGAGGAGCCGGAGCGGTATCATGGGGCGGTCGTGCCGCCTATCTTTCAGTCCTCGCTTTTCACTTCGCCGGATTCCGAGACGTTCGCCACCCGCGGGCATAAGGATTCGGAGGTTTACGACTACACCCGCACCGCCAACCCCACCACGGACATTCTGGAGAAGAAGATCGCGGCGTTGGAGAAGACGGAATCCGCCCGCTGCTTCGGTTCAGGGGCCGCCGCCGTTTCAGCCGCTATTCTGCATTCGGTGAAGGCCGGCGATCATGTTCTGGCGGTGGAGACCATCTATGGCCCAACCCGCCTGTTCTTGACCGAGTACATGCCCCGCTTCGGCGTGGAGGTCAGTTTCGTCGATGGGACCAATCCACAGCAGTTCATAGACAATGCTCGCCCGAAGACGCGGCTCTTCTACCTTGAATCGCCCTCAAGCCTCGTCTTCAAACTGCAAGACCTTGCCTCTATCGCCGCAATTGCGAGAGAGCGGGGGATAATTTCGGTTGCGGATAACTCATGGGCATCTCCATATTTTCAGAATCCGTCCGAATATGGAATAGACCTGATAGTCCACTCCGCCACGAAGTATCTTGGCGGGCACAGCGATGTCGTAGCCGGTGTAATTGCCGGTACGGCCGAGCGGATTAGCTCGATTGCAAAGCTGGAAGGCACTCTGGTGGGCGGTATCCTGGACCCGTTTGCGTCCTGGCTGGTGCTCCGCGGAATCCGCACCCTCGCGATCCGCCTGGAACGCCATCAGCAGAGCGCTCAGCGGGTCGCCGCGTTTCTGGAGTCTCACCCAAGGGTCGCCCGCGTACATTACCCGGGCCTTGAGTCGCACCCGCAGTTCGCGCTCGGGCGCAAGCAGCTCCGCGGATATAGCGGCCTTCTCAGCTTCGAGCTGAAAGAGGGCGGACAGAGAGCCGCTTACGAAGTCGTCGACCGCCTGAAGTATTTTGGAATCGGGGTGAGCTGGGGCGGATTCGAAAGCCTGGGCATCCCGATAGCGTTTCCGCCGGAAGTTGCAAAGTCGGAATCCGGCGGCCCGGTGTATCTACCCGGAATCGGCGCCGCGCCGCGCTCGGACGTTCGCTGGGGGGCCCGCCTTCATGTCGGCCTCGAAACCGCGGACGATCTGCTCGAGGATCTTGACGGAGCGTTAAGCGTTAAGCGTTAAACGCGCAGGCTTCGTCATCGCTCAGCGCTCAACGCTAAATAAAGGGAAATTGACCGATGATCTCCGCACCGCCGAAGCCGGCCGCATCCGAGCCCTCTCGCACGTTTCGAACCTTTCTGCGCGTTCCCTATACGGTTCGGATAGCCACTCCCGAAGACTGTAAGGCGGTCCTCGTATTGCAGCGGGATGTAATGACGGAAGCGGACGAGTACTTCGTCCGCACGGTGGCCGAGCTGGACGCGGAAGGGGATTCTGCCTGCAACGCGCTTCACGGTCTTCTGAAACAGGATAACTGTCTGTGGATCATAGCGGAGATGGAGGGCGACATCATCGGCTCCCTGGACTTCCACGGCGGCCGTTACGAACGAATCCGCCACGTGGGCAACTTTGGCATGCTGGTACGCCGCGATTATCGGAGCCAGGGCGTGGGGACGGCGCTGCTCGAGACCATGCTGGACTGGGCCCAGCCCAACCCGACCGGCGAGAAGGGCACCACGACTCTCTTCACTACCAACGCCCGCGCCATGACCCTCTATTCCAAGCACGGCTTCGTGGGCCAAGGCGTCCGCCAGCGTGAATACCAGGTCTCCCCCGGCCGCTACCTCGACGCCGTAGTCATGGCCAAGTGGGTCAAGCCGACGAACCGCCGATTATGAGTAGGGAAGTATAGAGGTATGGAAGCGTGGAAGACTTTTCTTCCATACCTCCATACTTCCACACTTCCAAACTGACTTGCATTCGCTTTCCCCACCGAGTATAATCCTCCCAATTCACGTGGAGGTTTGTTTACATTGCGGGCGGAGATCGTGTCGGTGGGGACCGAGCTTTTGCTGGGGCAGATCGTCGACACCAATGCCGCCCGGCTGGCTCGCGCGCTCTCCGAGGTAGGGGTCTCCGTCTACCGCCGCACTACGGTGGGCGATAACCACGAACGGCTGCTGAACGCCCTCAAGACCGCTCTCGCGGAATCGGACGCCGTCTTCACCATCGGCGGACTTGGTCCCACCGAAGACGACATCACGCGGGAGACGCTGGCCGAGGCGATGGGCGATACGCTTCGATACGACGCGGAGATCGCCCACCGGCTGAAAGCCTTCTTCCGTCTCCGCAAGCTCCCGCTGCTCGATTCCAACCTCAAGCAGGCGATGGTCCCAACCCACGGTCGATCGCTCGATAACCCCAACGGCACCGCTCCGGGCCTCATGTTTGAAAAGGACGGCAAGCTGGGAATCGCCCTTCCAGGACCCCCGAATGAGTTTGACCCCATGGTGGAGAATCACGTCATACCGATGCTACGCCAGAGAACGGGCGGCGCGACCATCCGCTCCAGGACCGTCCGAATCTGCGGCATGGGCGAATCCATGGTGGAGGACCGGGTGAAAGACCTGATGACGAGTGTCAATCCGACCGTCGCCCCGTATGCGAAACTAGGCGAGGTTCACCTGCGGGTTACGGCAAAAGCGGATTCCACTGACGCAGCGGATTCTATGGTTGCGGAGGTAGCGGCCCGAGTTGCGGAGCGACTTGGAGACTTTGTTTACGGCCATGACGAGGAGACGCTGGAAGCCGCCGTAGTTGCCCTGCTTCGCGAGCGGGGGAAGACCGTTGCTACGGCGGAATCCTGCACTGGCGGACTTCTCGCATCACGGATCACGGAAGTGCCC
>JBKJZI010000049.1:0-16174 GCA_046715155.1 Chthonomonadales bacterium | reverse complement strand
TACGAATGCATGGCAAGCCCTGGAATGGCTCGTCCGTCGTCGGTGGTCGGTCGTCAGTCGTCCGTCGGGGTACACTTCTCCGGCGTTACGAATCCAAGGAGATTGATACATGGCGCAGGCGCTGCCGCTGCGGAGTGAGATACCGGTTGAACATACCTGGGATGCGGAGAGCATCTTTCGGACTCCCGGCGATTTTGAAGTGGAATACAAGGGGCTGAGCGATCTGATAGACACGCTCGGACGGTTCGAAGGCAAGGTCGGCGCGAGCCCGGAATCGCTGCTGGAGTGGCTCACCTCCGCGGACGAAGTGTCGCGTCGGGCCGGGCATCTGTACGTTTACGCGGGGATGTTCCACGAGGTGGATACCGCCGATCAAGAGGCGTCCGCCCGAGACAGCCGGGTCATGGCGCTCTGGTCGCGCGCCACGGCGGCCATGGCGTTCGGCGAGCCGGAGATACTGCGAATCGGGTTTGATCGAATCCGAGAATGGATGCGGCAGAATCCGCGTCTTGCTCTCTATGCACACTATTTCGACCAGTTGGAGCGGCGCGCTCCGCACGTACGATCCGCGGAGGTAGAGGAGCTTCTCGGGCAGATTCACGAGCCGTTCGAGAAAGCCCGGCAGATTCACAGCGTACTCTCGGACGCCGACCTCGTGTTCCGAGCTGCCAAGGACAGCCAGGGGAACGAGCATCAGGTCGCGCAGGGAAGCATCGGCAAGCTCCTGACGGACTCCGATCGCGAGTTGCGCCGCTCGGCGTGGGAGAGCTACGCGGACGGTTATGTCGCCTGTAAGAACACCATCGCCGAGTGCTTGGCCTCGGGAGTGACGCAGGACGTCGTGCTTGCCCGGGCACGCCGGTACGGCTCGTCTCTGGAGGCCGCCCTCTCGCCCGGCAACATCCCGCTCGAGGTCTTCCACAGCCTGATTCGCACCTACAAGGCCAACCTGCCAACGTGGCATCGCTACTGGCGCGTCCGCCGGAAAGCCCTCGGTTATGACCGCCTGCACGTTTACGACTCAAAAGCCCCACTGGCCCAGACCGTTCCGCAGGTTACCTTCGATGAATCTATGCGGATGATCTCCGACGGCATGCGGCCGCTCGGTGACGAGTACGTCCAGGCGATGCGGCGCGGAGTCGATGAGCAGCGGTGGGTGGACATCTACCCGAGCCAGGGAAAACGGATGGGCGCGTTCTCATCCGGAGTGCTTGGGACTCATCCATTTATCCTCATGAGCTATAACGACGACCTCTACAGCATGAGCACGCTTGCGCACGAGCTGGGCCATTCCCTTCACTCATACTACACCTGGCAGAATCAGCCGCAGATCTACTCGGAGTACTCGCTGTTCGTGGCGGAGGTCGCTTCCAACTTCAACCAGGCGCTTGTGCGCGCTCATTTGCTGGAGACCAATCCGGACCGAAATTTCCAGATCGCCGTCATCGAAGAGGCCATGGCCAATTTCCACCGCTACTTCTTCGTGATGCCGACGCTTGCGCGCTTCGAACTTGAGATTCACGAGCGAGTTGAGCGGCGCGAGGCCCTGACAGCCGATTCGCTCATGGACCTGATGACCTCATTGTTCCGCGAGGGTTATGGCGAGGAAGTGGAAGTGGACGCCGATCGCGTCGGAATCGTCTGGGCGGAGTTCCCAACGCACCTTTACTCGAACTTCTATGTCTACCAATACGCCACCGGAATTTCCGGCGCCCATGCTTTGGCAGACCACGTTTTGTCCGGCAAATCCGGCGCGGCGGAACGCTACCTGGACTTCCTGCGAGCCGGCGGAGCCGTCTACCCGTTGGACGCGCTAAAAACCGCCGGAGTCGACCTTTCCACGCCCGAGCCGGTGGAGCGCACCTTCGCCGTCCTCGCTGATTACGTAGACCGCCTGGAATTCCTGACTGCTGCGTGACAACCCGTAGGGGCTAGGTCCCCGTGCCTGCCCCTTCGGGCTGGTAATAGTGACGATGTAGGAGGTGAGGACAGGCACGGGGACCTGCCCCTACATTGCCCTCTTGGCCTGGGACATCGGAATGGCCGCTCTCGACACGTCCGGAAAGGATCCGCGGCCAAAGAAGACCTTCCATGCCAGCGGCTTGAGGAAGGGCGCGCTAAGGACGGAGAACGCAGCGTCCAAAGCTAGCGGGTGCGCGAGCAGATTCAGCCCTTTCCGCAGCAATAGACGCGAAGAGAACCGTGAGCGGAATCGGCGGCCATCGTACTGCGCGAGCGATTCGGCATCCCCAGTCCGAAGGTATTCGGCCGTGACCTGCGCCGCGAATGTTGAGAGCCGAAGACAAGGGTCCAGCCCTCCCGCGGTAAGCGGGGAGACAGCTCCTGCGGCATCGCCCACGAGAAGCCCATACCGGTTAGCGATGCGAGGCCGGACGCCACCGACCGGAATCCGCCCACCCCGCCGCTCAACGTGCTTCGCGGTTTCCAACTCAATAATCCCTCCGAGTCGGGCCTTGAACATGTCCAGCGCTTCCACCGGACGGAATCCGCCTGGGTAACCGCCCACTCCTACGTGCGCTTCCTGTCCGTCGTTCACCACCCACGCAAGATAGCCCGGCGCGATTCTGGGGTCAAGGAAACAATGGACTCGAGGTTCACCGGGGAGCGCCACTCCATGGTACACGTCCTCAACACCGACGATCCATTCGCGATTGAATGAGAGCCCAAGCGAACGCGCCACCGGTGACAACGCCCCGTCCGCCCCAATAACGAATCGGGAGTCGATCGCTCTGATTCCGTTTGCGCTCCCGAAAGTGCTCCGTACCCACTCTTCATGGGGTTGCAGGCCGGTAAACCGGTTCGCTGGATGCCACACAACTCCTGAATCAGTCGCATCTTGGAGTAGGCGTGAGTACAGTTCCGCCATTCGCCCGACCCTGAACTCGTCGAACGGGCTTTCGAGGTCCATGCGCCGCATGGAAGGGGAATACAGCGAGACATGTCGAACCGCCGGCCCGAGGCAGTCTTCGGGAAGGTCGAAGTCCTCCAGGGTTCTCCTTACGAAGATTCCAGTGGTGTGCACCCGCTCGGCGACACTCCGCTTGCAATCCACGAGCAGCACCCGGAATCCGCTGCGTCCCAGCAGCCGCGCGCACTGCAGTCCCGCTAGTCCCGCCCCCACGATAACCACATCGAATCTCTCCATTGCCGCCTCATCTCCTCGACAGTCAGATCGGACCGATCCGACCGATAGGACAGATCGCAATTTATACTCTATCACAGAGTACTTTGTTTTACAAAGCATTACTCCGAAAGTATGGCCGGGCGTTCCGCTGCCCGGCTCATATAGTGTGAAGAATCTCCCGGAATCTACCAGCGCGCGTCCACTCTTGGCGGAATCTGCGCGGCGGCTGGGCTTGCTGGCTTGAACCGCGAGGCCAGAGCAGGCAGCTCTTTCTGGCTGATGGAATTTACCTCGGCGATGAACTCTTTGAGGTCCCGCGAGAGCGAGTTGATGTCGGCCAGAATTCCGCGAGAAGGCAGCTCGGTTATGCTCTCCACCGAGTTCATCAGGAGGGCCGCCCGCTGGCCAATCACGTTGCGCGGAATCAGCGGCTCCGGCGTCGGTTGTTCATCGGTCGGGGTCGAATCGGGGGAGCGTTCCGCCATCTCGACCATCGACTGCCGGCGCGTCTGCGCGGGCGTGAGGCGGGCGTTCAGGCTCTCCAGCCGCTTTTCGATTGCGACGACGGAATCCTTAGTCTTCTGGTCCGCCTGCTCGAAGCTCTCCGCGCTCTTGATTCCGCTCACCTGAGCCCTCAGGCTCGAGAGCGTCCGGCGTGACTCATCCTGGGCCTTGATCATGTTGAACAGGCGCATCACCGTCGTGAAATGAGCGCGGCGTTCGGAGGGAGAGAGATTTACCCGCGGATCTTCTTCCACCACCAGAGGTTTGATGGATTCTTCCATACCCACCGTGAGCTTGACCAGGTAGGTCCCAGGCATAACGCGCGGCCCCCGGGCGAAGCCGCCGAATCCGCCGCCGCCCTGGAATCCACCGCCGCCCTGGAATCCACCGCCGCCGGTCCCACCACCTGGACCCGCCGGCCTTCCGGTCTGAGGTGCGCCGGGAACTGCTGGTGTCTCGGATTCTGTTGGTACAGCAGGCCGCGGGACGCCCGCCGGGGCTTGACCACCGCCACCCCGCCCTCCGCGGAATCCGCCGCGTCCAACCGCTGCCTGCTGGCCCGGCATTCCGTGGCGAAGGTCCCATGTCTGCCGGTTAAGCCCGATGTCGCGCGGACTCTGCGTGAACTCGCGGACCACGGTCTTACCATCCTTCTCCAGGATGGTGATCTTAACCGGGGAAGCTTCATCCAGCTTGGATTTCACGAAGTATTGGATTACTGCGCCGGTGGGCGGATTCGGCGCTACGTAAAACCGATCGCCGTTGGTGCCCTTGTGGGTGTAGGTCCGGTACGCAACTGTCGTTCGTGGGTCGAACAGCGCTACGTTGCCGGAAGAGGTGGTTTCTGCGGCCTGCTGAAGCGGAGTAATGTCGTCCGCGATCCAGATTCCGCGGCCATGCGTTCCCAGGATCAGGTCGTTGTCGCGCGGGTGGATCTGGATATCGTCCACGGGGACCATCGGAAGCGAATCGCCGAGGATCTCCCAGCTCTCTCCACGGTCGAACGAGACATAGACGCCGCGCTCCGTTCCTGCGAAGAGCAGATTTCCGTTCTTCGGGTGTTCGCGCACCACGCTAACCGTGCTCCCCTCCGGAATCCCTTTCGTGATCGCCTTCCAACTCTCGCCGAAGTCTTCGCTCACGAGAATATATGGCTTGAAGTCGTCGCTGCGATGACCATCAAAAGCCGCATAGACCCGACCTTCAACCTGATGGGAAGCCTGAACACGGCTAACATACGTGCCCTTAGGCACGCCGGGTACCCGATCCGCGACGTTCTTCCAAGTGCGCCCATCGTCCCGCGAGACTTGCAGGTTCCCGTCGTCCGTGCCCACGTACAGAAGTCCAGGCTTCACCGGCGATTCGGTCACCGTCAGAACCTGGCCGAAGCTCGACTGGCCGTCATCGAGTGAGAGCACCCGGCCGCGCGTAGGCGCCTGGTCCATTATCTTCAGCTTGGACCGATCGGGGTTGGTCGTAAGCTCGATAGTCTTCCGCCAAGTGTCCCCGCGGTCTTCAGAGACAAACAACCGATTGCCGCCGAAATATAGCTTCGTCGGGTTGTGCGGAGAGATCAGGATGGGTGAGTTCCAGTCGAATCGGTAAGACGGCTCACCAGGCGCGGGCCGCGGGCGGATGGACTTTGCCTCGCCGGTCGCCATGTTTCGCCGCTGGAGCGCTCCGTTCTGAGATTCCGTGTAGATGGTGTTGTGGTCGGTGGGGTCGATTTGCGCGTAGAATCCATCGCCGCCGCCGATTCGCGACCATTCGTCGTTCGACGGCCCCTGCGACGTGAGCGTCTGGCTCGGGCCCATCCAGCTCCCGTTGTCTTGCAGACCGCCATAGATCCAGTAGGGCTTCCGCATGTCGAAAGCGACCTCGTAAAACTGGGCGAGTGGAATCGTATTAATGAAGTCGAAGGTGCGTGCGCGGTCGTGCGTGACCTGGATTCCACCATCGCAGCCGAACCAGATGTGGTCGGAATCGTTCGGGTTGATCCAGACCGCGTGGAAGTCCGAGTGGACTTTGTTTATGTTCACCTGGCGGAAATTCTTGCCTCCGTCTTCGGAAGCAAAAATGGGGACTCCAAGCACCCATATACGCTGGTCATTGCTTGGGTCGATGGCGATCTGGCTGTAGTACATCGGGCGCGGGTTGGTGGCGCTCATCCGCTTCCACGTCTCGCCGCCGTCTTCGGTGCGGAAAACTCCTCCACCGACCGCCTCGACGATCGCATAGACTATGGACGGATTCTTGCGGTAGATATCGAGGCCTATTCGTCCCTTGTCTGTCGTCGGCAGGCCGTTCGTAAGCTTCTTCCAGTTAGCGCCACCGTCGGTGGTCTTATATATAGCGCTGCCCGGACCGCTGCCGTGGTATCCGAATGCCGTGCGCTGTCGTTGATACATGGCGGCATAGAGCGTTTCCGGGCTCTTCGCGTCGATCACGATGTCGGTGCAGCCGGTGTTCTCGTCCACGAAGAGCGCCTGAGTCCAGGTCTTGCCGCCGTCCGCAGTCTTGTAGACTCCGCGCTCTTTGTTCGGTCCCCACAGCTTCCCGCCCGCCGCCACATAAGCCACACCCGGATCTTCGGGATGGAGGGCAATACGCGCGATGTGCATCGTCCCTTCTAGCCCCAGGTGTTTCCACGTCTTTCCGGCGTCGGTGGACTTATAGACTCCATTGCCCCACGACGAGCTCTGCCGGTTGTTCGACTCGCCCGTACCGACCCAGACGATCTTCGGGTCCGCCTGAAACAGCGTCACGTCGCCGATGCTGCTGGTGTTCTCTTTGTCGAACAGCGGCTCCCAGGTAGTCCCGGCATTCGTGGTCTTAAAGACTCCGCCGGACGCCGTCGCCATGTAAAGCGTCCGCGGGTCCTTCTCTACCACGGCGAGGTCATTGATCCGTCCGCCCATCAAAGCCGGCCCCACGTTCCGCCACCGCAAGCTCTTCAGCAGCAGACTATTCGCCGATTCCGGACCCGCCCATGCGGGCGAAATGAAGACGAGAAGCGTGGCAACGAACGTGCACAGACGCGAAATAACGAGGAAACCCATAAAGCACCTCACGGAAGTAATGAAGGAAGAGAACGAATCCGGCATTCAATCTGACGCGGAATTAGCGATAGGAGTAACGAAATCCTTCGCCTACGGGAGTGGAGGTATGAAGGCGGTCATAAGGAAGTTCTGACGGTCTCGGCCGGGGGACCGAAGAGCGGGTTCATGGCGGCAGCGAGGCGGGTGAGCAGGCGGGCGGTGAACGGCAGCATCAGCGCGGGGCGGAGGCGCCCGGCAAGGTGTCTGGAAAGGCGGATGATATCCTCGGTCGAACGCTGTCCCGGCGTGCGATCCTGGAGCCAGAAGAGCACCAACAGTAGGTGGGCGGCATACAGAACCGTGGCCAGCTCCACCGCCTGACGTTGCCGCGGCGCGTCCGAAGCGCCGGTGATTACGGTATGGAATACGCGCCAGATTCGCTCACGAATGTGCGCAACGCGCTCTCCGAGCACCGCCGCCTCTCCCGCGGGATCGAGCGCAACGCCAAACATCGCTCCGAAGGCGGCGCGATAAGGGGCGATTCGCTCCAGATCGGCCCGATGAGCGCGCTCCAAACGGTCAGCCAGCTTTCCGGCCGGCAGCGCGGCGATCTCCTCCTCGAGCTGCAGCGCGCACCGCTCGTAGAAGGCAAGCACCAGGTCTTCCTTACGCTCGAAGTAGCGGTAGGCCAGGCCCAGTGAGGCGCCGGACTCTTTTGCGATCTCGCGCATCGTGGTCTGGTGGTATCCATTCGAGGCGAAAAGGCGCAGGGCCGCTTCCAGAATCTGAGCGCGGGTCCTTTCCGATTTGGATCCCCTGTTTCGTACGCCGCCCTCCGCCATCACCACATCCTCCCTCAAATTTGTGAACATGTTCAAAAATGCTTGACATCCCCTGCTTCACCGGTCTATAATACCACAGAAGTGAACACGTTCACTTAATCCTAACGGGAGGAAAATCGATGATCGTTCAGACGTATGCGGTCTACCTGACCGTCAGCGTCGCACTTACCATCTGGGTAGGTCGCACCCTCTTCAATCACGGGCGGCTCTTTCTGGTCTACGTGTTCAAAGGCAATGACGAGCTGGCGGACTCGGTGAATCACCTGCTGGTCGTCGGCTTCTACCTGGTGAATCTGGGTTTTGTGACCCTGGCCCTGAAGATCGCCACGCCGATTCTTACTGCTCAAGGGAGCATTGAAGCGCTGGCAAACAAGATCGGAGTCGTGCTCCTGGTGCTTGGCGCCATGCACTTCTTCAACCTGGCGGTCTTTACGCGACTGCGCGGGAGCGCGATTCGGGAGGAAATGGAGTTCAGCGCCACCGCTCCAGGAGTTGCGCGGTAGTGGGGATCGCCCCGTGACAGCCTCATTAGAGTTGCCCGACGCCGTTTTCGCCGCCAGGTCGTTGCCTGCCGTCCACCCGGGGGACTCGCCCTCGGCGGCTGAACGGCGTCGAGCGACTGTCCAATAGTCGCGGGATTGCAGGTGAAAATGCTTTCCTCGCTGAGGGCTTGTGGAGGCTCCACACGCCGGTATCACTCATCTGGGCTCGCTGAGAATGAGTTGATGATACGTAACTGGCTATTAGAGGCCGGCGGACCAGGCGAGGACGCGGCGGACTCGAGGGCCTTCGATGGTGTAGACGTCATATCCACCTCCTTCGTAGTAGGTCCACTCCACCACGATCTCCATTTTCCGGTCGCCGTTCAGGTCGAGCACCCCGACGATCTTCCGGACATTGGGCGGGGCGGGCTCTACCGCGGGCTTGCCCGGCGGGTAGATCTCGGACGCTATTCGGATGGTTTGCGGTTTTCCGGGGGAGTGCGTGAGCAGCAGAACGACCGAGTAATCGCCGGACTTTGCTTCGTCGGGTACTCCTGACGGACCGTAGCGCTCGGCGACGGCGAGGGTCTCCGCGCGTCCATCGCCGTCGAGGTCGCCCCGCAGCGCCTGCTTGATTCGGATTTCCGGTCGGAGGAGGTTTCGGGAGCGGAGGTATTGAGTGGCCGCCTTCACGATCCGAGAGTCTTTCAGCGATACATTTCGCATCCGCCGCGGCATCGCATTCCATCGCCCAGCGACGCCAATATGAACAGTGCGGGAAACGGGTCGAGGCTTGAGCGCGAGGTAGAACTGGGGAATGTCCTCAGCCTCCATGACCGGCCGGTCACCGACCGCAGCTCCGGCGGGCCGGAGGAGCGAGTAGAGCTGGTATTGCTCGCCTCCGTTTACGCGGGCGCGGCATTTCTCCGGCGAGTGCCAGTGGCTGCCCGACGAGGCGCCGAGGAGCGCTGCCTTCGGGCCGTCCGGCGACTGCATGACAATAGGATGGATTGCCCCTCCGGACTGGGCGAACGGTACGAGGACAAACTGGATGGCGGGAAGGGCGTTAGACATCGCGTGTTACCTTGTGGACCGATCGGCGGGACTTTGATTCCCCGGAAACCTGGTTATCTACTTGGCCTGAGAGGCTTCGAGGAAGCTCTTTACGTCGGTCTCGCCCATTGTGGGTTCGCCGGGGGAAACGTTGTTGAGCTTACCGTCCTTCATCCACTGCTCTAGCTGGCCGACGAGCTCGAAGAGATGGTCGAAGGAATCCACGACGAAGAGCAGCGGCTGGTAGTGGTCGATTTCGAAGTACTGGTTGATGACCCACTCGAGCTGAATGGGATAGCGCTGGACCTCGGGCGACTCGATGCAGTGGATGATTTCTCCATGGGAGCTGAGCAAGCCGCTGCCGTAAACCTTCAACCCGTCCGTGCCGCGCATCAGTCCGAACTCGACCGTAAACCAGAAGAAGCGCGCCAGCGCCTTGAAGATACTGATGACCCTGCGGACCTTCTCCTCTTCGTCCTTTATCCCCGCGACTATCTCGGCCGCCGTATGCGCACAGTCCCCAAAACGAACAAGCGTGTCCGCAAACGCCCGGTCGGTGTGCATCGGCACGTGCCCGGCGATATCGTGAAAGATGTCCGGCTCCGGAAGGTATTCAAGCCGGTTGAGGTCTCGTATGGTGATAGTCGTGGGGAACTCGCGATTCCGCAGGCAGTCGAAGAAGATGAACGCGGGGACGTAACCGCTCACCGGTTTCGCCTGAAACCCCGTTAGCGGGCTGAGGAACTTGTTTACTTCGACGAGCCTGGGGATGCGGTCCGACGGCAGGGAGAGATTATCGATTCCGCGCTGGAAGTGGGGATTCGCGTACTTTTCCCAAAGCGGAAGCTGGGCGGCGAACAACCTCCGCCACGCCTCGTGATTCTCCTCGGAATACAGCTCGTAAGGCTGGTGAATATAGAGCTGCCCCTCGCTCTTGGCTCTCTCGATAAAGGGGGCCCTCGTAGTCGTAAGCCCTTCGCCCGCCGTCGCCACAGTACCAACAACCATCCTGCCCTCCATTGGACCGGTAGTATCTTTATCTTTATCTTTCTCTTGCACTTTCTCTTAATCGCTGTTCATTTTAACTACCGCCATTCTGCCACGAACGTTCTACTTGTTGGCGGTTCGGCGGAATCACCGGTTCCCCGCGACAGTTATGCCCGCGCCAATGAATAATCGGTTTGAGCCGCTGCGGCCGGTGTTGACCCAGCCAATCCCGAGCTCCCACCCGCCGGGGCCAGTCCACATCAGGCCGTAGGCGGAAGCAGGTTCCCGGTCGAAACGGAAACGCGTGCCGGTTTCCGCCACCAGGCGGAAACCCTTTCCAAGCGACGCTTCCACCCCCAGAAATCGGGAGAAGCCGTCGCTGGACACGGGCAGGTCCGCCCGTCGCGCCCACTGCAGCCCGCTGTGAACCGTAAGGGGAGTCGCAGGTATCCGTCCGCTCCCTACCGCTGAAAGGGACGACTGCTGAACGTCGCCGCCCAAGAAGCTCCCGGCGATCGCGATGCTCGGTGACAGCACGGATCCACGTATGATCTGGTACTTTCCGAAAGCGCCTCCGGAAGGTCTTTCGCGTCCCCCCGCGCGTCGCGAAACGAACAATCCTCCGAATTGTAGGCGGCCGTCCGGTGAGTAGGTGAGGCTGGCTGGAATCCACTGCGATCGAGCGCCGTTCGCCTCTTGGGTGAACCAGGAGAGGTTGGCGCGCATGCCGAGCGGGACCGCCGATGCAGTCGGGTGAACGAACAGCCCTCCGGGGCCGTACACAGTCTGAGCGTAAACCGGACCGCTCATTAGTATGCAAGCCCCGGCAAAAACCAGGATTCTCAACGGTCCGGCCTCCTCAAAGCGCGCTCGACGATGGTCTCCAGTGAATCGTCTGCGGATTCTACTTCCATCGTGCGCAGCACAGACTCATCGACGTCTGCCGCACATCTCATGCGGAGCGCCATTTGCTCGCCGGCGTCATCGCCTTTTAACGGAGTGCCCGCCTGTTCGCGAAGCGTCGCCGCGGCCGCCAGGCAGTAAAACGCCTGTTCTGCAAAGCCCTGCTCAGCGTATGTGTAGCCGAGTATCTCCAGAAGCTGCGGCACATGGCCCGGCAGAGCGAACTCGGCGCAATATTTGAGCGCCTCGCGCGACCGATCCTCGGCGCCGCCCGTATCCCCCTGCCTGCGAGCGGCAGCCGCAAGGTTCGTCAGGGTTGCGACGATGCCGCGGGGATCCTCCAGGTGGCGAAATATTTCCAGGCCCTGCAGAGAATAGAGCTCCGATTCCGCCCACTGCCTGGACCGGACCGCCAGGTCCCCGAGGTTGCACAGGGTGGCCGCTTTCCCATACAGGTGATTCCGCCGCTCATAGAGCTGCCGCGCCTCTAGCAGATGCGCGCGGGCTTCCTCGAACCGGTTCTCCTCGGCCGTCAACAGACCCAGGTTGCAGAGGCGGGTAGCCATTTTCGCCTCGTCTCCAACTTCGCGCGCGATCTGCAGCGATCTCTCGTATAAATGACGCGCCTCCTCCGTCCGCCCCTGTTCGTACGCGCTTACGGCGAGATTATTGAGGGCGTCCCCTTCGCGAGCGATGTCTCCGATCTCGCGGCTCACGTCAGCGCTCCTCCCGCAAAGACGATCGGCTTCGCCATAATCCGAAAGGAGGTGAGCGAACCACCCCGCTTCCAGGAGAATGTCGGCGTGGACTCGTCTGTCCTGTATCTCGGATTCGACCGCCAGGCACCGGTTGAGTCGCTCACGGCCCTCCTGTATCCAGCCGCGATGCTCCCAGAAACCGGCGAGCGCGAAGGCCATCCGGCCTGCTTCCTCCACAGAACTGTGAGTCAGGAGCCAGTCATGGGCGACGCGCAGGTTATCGACGTCGGCCGCCAAGAGGTCCAGCGCCTCGTCTTGCTGCCCGCTTTTGTACATCTCGCGCGTCCGCGCGGCAAGGGTCGCGAAGTGTCGCGCGTGCCGCTGCGCCAACTCTTCATGCAGCCCGGCCGCCCGCAGCCTTTCCAGCCCGTATTCGCGCAGCGTCTCCAGCATTCGGAAACGAGGGACCCCGCCTTCCTCATCCGCGCGGAGGAGAGATTGCTCGCGAAGGTGGATAACGAAGAGAAAGACTTCAGTACTTTCATAGAGCGATTCCGCTGACTCCAGAGTGAAGCCGCCGACGAAGATCGACAGGAGTTCGAAGACTCGCCGCTCCTCTTCGGACAGCAGCTCATAGCTCCAATCGATTGCTGCTCCCAGCGTGCGCTGCCTTTGCGCGGAATTACGGAATGGACTGACAAGCAATTTGAACCTCTGGCTCAACTGCTTTTCGATGTGTGCGGGCGGAAACATGCGCGCTTGCGCTGCTGCCAATTCGACCGCGAGAGGGATTCCGTCCAGGCGCCGGCATATGTTTTCCACTACGGGACGGTTCTGCGTGTCCAAGGAGAATCCGGCACGCACGCTTCGGGCACGTTCCACAAAAAGCGTCACCGCGTCCTCCAGCGGCATTTCGGGCACGGCATACTCTTGCTCCTGGGAGAGGTTTAATACCGCGCGGCTCGTAACCAGCGTTTCGAGTTGCGGACACTCCGCCATCATATCGCCGATCTCGCCGGCTGCCTCAAGAACCTGTTCGAAATTGTCCAGAATGAGCAGCGCCTTGACCCCTCCCAGCCGTTCGGTTACCTGCTGCGCTGCCGTCTTTCCCGCCTCCTCCGTTATCCCCAATGCCGCCGCTGCAGAACGCATCACGAGCCCTGAATCTCGAATGGGCGCAAGGTCCACCCACCAAACGCCGCCTGGGTACTGCTCGATACGCTCCGCCGCGACTTGGAGCGCGATACGTGTCTTCCCGGTACCGCCTGGACCGGTAAGCGTGACCAGCCGGGACGCGCCGTCCAATAGCTCCCTCACTTCCTTGATCTCTTTGTCGCGCCCAACAAAACTTGTGAGCTGCGGAGGCAAGTTGTTGGGATGCGTGGAGAGAGACCGAAGTGCGGGGAACTCCTGCGGCAGGTCTGGGTGGAGGAGGCCAAAGAGGGCTTCGGGGGCAACTAGGTCCTTTAGCCGATGAGACCCATGTTCGACTATGGTCACACCCAGCGGCAGGCGCCCGTTGATTAGCTCCTTTACCGCCGCGGAAAGAATGGTCTGTCCCCCATGACCCACCGACAAAATCCGCGCAACCCGGTTAACGGTCGGTCCAAAGTAGTCATTGTCGCGGCAAACGGGATCGCCCAGATGGAGCGCCATGCGGACGCGGATTCCGGGAACGCCCTCCCACTCTTCCGCGAAAAGGCTCGCCTGCGCCCCCATTGCGGCCGCCACGCCCTCCGCCGGGTCCGCGAAGGCTGCGCAAAACGCGTCCCCGATGGTCTTGAAGACGAATCCCCCGTGGCGCTCAATGGCCTCGCGCATGAGCTGGTCATGACGGGCAAGGGCCACGCGCATAGCATCCGGCCGCTCTTCCCAGAGCCGCGTGGAGCCTTCAATATCGGTGAATAAGAGGGTAACGGTACCGGTAGGAGGAGGCATTTTCAGGAAAACCAAAAGGCGGCGAATCCGCCGCCCTTCATTTTAACCGGATTCCGACCGGCTTCCAATGTGAGGTTTTCCCCAGCCTGCGATTTGTACTCCTAGAGGTCTCCGTAGAATGCCCTGAAACAGCTGATCTGCCCTTCGAGGTTTGCCACAGATTGCACGGTCCCCCCTCATTCCGTCACCTTTTCCATCCCCGCGTAGACATTCATCGTCTCTCCACGAATGAATCCAATCAGAATCATGCCGGATTCGACTGCCAATTCCACCGCCAGCGACGACGGGGCCGACACCGAGCATACGGTCGGAATCCGTGCCACGAGCGCCTTCTGCACGATCTCAAACCCCGCCCGCCCGCTTACCATCAGCACCGATCGTAGCGGTCTGTCAGATCCGTCCGATCGGTCAGATAGGAGCGCTTTCCCAACCACCTTGTCGACCGTGTTATGTCTCCCCACGTCCTCCGCGTGAAACAGAAGCTCCCCCTCGGAAGTAAAGAGCCCCGCCGCGTGCAGCCCACCCGTCCGCTCGAATACGCTCTGTGCCTCCCGCAGCTTGCCCGGCAGCGAGAGGATAACGCGGGCCGAGAGGACGGGCGCAGATTCTATAGGCGGTGCAATCAGCCGGACGGCCTCGATCGAAGCGCGCCCACATACCCCGCAGCTAGAGCTCGCATATCGCTGCTGCCCGCTCAGAATCCTCACCCTTCCCTCGGTGTCCTCTGCGTCCTCCGCGGTAAGAATCTCCGGAATCACCACCTCCACCACGTTCAGCGCCTCCGGATTCCGCGGGTCGCCGCACCGCTTCACATCCCACACATCTTCGCGCCAATGGATGATTCCCTCCGTTACAAGAAACCCAACCGCCAGAGCCTCATCATCCCCCGGCGTCCGCATCGTCACAGCCACCGCCGCCCCATTCACCCAAATCTCCAGCGGCTCCTCGACGACGACGTCATCCTGGCCGCGATCCGCGACTCCAGGATCGCGCATACGCTCGACTGTCACGGAGCGATAAGCGATCTCGTGCAGCAAGGAATCAGTGAGCTCCATGCCGATCATTATAGGTTCGCATTACTTCGGCGTCAATGGACTTACGGCCACCGCACTAGGACCAGGGCGGGGGAGCGTCCGGGGCGGGGTGAACTCCCTTCTCTTACCGGACTACCATCAGAAGCGGTCTCTTGTTTTCAGGTTTCGCTAATCCTTCACCGCGAAAATGTTTCGGGTGGTTGCGCGGATGCTATCCTAAGGTGGGCGCAAATCAGCACCGCTTGTTCGCACGCCGAAGAGTGTTTCGAGCTGCCGCCGGGGTCTCTGTCATGCGCAGGTTTGTCGATCGAAAGAAACTCGAACAGTTCATGGAACGACTCGGTCGACGAGCCGCAACTCCGGGCACGATTTACATCACCGGCGGATCAACAGCGCTCCTACTTGGCGTAAGAGACCAGACGATCGATATCGACCTGAAGTTAGACCCGGAGCCTCGAGGTGTGTTTGAAGCGATCGCGGAGCTGAAAGAGTCGCTTGGAGTAAACGTAGAGCTCGCAGCGCCGGATCAATTCATTCCACCGCTTCCTGGCTGGAAGGAACGAAGTCAATTCATAATGTCGGCCGGAATGGTGGATTTTAAGCACTATGACTTTTACGCGCAGGCGCTTGCGAAGATCGAACGAGGTCACGAGTTAGACATCTCCGACGCCAACGCATTCGTAAGCAAGGGCCTAACTCTTCCGAAAGAGATCGCGCGTCTGTTTTTGGCGATACAGCCTTTGCTGGAAGGCTATCCCGCCATAGACGCGGAGAACTTCGAGCTCAAAGTCCGCGGATTTCTTGAGAGCGTCGACCCACGATGAGCGTGGAGGAACAGGGGCTCAAAGCGCGGCTCGCAGGCCTGCCTGGCGCCGACCTGGTGATTCGGGGATTGAAGGAGCTCGTGGAGGCGCAACCCACCGAATGCGCCTTACTCGTCTTGGTCGCGGCTCCTCGGCTTAAGAGACTGGGGATCGAGGTCACCGCGAGGGAGGACATCCCCCGGCCATACGAGCATCAGCTGTACTCGCATCTAGAAAAAAAGCACGGGAACGGGGCCCACAGCCGATACAACTCACTAATACGAAGGGTTGTCAGCTTTGCTCACGCGCTGGAACGCGAGCTCCAGAGCACGAAAACGGCTTGAATCGCTGATCTCTAAATACAAGGGCGCGCCCAGGAGCCATCATGAACTCCGTTCACAACCATGCATAAGAATACAGCGCGGACCTTCATTCTGAGCATCGAACCAGGCTCGCCCTGGTGGTTCGGGAAAGAAACTTCCGGTAGTCCGTCATCCTGTTAAGGATCTGCTTTTCGCCGTTAGTTACTTAGGTCCGCGGCCACCTGGACGAAAATCGATAAGGAGATAGGACAAGCAAAAGAGAGCCTTCCCAATTGGGAGAGCTCTCTTGATTCTGGCTGATCCTTCAAAACCGGGCAGTGAGCCTTGCGGCCAGTCCTTCGATGCAGGAACTATTGGTTTGTCGTCAAGAGATCGACCTGGGAATTAGGATTGCGGAATGCGGAATGCGGAATGCGGATTGAAC
>JBKJZI010000048.1:0-9694 GCA_046715155.1 Chthonomonadales bacterium | reverse complement strand
CAACCGCCGGAATGGAATTCCTCGGCTGGGTGGCCTTCGGCCGAGTGTCGATCTTCATCGACACAAGGACCGAGCGCTCGATGGCTTCTTTGAATGTCTCTAAGGTTGAGGCCGGAATCCGGTTCCGACGGGTTACGGATGTGTTTCCTCCGGTAGGTACGTCGGCAAAACCGAACGGTTGGTGAGGAGGCGACCTGGCTTCTCCTCGGCAAACGGTGGTTGCGCCCTCCTTAAGTAGACGTGCGTTCATTATAGGAATAGATCCCGTAGTTGTCAAGTGTCCACGCAAAACTTTTTCGGGATTTCCGGCCGGGATCTGGGACACGCCGGAGGAAGATGAGGCGGGGCGGCATTTGTAAGAGGGCGACTGTCGTCGTACTTCCCTTCCCGTTCAAATTCGGCTAAGAAGCGTATATGGGGGAAGGAAGCCTGGGATAGGCGTGAAAAATGTGCTTGAAGACCGCGTCGGTCCTGATCTCGACGTCGAGATCACTGTAAGCGGGCGCGGGGAGGCCGATGGTGTCGTTCCACAAAAAGTCCTTGATCGTCACCCGAACCGCGTCCCGGCTGGACTCCTTGTCCCGCCACTGGTCGACCCTAAGCCTCTCAGCCTTCAGCGTCTCCAGCAGCTCGACCGCGACATTCTTGATCCGCTTGATGTCGTTCGCCGTCAGGTCGTCCTTCTTTAACAGGTCGAACAGCGCCAGGGACTCCTTGTCTAGACCCTCTCGAACAGCGCGCGATTCCTCCTCGTCGAGCTCGGCGATGAACTTAAGTAACACTTCGAAGGTTTTCTCGATAATCGCTCGATCCTTCTCGGAATTGTAGGCTGCGACGATCTCCTCGTAATGCGCCTGGAAATCTGCGCGAAGCGGGTTCTCGGCAAGCAGACGCTTCAGCCGATTCTCAATCACCGTTTTCAGCTCCTGAACGGCCGTGTTCTTGAGCGCGCTCTTCTGGAATTCACTTTTAAGTTTGTCGAAGTCGATCTTACTGATATCGTAAACTGTGCCGTCCTGCGCGCCAAGCTCCCTGGTCTCGATTGCCGCATCTACGACATCATGTAGCTTCTTGATGATCTCGCTGATGTCGGCGACCTGCTTGTCTTCCTGCAGCTTCTTGTAGACCATATCCAGGGCGTCGTAGTCCTTACGATACGCGTTCACCTCGATGATCGTCAGGCACGCCTTGAACTTTCGGAAGACCTCGCGGCAAATGACCTCGAATCCCTTCCGGGTCTCGTCGTTCTCGCCGCCTCCTGAGCTTTGGCGATCGCGGCATTTCGGGGGAAGCCGGTTTTCTCGATGATATCGTCCAGCGACGCGCCGTTATCCGTCAGGAACCCGCGCGCCATCCCGATCGCTTCCTTTAGCTCCTCAATCAACTCCTCGTTAGGCTTGGTCGGGTCCGTCTCGCCCTCGCCGCCGCCTCGGCCCGTATCCCCCGTTCCGGCGAAGGTCGCCAGGGCCTGGCGCAGGTTCTTGAGTATGCCGCAGTAATCGACCACGAGGCCGTTGTTCTTACCCTCGTTCACCCGGTTGGCTCGGGCGATGGCCTGCATCAGCGTGTGCGCCTTAAGCGGTTTGTCGAGGTAGAGATTCGCCAGCGGGGGAACGTCAAATCCGGTGAGCCACATGGCGCAGACGATGACGATCCGGAAGGGGAGGTCTTCCTGCTTGTAAGCCGTCTCCAGATCGATTCTCTGGCCCCCTGGCAGGTCGAACCCGTCCTTGATAAGCTTCCGATAAGGCTTGACGTCGAGGTCCCACTTCTGGAATCGCTCGACCTCGCCCTGTTCCTCGCTTACGACCACCGCGCAATGCGTTGCCCGCATCCATGCGATCTGCCGTGACAGGTACTGCGCCTCCTGATCGTCGTCGGCATTCTTTAAGTCCGCCTCAAGCGCCGTGATTCGCTCTTTCCAGTAGAAGTCGATCAGCTTGTGGAGCCGGACGCACGTGATCTTGTCGATGCAGATCAGCATCGCCTTGCCCGTCTCCCAGGACGTGGAGTAGTGCCAAACGAAGTCCCGGGCGACCGCGTCCAGCCGCTTCGACGCCGTGATCAGGTGGTATTCGCGCTTTATCTCTTCTTCGAGCTTCTGTTGAACGTCGATGTCCTCGAACTCGGCCTTCTCCAGCACTTCGGCGATCTTCTCGTTCAGTTCCGTGGTCGCGATTCCCAGCTTTTCCCCGCGGGCGTCGTAGTAGAGCGGCACCGTCGCCCCGTCGTCCACCGCCCGCTGGAAGTCGTAGGTCGAAACGTAGTCGCCGAAGACCCGCCGGGTCAGCTCGTCGCCTTTGAAGAGCGGCGTGCCGGTGAATCCGATGAAGCTTGCCTCCGGAAGCGCGTTCCGCATGTTCAGCGACAGCCGTCCGTACTGGGTCCGATGAGCTTCATCCGAGATCACGATCACGTCGCCCCGCTCCGACCACGGTTCCCCCGGCTCCACGTCCTGATTGAACTTTTGGATCAGGGTGAAGACGTGCGTTTTCTGAAGCCCCAGCAGCTCCCGCAAGTGGTCGCCGGAAGCCGCGCGGCACGGGTCTTTGTCGTTATTCACGACTCCGCAGCCGGCGAACGTGTTGTAAATCTGCCGGTCCAGGTCCTCCCGGTCGGTGCAGACCAGGAAGGTGAAGTTGCCGCCCAGCTTGCGGTGAACCTTCCGCGTGAAGAAGACCATGGAGTACGACTTGCCGGAGCCCTGCGTGTGCCAGAACACGCCCAGCTTGCCCATCCGCTCGTTCCGGTTCATCACGGCCGCCAGCGCGCGGTTCACCCCCAGGAGCTGGTGGTTCTTGCCGACGATCTTGACCGCCTTGCCGGACGAGTCGTCGAAAACGATGAAGTTCTCCACCAGGTCCAGGAAGTTGGCTTTCGAGCAGACGCCCTTGAGCAGCGTCTCCATGTCCACGACCCCCGCGTCCTCTTCCGCCAGCCGCTTCCATTCGTGGAAATGCTCGAACTTGCTGGAGATAGAGCCGATTCGGGCCTTCTCGCCGTTCGCCAGCATCACCACCGCGTTATGGTGGAGGATGTGGGGGACTGTGTCTTTGTAGTCGCTCAGATTCTGGTCGAACGCCTTTCTCAGATCCTTGTGGATGTTCTTGCACTCGATGAACAGGAGGGGCAGTCCGTTCACGAATCCGATCAGGTCCATCCGCCGCCGATAGATGTCGCCCTTCACCCACAGCTCGCGCACGATCAGGAACCGGTTGTTCGCGGGGTCGTCGAAGTCGATCAGCCTCAGCTTTGGCTTGTCGATCTCGCCGTCCGGCTTGCGATAAGTGACCTGAACGCCGTCGCGAACCATCGCGTACTTGTCGCGGTTGGTGTCGAGCAGCGTCTGGCTGGTCGAATAGTCAGCCACCTGCCGTACCGCGTCAGCGTATGCTTCATCCGGAATGTCGGGATTCAGCCTCTCCACCGCCGCCCGAAGGTCCCGAACCAGAACCACCTCGCGGTCATTCTCCCGCCCCAGCAGGCTCCCCGGCCCGAACGTCTCCGTGTTGTACGCGTACACCGATTCCCAGTCCAGCGAATTCTCGAAGTAGTCGGCCGTTGTTTTCTGGACCAGGAAATCCTCGGTATAGCTCAAACCTCCACCTCCCCCGACATCAACCGCGGAAGTAGGAGGTCGCGGGCGGCCTGCAGTTTAACTACAGCCTGGTCTAGAACTTGAATCTGCCGCTCAATGGGGCTAACGGTCTCCTCAAAGGCGCTAGCGACCCCATCCGAAGGAACCAGCATTTCGACGCCTTCTAGCTCAGCCCTCGTTACAGCGGCGTATATAGCTCCCGAGCCAATTCGGTCTTCCTTGAAGAAGAACCCTCTCAATTGGTGGAATAGAAGTGACTGGTTGCCAACCTTCGCCCTTATTGCGGAAAGCCCCCGACCAATGACCATCTTCGTAGGTGCGATATTCAGTCGGCCGACGGGCGCACGGACGCTTACAAGGATGTCTCCCTCCTCGGCGATTCGGCCGGGTCCGCTGCAATAAACGCGTGTTGTCGGGAATCTCAAGCCGAAGTCCCTCACGCCTTGATGAAATGGAAGGCCAAGCCCCTCCTCGTTGTAATGTTTCGATTCTGGGCTTTGCCCCATCACCACAGTTGAAACACCGCCAAGCGTTGCCTTAGTCCAGCCGTCAGGCACGCCGTCCACCATCTTGGTGTGTTCGTGGCCGGGGAAGCGGAGGCGCACGAACCACTCGCGATAGATCAGCCGCGCCGCCTCCTCTAGCAGCCTGATTCGCCGCCGGTTGTTCTCAATCAGGTCATCATATGCCGATGTAAGGAAGACGATTCGTTGTTGAACAGCGATGGGCGGAAGAGGCATCCTTATCTTCTTCATGTCACGGATTGGAAGTTGGGGTTGCGCAACACCGCTCTGAAGTTGCCTGACCTGCTGGTTAAAGTTGGGTGATCGAAGGAAGTTGAAAAGGAACTCAGGGATTAACGCGTTTTGAACAACTCGGAAGACCACCATGCCCGAGTTTATCCGGACATGATCAAAGGGGACTGAATCTGAATAGAGCGCGCTATTCCCCAGGGTGCCTCGCGTCGTTAGAATCACATCCTGCCGTCTTAGCTTTCCCTTGCGAAGCTCAGCGTCCTTTTGCTCCGATACGAATTGACAGGTACTGAAGTCGAAGCCGGCTGAGGTGACATTACTCGCATTCAAGAACAAACAATGACCGGCATCCGTAAAATCCGAATGTCGCGGATATGCATTTCCTCTGTCCCCATCTACGATCTCTAAGGGGGCGACATCAAGACTCACCGTTCTCCAGCCACTATTCATGCAACAAGTTCCTCAAAGTTTGCCGCGATTGTAGTCGCCAGTTCCGCGGCCTCATCGTTCAGCACTGAAAGCTCCTCGTGAATCACGCGCAGGGATTCGTCAAAGTCGAAGTCTTCATCCTCAAACTCAGGCGCGACACCGACATACCGCCCCGGGGTTAGCGACCAGTCGTTCTTCTCCAATTCGGCGTGATTCACCAATTTGACCAGGCCCTCCACGTCCCGAAGCTCTCCGCCCGGGAATCGCTCCAGGAGCCAGTGCGCCTGCCGGTGGAAGTAGCGCGTCTGTTTGAGCTGATCGACGGCCGCCTTCCGCGCTTCCTCCAGCCCCTTTTTCGCCCGTGCTATGCGGGTATTGACCCAGAGGTCGCTGTCGCGCGAGTCGAGCTCCTTCTCGGCCAGGTCGATCAGCCGGTTTGCCAGCTTCGCGGCATGGTCGGCGGTCTTCACCAGGTCCCGCGCCGCGTCCGCCAACTTCCCAACCTCGTCGCTTACGCACTGGTACCCGCCCTCCGGAATCCGGCCCAAAGCGCTCATCCCGGATTCCGCCAGCGTCTTCAGAGCCGCGGATTCGGCCTCCAGATCGGCGGTCGATTTGCGCAGTTCCTCCCACGCTTCCGCGTGCGAGCCGTCCGCCGGCTGGGAATCGAAGAACGGCCCGATCGTCCCCATCAATTCGGCCAGCGCGGCGATGAAGGCGGGGAGCGATTCCCGACCGTCGGCCTCGAAGCACGCGCGCCCCTCTTACACCGCCCGGCGCAGCCAGGTTGCCACCAGGTCCCAGAACCGCTGATTCTGCCCGCGATAGAGCCACACGATGGAGAGCAGGTTCTGAAGCTGCTCGGGCGAGAAGTCGAATATCTTCCGCGTGACCTTGCGAAATACGTTCCGCGCGTCGAGCATCAGCACTTTGTCGCGGTGCTCTTCCGGCTTCGCCCGATTCAGGAACCAGAGCTCGCACGGCACCGTGCGCGTGTAAAAGAAGTTGCCCCGAATCGCCACCATAATGTCGACCGCGCCGGTCTCGATCAGCTTCTTGCGGACAGCCGCTTCGTCGCGCCCCGCGCTGCTGGCCTGGGAGGACATCACGAGCCCCGCCCGCCCCATCTCGTTCAGGTAGCTGTAGAAGTAGCTGATCCAGAGATAGTTGCCATTGGAGACCTTGCCGCCCTTGTTCACTCCCGGAAGCCCGAACGGAAGCCGCGGGTCGTTCTTCACCTTCCCCGCCTCCACCTCGTCCACGTTGAAGGGCGGATTCGCCATCACGAAGTCGCACTTCTCCCGAAGTTCGAGCGGGTCTTCGTAATAGGTGATCGCCTTCTGAATGTCGCCTTCCAGCCCGTGGACCGCCAGGTTCATCTTGGCGAGGTTGATGGTGGTCCCGTTCTTCTCCAGGCCCCGGAAGGTGAGCCTCTCGGCTGGATTCATATGGCGCTGCTCCACCACCCGCGCCGACTGGACGAACATCCCGCCCGATCCGCAGGCGGGATCGAAAACCGTCCCCGATTCCGGCTCCAGCACGTTGGCGATGAACGACACGATCGAGATTGGGGTGAAGAACTCGCCCCCGTCGTGCGCCTTCTGATCCGCGAACTGGGTGAGGAAATACTCGTAGATGCGCCCGAATACGTCGCCGGACACCTTCTTGAGCTCACTGGGGTTTAGTGTGCGAAGCAGGTTCCGCAGGACCTCGTCGTCCAGCTCCTGGTACTCCGACGTCGGCAGGACGCCTTTGAGCGAGTCGTAGTCGGCCTCGATCGACTCCATCGCCTTGATGATCGCCTGCGCAGCATTCTTCTCGGTTTGGAGATTGACGAGGTATTCGAACTGCGCTTCCGGTCGAAGGAAGATCGAGGACCGTTGGCTGAAGTCCTCCTTGCCGGCCGCCCGCTTCACCCCGCCCCGGCTCGGCAGGCTCGCCTCGATCTCGTCCTTGACGCTGAGGTATCGGCTGTAAGCGTGCCGCAGGAAGACCAGCCCCATGACGGGCAGAAAATACTCGTTCGAGGCGTAATTCGAGTTCGCCCGCAGTTGATCGGCCGCGCTCCACAACCGCCGCTCTATGGCCTCGATATTCTCCAGTTGTGCCATGTCCGATTTACCCGCCCCCACGTTTCATTCCTAGGTTAACCATTCGCGCCGAAGTGCCCTTCCGCCAAGCCTGCTCGACTCATCCTGCCAACAAAACACCCCGGACTCCAAAACCGGAATCCGGGGCCTATCCGCAATCCGCAATCCGCAATCCGAAATCAGGGCGCCTCCACCCTCCCATGCGTAGCGTGTATCGGCTCAGCGGCTGCATAAGACCGGTGCAAACCCGTGATCCGTACTTTCGCGCGCTGCCCAGCCGTCCGTCCCGCCATGGACTTGCCGTTCAGCGCAAGCATGAACCCGTCATGCCAGCCCACCACCCCCGGCTCCGGCGAAACCAGCGAGCGCTCCAGCGCGCATTCCACCACCTGCGCCCGCTTGAAGGGCACGTACTTTCGGTCCAGCTCCGCCATCGTCCCCGGCAGGATCTCGTACTTCTCCAGGTGGTCTTCCGGCGCCGCGCGCACGTAAACCGCCTTCTCGATCTCCCGTTCCAGCCGGTCCACCGTCTCGCCGTCCGGGCCGATCAACGACTCCGCCACGTCCGGGTGGCACTTGATGAGGAACGCCTCGCTCGCCTTCTTACCGTCCTTCGCCAACCGGCGCACTTCCCGCTCGATCTGGATGCTCACCGATTCCGCCGAGGGCAGTTTCCCCCGCCCGCCGCAGTATTCGCACGGCTGCGTCATAAAGTCCGTGATCGTCTCGCCCGTCCGCTTTCGGGTCATCTCCACCAACCCCAGCGAGCTGATACTGGAAATCTTCGTGCGGCTGCGGTCACGCTTCAACGCGGCTTCCAGCGCCTTCAGCACCTGCTGCTTGTCCCGCGCATTGTTCATGTCGATGAAGTCGATCACGATGATCCCGCCGATGTCCCTCAGCCGGAGCTGCCGCGCGATCTCCATCGCCGCATCCACATTGGTCTTGACGATCGTCTCTGAAAGACTCCCGCCCCCCACATACTTACCGGTATTGACGTCGATCACCGTAAACGCCTCGGTCTCGTCGAACACCAGGTACCCGCCGGAGCGCAGCCAGACCTTCCGCTTCATCAGCCGCTCGATCTCCGCCTCCACGTTGTACTGATCGAACAGCGGCTTCTCGCCCGTGTAGAGGTTGAGACGGTTGCGAAGCCGGGGCGAGACCATCTCCAGCAGCTCGTTCGCCTTCTCAAACTCCTCCGCGTCATCGAGGACCAGCCGGTCCACATCGGAGCCGAACACGTCGCGGATCGTCTTGAACACCAGCGTATAGTCCTGGTGGATGCGCGCGGGGGCGCGATGTTTGCGATAGCCATCCTGCACCTGTCGCCAGAGCTTCATCAGGAAGTCTTTGTCCGCCTTCAGGTCCGCCTCGGTCTTATCCTCCGCCTCCGTGCGCAGGATGATTCCGAATCCGGGCTCCCGCAGCTTATCCCCGATCTTCTTAAGCCGGTCCCGCTCCTTGTTATCCTCGATCTTTCGCGAAATACCGACATTGTCCGCTTCCGGCATCAACACCAAATACCGTCCCGGCAGCGATATGCGAGTAGATACCCGAGCCCCCTTCGTCCCCCGCGGACCCTTGATAACCTGCACCAGAATCTCCTGGCCAATCTTCAACACATCCCGAATCTTCTGCCGCCGCAGCACCGACCGCCGAAAAGCCGGCCGTCGCGCCCGCCCCGAGGGCTCGTCAGAGCCCTCCACATCCTCCTCCGTCTCCACCAGCGCCGTATCAGACCCCCCCGCTCCCCCCTCCGTATCCCCCGCCGGGAGTACGTCACCGACGTAAAGGAAAGCATTGCGATCTAGTCCGCAGTCCACGAACGCGGCATCCATTCCCTGAAGGACATTACTGACGCGCGCCTTATAGAGGCTGCCCACCACACGCTCCTCGCGCTCGATGTGCAGTTCCACCAGCCGCGAATCCTCCATCACCGCGATCCGCGTCTCACGCTCACCTACGTTAACCAAAATCTCCTTAGAAATAGCTTCTCACCACCTTTCGAATCCGCCCCCTAACCCCTCGAGGGGGCACTAGAAGTCAACTGATAATTCTCGGTTCCCCCTTGAGGGGGTAGGGTGTGTATCTATTGTACTCATTTCTCTTGTACCTCTGCCCTGGGCAGGAGACGGGAACGGTGAATCCGGCGCACCTCGAGTCCAGGAACATTCTCGGCCAGCAGACTGACTATTTCCTGGGGCTTCGCAGTACCATCAGCGCCGAGAGCAAGTACGAGATGGATGGTCGCGCGCTCGCCTTCGATCGATTCGCCTATGATCTCGTGAATCAGCGGGCGAATATCCACCTCCTTGACCTTCCCGTCTCGCTCACGCTGAATCCGCAGCGACGACATATCGAGGAGCTTTCGGGCGGATTCCGACACGGAGTCGAGGCGGGTTTCGGGGGGGCATGCGCAGGTAACGAGGAGGTCGGCGCGGTCGAAACTGTTGAGCAGGTCGCGGGAGCCGGCTTCCGGTATCTCCTCGGCGGAGGTTAGCTGGATTCCGGGCGGCAGCTTGCTGTTGAGCCGCGTCACCACGTCGTCCGGTTCGACTACATCTGCGAACTCGAGAGTCGCGAGCTCTGCGTCGCCCGTCACTCCTACGCTTAATGCCGAGGCGAACGCGATTCTTTCGCGGGGATTAAAGCCTGTGGAGAAAGCGATAGGGAGATCTGCCCGGCGTATCGCGCGCTCGAATGTGCGCAGAATATCCAGGTGCCCGAGCCAGCGCGCGGATTCGGCTTTGCGGAAAGTTATGAGGAGTTTCATGCATGTGGCGTTCAGGTGTTCGGGTGTTGGGGTGTTGCGGCCTTGT
>JBKJZI010000047.1:0-5018 GCA_046715155.1 Chthonomonadales bacterium | reverse complement strand
TTGGCTTCACGCTCTGATTCCGCCGGCCCTGCCTCCGCGAGGACCACGGCCGCCTGGAGGGTGCCGGCCCAGGTGCGGAAATCCTTGGACGAAAACTCAGGGCCAAGGTGTGATTTGACGTATTCGTTCACGTCGCGTGGCAGCACCGGCTTGAGGCGCCCGTCTGCGTCGACGTAGTGGAAGAGGCGAGAACCTCCTAGCTGCTTGAGCTCGGCCATCAGCTCAACAAGCTCCCGGTCGACGACGACTTTGCGCTGGCGGATGTGGTGCTTCGCTACAAAGTTGAATTCAAGGCCGCCTCCACGCTTGATCGTTAGGTGCCGGTTGCGAAGCGTCGTGATTCCGTAAGTGCGATAGGTTTTCACGCTTCGCTCGGCCCCGAGCCGAAAGTGAAGGTCGTCGATAAGCCGGATCATCAAGGCGAGCACGCGCTCCCGCGGAAAGCCTTCCAGCTCGAGGTGCTCATTCGTAGCAGCCCGAATTCTTGGAAGGCGCTCACCGAAACGCTCGATTTTGGCGTACTTCTCCAGTTGTCGCCGCGCGGCGAATTCCGGGTGATAGAGGTATTGAATCCGGCCGTTCTTGTCGAGGCCGACTGCCTGAAGTCGGCCACCGGCATTCGGACAGATTCGGACCTCGCGCCAGGCGGGCGGAATCACGAGCGCGCGAATGCGTTGGGTGTGGACGTCGTCGATTATGCGGATTCCGTGGTAATCGACATACCAAAATCCGCGCTCTTTGGAGCCCTTGCGACGCCACCATTTGCCGCGGCGTCCCCGTTCGACTGCCCCGGAGTTCCCGATTACGGGCGGCAGCATAATGGTCTTCATCTCGGCGGATTCCGCTCCCAATTACGCGGCGTTGGGGCGGTTCGCGAACCGCCCCTACCCGTCTTTACCCATTCATGTTGTGATTCGGGGATTAGGACGGCGGATGGGCGGCGGATTGTTCCGCAGGTAAAAGAGAAGAGTGGAAGGGGTTAAGACCGGAAGAACGCGTCGTTTCTTCCACTCCTACCCTCTTCCACTCTTGTCCGTGGAGGTGCGGGGACTCGAACCCCGGTCCCCAGAGATCCACCCCTAGCTTCTACGAGCGTAGTCTATGATTTATGTCGCGCCGGGCTCGCCCATAAACAGGCTAGTCCCGAAGCCATTCCGCATTGGTGTCCCGATTTACGCCGCGGTCGGGCTTAAATCAGCAAGCCGGCATAGGTGACGCCCACTGCCCTCTCGGCCGGCAGGAGAGGAGCGGACGCGCAGCCCTCAGGCTGCGAGCGCGTACGGTTGAGTGTTCGCGTTTGTTGTTTTTGCCGCTTTTTACGAGGCCAGCGGCGCCTCGGCTCGCCACTAAGGATGACGTCGTCCAGGTCGACACCAATCACCCCCGTGTATGGTTTTATTATACGGGATGACCGGGTCTGAAGCAAGCGGACGTAGGTTTTAGGTTTTAGGTTTGGAAGGTTGAATAGCAACAGAGTGACTCTTCGACTTTCAACGCGGGCAGAATCCGCGTTGACAGGCGGCTGGGCCCGTTGGTATACTATTCGGCGTTCCGTAGCCGCTCGGGCGAGTGGTGGAATGGCAGACACGCTGGTTTTAGGAACCAGTGCCGCAAGGCGTAGGAGTTCGACTCTCCTCTCGCCCATCCGGCCCAACGGTCATGCGGGAGTAGCTCAGTGGTAGAGCGCTTCCTTGCCAAGGAAGAGGTCGCGGGTTCGATGCCCGTCTCCCGCTCATTTTAACGCCGTACTTCTCCCTTTATGGGCTGCCGCTACGTGAGCTCCGTGCGCGACTGTTAGAGCTCCCAGCAAACAGCCGCCAATTATTTCCCGATAACTGAACAATTCTTGCCGTGACCAGGCAGGATCTCAGCTAGTATCGTTGATCGGCCGCTTTCAGGCCGGATTCCACTTCCGCAACCTTTAGACTCGCATGTCTCCATCCCGCTACCGAGCCCAGAGTAGACATCGCTCGGGCGCTCAACTTCTATCCGCTGGCAAATGAATAGAAATAGGCGGATTCCGGAATTCGTATTTCGAGGAGGCAGGATACTTTGACTTCAATATCCTTCAGTCGTATCACGCGCCTGATCCCGGCAACTATTCTGCTGGCCGGAATGTCGACCCCGGTATTCGCCTGTGAGACTTGTGGAAAAGGAAGCGCTCGTCAAGCGGAGACACCCACGGCGTATAGACTGGTCTTGGAGTACCTGGGCAAAACTGGCGACTATAAGGCCGGGGTTTTGAAAGTCAACATTCCCCGGAGCGACCTGAAGGTCACCGTCGATGGGAAAACCGTACCCACGTCTTTCGGGTTCGGCGGCTGGCTGGCGATGACCCCCGGAAGCCGGGGACAGCACGTCATGATGGGCGATCTGGTATTGCTGGAGGACGAGGTTAATACTGTCATGTCCGCGGTTCTGGAGAACGGGCTGGAAGTGAGCGCCCTGCACAACCACTTCTTCTGGGAGAGTCCCAGGATATTCTACATGCACGTACACGGCGTTGGAAAGCCGGATGAGCTTGCACGGAAAGTGAAGCCGGCTGTTGATTTGATCGGAACCATTCGGCCGCGGACGGCTCTGGTCGCTGCGAGAATCCTGACCGGCACAACGCAGGGTGGGACGCTTGATACCGCGTCACTGAACAGGATCATCGGGCATGAGGGAGAGAACCTTGCGGGCGGTACTTACAAATACACCATCGGCCGGAATGACGTGAAGCTCAAGGAGCATGGAGCGACGATCAACGCCCGAATGGGGCTGAACACCTGGGCTGCCTTTTACGGGACGGACGATCAGGCGGTTGTCGCCGGCGATGTGGCGATGCTGGAACATGAAATGCAACCTGTGCTGAAGGCACTCAGGGCGAACGCGCTGGAGGTCGTGGCGATACACCACCACATGACGGAATCGCGCCCGATGTTCATCTTCCTCCACTACTCGGGAAAAGGACCGGCGGCGAAGCTGGCGACAGGATTCCGAGCAGCGCTCGATCAGATTGGCAAAGGTAAGGTCAGAGCAAACGGTAAACATTAGAGAACGGGCGGAGCGATTGTATCAGCTTTCAATCGGAGATTCTTTGACGTAATGGCAATGCACGACGCGGTGTGGTGGCGGTTGTGGTATTCGGATTTCTTCGATCGGGAGGCGGGGGCGTCGTTCGAGGCGGAAGGGGTCGGTCTCATGGCGGGGCTGGAGGCGCTGTGGAGCAAGACGCTGGCGGAGGGGATTCAGGACGACGGGCGGCCGACGTTTACGTGGTTCGACCTGGAGGTGGAGGGCGTCTGGCAGCGGATTCCGCGGGACCCGTTTGCCAATCCGGAGATCGCGCGGCTTCGTGAATGGCGAGAGGTTGAGGGCCTGATTCCGGCGCTGGCTCGGGCGCACCTATCACGCCTGGAAACCGGCGGCGCGGCGTGGATTCTTGCGGCAGTGCGAGAATCGGCGGAAGTGGAGGAATTTCGGCGAAGGTTGGAGTGAAACCCACCTTAACACCCTCCCCCACGGGAGGGGGGTTAGGTTGGCCGGTTGGGCGGATTCCGTTGGCAAGAGTACGGCAATGACATTAAGAGAAAGATTAAGAGAGAGATTTCGAACGTTGTCGAGCGGGCGTCCGGCACCCTCGGCTAACGGTTAACGGGCTCGTAACCGACAGCGCCGATTACTCATCACTCAAATCTTCTGAGGCGTGTGGGGCGAGGTTATGGATGTTGCCTTCTTCGTCCAGGAGGATGACGTACGGAGTGCCGTCGGATTCGACGTAGAGGGCGGCCCGGCCGCGTTCTTTTGCATCCTGAAGCATTACGGTGACCCGGCCGGAGTTGACCGCCACGTGCGCGCGGGCGCGGCCGTCCGAATCCGTAATATGCAGCCCGCAGCCATCGGAATCCACGGCGAGCACAACGCGCTTAACGCCGCTCCGGTCATAGAGAAGGATTCCGGGGTTGCCGTCCTCGCCGACGCCGAATTGCGCCCGGATCTCACCCTCTTTATCCACGAGCTCGATCCGCTCCGTCCGCAGCGCCTCCACATTCATCCACGCAATCCTCCAGGATATGCGCGTATGATACCGCGTGGCCGCGGAATCTAATGTTATGTGCTCCGGGACTCATCGCGCAGCGCGCTTCAATATGCACGCAACGCGGCCATAGACGCCGCCTTCTATTCCGGAGATGGATACGTGACCGATATCTTCCCATGACCCGAGCTTGCTGGTCCACCCGCCGGACGGAAGCTGGCGCGCTGCATGAGTAGGTGTGCCGTCCGGGGTAACAAAGACGGCTATCCTGTCGGTCACGAATTCGAGGGGCTGGTCTCCTTCAACTTCATAACCGAGTGTCGCGAACGCGTTGACAAACGCCTCAAGCGTCTCTTCACGGGGGATTCCAGTTGGCCAGTAGGCGGTCTCGAGAACGTCCGGCCCCACCATCGCTCTGTCTCGCCGGCCGCCCACGCGATGCAACTGTATTCCGGCGTAGCAGGGCTGGTGATCTGGAATCCGTCCTCTACCAGTGCGGGGAACGCGCCTGCGATCCGGTCTTCACCAGGAATAGCCCTTCTCCCTACCCCATGCGATCCAATCTCTAGCCATTTCTTGCAGCCGGCCCCTGTGGCTTTCCGAGACAGGGTCCTCCCCCGTGATCGCTTTCAAGGCCCAAAACCACTGGTCAGGTTCCTGGTCCAGCTCCCGCAGCAAGAAAGGAACGGCCGCCGGGCCGAGGCCGATTACCTGTTGATACGCAGGATGCATGGTGCGTGTGGTTGTGGATGAGTACAGGCCTGTCTCACTACGCCAGGACTCCGCGAGCGTGGCAAACCGACGCTCAACTGACTCGGCATCTACTTGTGGCGGGTATGCAACGGCCATAAAGCACACTCCTTAAGTTCCCATCGCTTTTCATCATACCACTGCGACACGCCGGGCCCTATAGAAAGCGGTAGATGGGGCGGCCGGCGACTTCGGTGTACTGGCACTGCTCGCACGATTCCGCGGGCAGCGATTCGATCGGCGGGGACCA
>JBKJZI010000046.1:0-14946 GCA_046715155.1 Chthonomonadales bacterium | reverse complement strand
TGTCTATCGTTCTGCACCTCGTTAGTGAAAGCGGCGTCGAGCCGCCGCACTCCAAAAGCCTTACAAGCGTTTCACGCGCCAAGCTCAAAACGGTCGTGCAATAACCGTACCGCCCGATCGGCCTCGTTCTCCGCGACCAGGCAGGAAATGGACATGTCGGAATCCGCGACCTGATAGATCTGGATTCCGTGGCCGGCGAGCGTTTCGAAGATAGCGGCCATGACCCCCGGCACCTCCCGGTGGTCGTTGGCAATCACGGAAACGATGGTTCCGTTCTCAAACGCCGTCCCGGGCACATCCACCACCTGGACGAATCCCTCCAGCGAATTCAGCAGCGGCCGTTGATTCCGGTAGGCAAGGTCCAACCCCTCCAGGAACTTGAAGATATAGAAATGACTGGCCGGGCGGCGGTCGGGATCGGTGTCCACCGGCACCACCATTCCGTCAAGCAGGTCGCGGGCGGTAGCGTACTTTGCACGGGTGACCGCAAACGAAAGCGCGTTCGCGCTGAACGAGACCAGCGTAATGTTCACCCCGGCTCGCGCCATCAATCTATAGACTTCCTGTTCGATGACCGGCTTGTGCGCTTCGTTATCGATCTCCAACCGTATGAACGCCAGCTTCCCGGTATGGGCGACTCCGGTTATCCGGCGCTTGACCTCCGGCGGCGCCTCCGATTCGCTGGCGATCAGGGTGCCCGGGTCTTCCGTGAAGGTCGACTTGACCCACAGCGGAATCCCGTAATGCATGGCGATCTCGGCGGCGCGCGGGTGCACCACTTTCGCGCCCAGGTGCGCCATCTCGGCTACCTCCGCGTAGGTACAGATGGGCAGCGTTTTCGCGTTGGCCACCATGTCCGGGTCGGCGGTCTTCACGCCATTCACGTCCGTGTAGATCTCCACCCCGCATGCATCGAGCGCCGCGCCCAGCGCCGCCGCCGTGGTATCGCTTCCGCCGCGTCCCAGCGTTGTTATGCTGCCGTGCTCCGCTTCCTCGGTGACGCTGGTGACGCCCTGGAATCCGCAGACCACCGGAATCTGTCCGCGCTCGATGGCCTTCCAGATGGAGTGCGGGTTGATGCTCAGAATCCGCGCGTTGCCGTACTCGCCGTCGGTGATGATTCCGGCCTGCCCACCGGAGATTGCGAGCGACTCGGAACCCATCGACTGCAGCGTGGAGGCCATGACGGCGGTGGAGATGAGCTCGCCGCAGGCCATCATCATGTCCAGCTCCCGCGGATTCGGCGGTGCGGTGGGGTCGATCTGCTTGAGCTCCTGCACGAGCGTGTCGGTGGCGTAAGGGGCGCCTCGGCGGCCGATGGCCGAGACCACTACAACCGGATCGTAACCGGCGTCGCGGGCCGCGAGCACTTTGCGGGCAGCCATCTGCCGGTGCTCGTCGGTGTCCACGGAGGTCCCGCCGAACTTCTGGACCAGGACCTTAGGCATCGCGGAATCGCAGCTCGAAGGCGGATTCCAGCGCGGCGACGGCCTCATCGGCGCGCGCGCCGTCGATCAGGAGCTGGACGGAGTTATGGGAGTCGCCCACGCCTATGAGTCTGGCGGAGGCGCTTTGAAGGGAATCGGCAATGCTTACCATCACCCCGGTAAGGTCGCTCATGCTCGTCGCAAGGACCGTCACCATCGCCAGGTCGCGCTGCGCCGTGCAATCGGCCGCTGCTTCCCCGAGACAGCGCTCGACCGCATCCAGCCGGCCGTCCTCCACTCCGAAGGTGATGCAGTCGCGGTGAAGCTTGATGAGGAAGATGGGAATCCGCGCTTCGGCGATAGCCGCCAGAACCCGCTGAATCCGCTCCGTGCGGTCCGGCCCGTCGCCGACGATGACCGCGGCATGCGCCAACCCCCGCGTCAGCTCGACCCGGTAAACCCCCCGCTCGCGCTCGAACGTAACGGGCCTGGTTGCGGAGGCATGCGCCACCAATGCGATCTCCAGAGAGGGACTCAAAACCGGCGCAGTATACCCCACCCCCGAGTCCGCGTCAACGCGAGCTAGCCGACGAGGAAATCCTGGCAAATACCGGCGGTGGGATCCCAAGCGGCTTGCAAAGCAAGGACTTATTGACCGTCCGCACGATGAGCGTACTCACGGAACAGGTCCTCAAGCCTTTCCTCGCTCTCTACTCCTTGGCTCTCAAAGACCTCAACATCTATGTCACCGTCTTCCGCGAACTCAACTTCCCATCGCTGGCCAGGGAGAGTTATGTCAACGAGGATCATCCTGGCGCGCGAAATGTCCAGGCGGAAAGGGATGCGGGACTCCTTCAGCCGGTCAAGGAAGTCGAACATCTGCTTCATCGGATCCGATTGGGGCATCGTACTCCTCCTCGATATGGGGCGGCGATGCATCGCCGCCGCCTAGCTCCACCAATGTGCTCACTTATCGTGTTAAGTAGTCTTCTGGCAGCTTCTTGAGCGTTTTGTAACCAGGAGGCTTTGTACGGCACGCCCGCGAATCCTTCCTCAACGGAACAAGCAGGAGTTCGGGCCAGTCCGAAGGAATACGGCGGCGCGCCTCGCCGCGCCAGCGGATTCCGGTGCGGTAGAATAGGGGAACTGCGGAATAATTGAGTAGCAATCTAGATGGACCGCGCACTGGCGGTCCGGATTCCGCACATAGGGATCAGAAAGCGCCCGGCCCATGATGGTCTTGAAATCGCTCGCCCTTCGTGACTCTTCGGTTGAACCCCACGGGTCCGCTTCGCCAGGAGCTCCCCCTCATGCCTGACCGACGCTCGGATTGGCTTGCTCCCGTCGCCGTCTTTATCGCCCTCGGCGCCCTCGCCTGGGTGGGGTGGTGGAACGACCTTCGCTCGGAGAGAGAACAGGCGGCCCAGACCAGCCACGTACTTGCCGCGTCCACCGCGCACCAGCTCGAGGAGATAATCGAGGAGAAGCAGCGCGCGCTCGATCCGTTAGGAGCAGATATTCTCGCCGGCACTGTTATGACTGAGATGGAGTTCCTGGAGAGGGCCGGGCCCATCCAGGAGCGCAACCCCGAGATTGTGGCTGTTGCCCAATTGGACTTGCTTGGAAAGGTCATCTGGTCGCGGTCTGCACAGCTTCTCGGAGAATACAAAGCAGGCACGGACCTGGCCCTTCTTCCCGGTCATGCGGAAGCAATAAAGGAAGCATCCACTCGTAGGGCGGCTACGCTCACGTCCGTTTACCAGCTTGAAGTCGGCCGCCAGGGCATCGGGCTGGTTCTACCGGTTGCACGCGATACCTCCGTTCGAGGGCTGCTTTACGCCGCCTTAGACGGAGATGCGCTTATCGCCCGGACCATTCCCGAACCCTATACCTCCACCCACTCCGTGGTGGTACGTGAACCTGGTGGGCCA
This sequence comes from Chthonomonadales bacterium, assembly GCA_046715155.1. Taxonomy (GTDB): domain Bacteria; phylum Armatimonadota; class Chthonomonadetes; order Chthonomonadales; family CAJBBX01; genus JBKJZI01. Next base: position 11,588 of record JBKJZI010000046.1, on the reverse strand, counting down.
AGACTTTACGGAATCGGAATCGCCGGCGAAGGTTCCAATACCAAGAAGAAGAAGGTCATGGGCCTGCTGCTCTTTGTGGATGCATGGCCCAGGCGCGGCATCGGAACCTCAATGGATCCCAACGCCGACATCCGCAGGCTCTTCATCTATCTTCTCGCTTCCCTCCTCATCAGTGCAATGGTCTGGGTCGCGCTCCATGAGCGGCACCTCGCAGTCAACGAAGCGGACGAGCGCAAGTCCGTCGCCGACTCGCTCAAAGTTTCCGAGGCGCGTCTTTCGGACATTATCGCCCGGAGTCCCTGGCCCATCCTCGAGCACGCCCCCGACGGCACCATCGAAAACGCCAACCAGGCGGCAGAGGCCCTTATCGGCCTTCCTCAGGACCAGATCCGCGACCGCAGCATACTCGAATGGACGCACGCCGAGGATCGCGATCGGATTCGACCCCTCATAACCGATGCAGCCACCGCCGCCGGCCAGAGTTACGATAGCCGGGTAATCGACAACGCCGGTAACGAGCACTACATCCGTTGGTCCCGCGCTCATCGCTACAATGAGCTGGGCAGGATTACCGGAGGCATTCTCTTCGGGCAGAACGTTACCGCGGCCGTCGAAGCAAATCGCGCCCAGGAGAAGCTTATTGCGGATGAGGAGCGCGTCATCGAGCGGCTCTGGGTGCTGAACGACTTTGCCCGAAGCCTCCGAACAACGTTGGATTCGGTAAGCCTCTACCAGATCGCCATCGGCGCTGCCACCAACGTGCTTGCCAACCGCCCCTGCGCCATCCTTTCCTACGATGCGGAATCCGACATGTTCGAGGTGATTGCCGCGCGTTCCGCCTCCGGGACGCCCCCGCCTCTCCTACCGGGCGCCCGATTCCCCGCGGATTCTACTCAGCTCAAGAGCGCGGTACTCGACATGAGCAAGCTGGTTAGCGACGACCTCGGCGCCGCGAACACGCCGCATGAAGCCGAGCTCGCGCGTCACGGATATGTCAGCAGGGCTGCCGTTCCGATCCTGTTGGACAACACGTGTATAGGCCTTCTTGCGGCCTACTCAACCGAATCCGACGGAATTACCCGCGACGGCATAGAGTTCCTACAGGGAATCGCCGAGCACCTTGCGCTCGCGCTTACGAGCTCGCGGCTCTACAACCAGCTCAAAGAGGCCTACACGGAGACCCGCACCGCGCAAGCTCGCATCGTGGAAATGGAAAAGCTGCGCGCCGTAGGCGAGATGACCAGCGGAATCGCCCACGATTTCAACAACATGTTAATGGCGATCATCGGCAATGCCGAGTTCCTGGACGAACCCGAGCTCGGCGAAGAGCGGCTGGACTACGTCAAGAAGATACTGACCGCCGCTTCCGATGCCGCCGTCACCGTCCGCAGGCTGCAGGAATACTCGCGGACCCTGCCTGAGGCCGACGATTTCGAGACGCTGGACATCAACAAGATCGCCGGCGATGCCGTAGACCTGACGCGTCACAAGTGGAAAAACCAGGCACAGGGCCGCGGAGTCATCATCGACGTGAAGAAGGACCTCGATCCCGAATTGCTCGCGATACGCGGGAACGCGCCCGAAATCCGGGAAGTCCTCACCAATCTGATCTTCAACGCAGTCGATGCCATGCCGGAAGGCGGGATAATCACGGTCGGTACCGGAGGCCGAGGGCAGCGCGCCGTCATCTTCGTCCGCGATACCGGAACCGGAATGACTGAAGAGGTGAAAAGCAAACTGTTCACCCCGTTCTTCTCCACAAAAGGTCGTTCAGGCAATGGGCTGGGACTCGCCATGAGCTACGGAATCATCCGCAAACATGGTGGCGAGATCGACGTGGACTCCGCGCCGGGGCAGGGAACCACGTTCAGCCTGTCCTTCCCGGTTTCCACGGAGTCGGTGAAGGAAGACCAACCGCCGACAGACCGCGCGCCGATGCCGAGCCTGCGTATCCTTGTCATCGACGACGCCGCCGACGTCGCCGGCGCCGTCGCCGCCATCCTCAGGAAACTCACCCACAAGGTGAAGATCGCGGAAAGCGGCTACGAGGGAATCAAGCGGCTGCGAGAGGAACGGTTCGACGTGATCGTCACCGACCTGGGTATGCCGGGCATGAGCGGCCGCGAAGTCGCCCTCGGCGCAAAGGACGTCGCCCCGAACGCCCCCGTCATTCTCCTGACCGGCTGGGGCGAATCGCTGCGCGAGCAGGACGACATCCCCCCGGGCGTTGACCTCGTCCTTAGCAAACCCATCCGCCTGGAACAACTAGACACCGCCCTCCGCCGCGTCTGCCAGCCCTCTCGGGAGAAGGCGCCCGCCTGATAGCAAAGAGTGGAAGAATGGAAGAGTGGAAGTGTGGAAGCAACGACCATCTTCCACTCTGCCGCACCCTCACGACGTCCGATACTCTGCCAGCCGCCCTGCTAAATCTCGGGTAATATCCGCTTCCACATAGATGCATTCCGACCGATAGTCCGCCTGCGTAACTCGCCCGTATTCGTAGCACTGGGCAACTAATTCGCTGCGGTCGTACGGAATCTCCAGCTTCACTGGCACCAGCAAAGACCTGAGCGTAGCGACGATCCGCTCGATAAGCGCCGGAATCCCCTCCGGTTTTCGAGCCGAAACATAGCATGAGTTAGGAGTGTTCGTCACCAGCTCCCGCAGCGGGTACTGGTCCTTCACGAGGTCCGACTTATTATAAACCGTGACCGTCGGCTTGCCTCCTGCTCCCAGCTCATCCAAAACTACCTGCACCGCATCGGCCTGCATATCCGCCTGTGGATGGCTGGCGTCCACCACGTGGATCAGGAAGTCCGCCTCATTCACCTCTTCCAGCGTCGCTCGAAACGCCGCAACCAGGTCGTGCGGCAGATTCCGAATGAATCCGACCGTGTCCGTCAAGAGAATCGCCCACCCGTCAGGAAGCACCACGCGTCGTGTAGTTGGGTCGAGCGTCGCAAATAACTTGGGGTCAGCGTAGACGTTGGCCCCGGAGAGCGTGTTCATCAATGTGGACTTGCCCGCGCTCGTATAGCCGACCAGGGACGCGATCGGGAAGGGGAGCCGGCGGCGCAGGCTCCGCTGCTGGTGGCGCTGGCTTTGTACGTCCGCCAATTCCTCTTCGAGATCGCCTATGCGCTCACGGACCTTGCGCCTATCTGTCTCAAGCTTGGTTTCCCCCGCGCCGCCCCGCACTCCGATTCCGCCCTGCTGCCGCTCAAACTTCGTGTACAGATTCATGAGCCTCGGCAGCAGGTAGGTCAATTGGGCAAGCTCGACCTGCAGCTTTCCCTCCCTTGTATGCGCGCGTTGAGAGAAGATGTCCAGTATGAGCTGCGTCCGGTCGATTACCCGGGTATTAAGCGTCTCCTGCAGATTCCGCTGCTGGGTCGGCGAGAGCTCGGTGTCTACGATCACCAGGTCGCTGCGGGAGTCCCGTACGTCCGCGGCAATCTCCTCCGCCTTGCCTCGGCCAATATAGAAAGCCGGGTCCGGATGCGAGCGGTGCTGGTGTACCTCCGCCGCCACTTCCGCCCCCGCCGTCTCCGCCAACGACCGCAGCTCTGTGACCGCATACTCCTCCGCCGACTCATCCGTTTCCACGCATACTATCAACGCGCGTTCGACGTACGAAACATCGTAACTTACTGGTCTTGGCATGGTAAGAACTCGTTCTCGGTTTAGTGGCGGATTCCAAGACCCCGGAGTCTTTCCACCGCCTCCGCGCACCGCTCGCCGCCCTCATCTCCGGAGACTGTGAGGGACATCCGAACATACCCTTCGCCGTACTCCCCATAGCCGTTGCCCGGAATCACGTTAATCGCCGCTTCCTCCAACAGGCGCTTGGCGAATCCGGCGCTGGTCTCTCCCGGCGGAACCGACGCCCAGACATAGAACGTCGCCTTCGGCTTCGGGATAGTCCACCCCAGCGAATTCAACCCGTCTACGAGGATATTTCGCCGACGCTTGATAAGCTCCATGGTCGCGCTGTTGTCCACATTCTCGATTGCAAATGCCGCTGCGCGGGAGACGGCGGCAAACTGCTTGCTGTCGATATTGGACTTGAGCTTGTTCAACGTTTCAATTGCGTTAGGATTCCCAAACGCCATTCCGATCCGCCACCCGGTCATGTTGAACATCTTGGAGAAGGAGTGCAGCTCGATTGCAACGTCCTTTCCTCCGGGTACTTGCAGAACTGAAGGTGACTTGTAGCCGTCGAAGCAGACCTCCGAATACGCGGCGTCGTTGATCAACAAAAGGTCATAGTCCTTGCAGAATGCGACCGCGTCCCGGTAAAAGTCGAGCGTCGCTACCGCGCCGGTCGGGTTGTTCGGATAGTTCACCCAGAATAGCTTGGCCCTCCGCGCGGAATCCGCCGAAATAGCCGTCAGATCCGGCAAGAATCCGTTCTCTGCCGTCAATGGCATTGTGACTACATCGCCCCCAGCCATGAGCGTATTGACCTTGTAAACTGTATAGGCCGGGTCCGGTACGAGCGAGATGTCTCCGGGGTCGATGTAAGCCCAAGCGATGTGGGCAAGCGCCTCCTTTGAACCGATCAGAAGCATTGCTTCCGTCTTGGAATCCACCTCAACACCAAACCGCCGCGAGAACCACCGGCAAACCGCTTCGAGGAAGACCGGGTCGCCGGCCGGTGACTCGTCATATCGGTGCGTCTCCGGGTTCAGCGCGTTCTCGTAAAGGGCATCGATAATCGGCTTCGGCGTTGGCTGGTCCGGGTCGCCGATTCCGAAATCGATCAGGTCCTTCCCCTCCGCCAGCGCCTTCGCCTTCGCGCGCGCTATTTCGCCGAACAAGTAGGGGGGTATCAGGTCTAGGCGGGCAGCCCGTTGCGGCAACGTTATCTCCTATCGAGTAAGTCGTTAGTCCTCTTCGACCTCGGTGTTTGCGGCCCCGGAGAGCAGGTTCTGGACAATCGTGGGGAGACGGGTGGAAACCGCCCCGTTGGTCGCGAGCTTGTCTGCGCCGGCGGCATATACGGCATCTTTCACCGTCGGGATGAAAGTGTGGGACAAGAAGGCCAGAATCCTCAGCCCGGAATCCGCCGTCCGCAGCCTTCTGATAAGCTCGATTCCGTCCAGCCGCTTCGAGTTCAGGTTCACTATCGCAAGCGATGGATCCTCGGAAGCCGCGCGTTCTACCGCTTCATCCGCTGTCGAGGCCGTGACCGCGCGAAACCCGCTCTTCTCGAGGACGGAGAGAATCCGACCCCCGAAGAACAGGTCGTCGTTCGCCACAAGGATTAGTGCGTCCATGGGGCCGGATTATAGCACACGCACCCCCTTGCCCCCACAAGGGGGAACCTGATCAGGCGCTCGGCAGTCTCGGGTTCCCCCTTGAGGGGGCTAGGGGGTGCGCGTCAGGCGACGAACTCGACGTCTCCCAGTTCCGGAATCAACCCGGATTCCGCCCCGCGCTGCAGGAAGAGTCGGATACTGCGCCTGCCGGGCTCGCCGAGGTCCACGGTCCAATCGTTGACATACATTCCGACGAACGTATCGGCGGTATGCACTTCCATGTCCCGGGCGAACTGCATCGCGTGGTCGAGCGCGTCCCGGCGGTGGGTCAGGCCATAGACTATGCTCGCCTTTAGGTGGCGTGACGCCTTCTCCTTGATGTCTGGCTGTAGGTCTTTGCGGATAGTGTTGACTCCGAGTGGAAGTGGAAGCCCGGTCTCGCCTTTCCACCACGCGCCGAGGTCGACGACGGTGTGCAGCCCCTCCGCCTTGTGTGTAAGCTGCCCCTCATGGATGATCAGCCCCGCATCAACCTCGCCGGATTGGACGGAATCCATGATCCTGTCAAACGGCATGACCTCGTACTCGAATGGTTTCCCAATGTAGAGAGAAAGGGCGAGAAAGGCGCTGGTCATCTTCCCCGGAATCGCGATCTTCTTCCCAGCCACCTCCTCCGGCGTCATGGGAGTCTTGGTGACCACCATCGGGCCATATCCGTCGCCCATGCTCGCGCCGTGAGAAAGAATGGCGTACTTATCGTGAACGTAGGCGTAGGCGTGGACGGAAATGGCCGTGCACTCCAACTTGCCTTCCCGCGCCCACTCGTTCAGCGTCTGAATGTCCTTCAGAATATGATCGTACTCAATTCCCTCCGTATCCACCTTATGGGCCGCCAGCCCATAAAACATAAACGCATCATCGGAATCCGGGCTGTGCCCAAGCTGAAGTCTCGTCGCCATATCCCTCTCGCTCACTTATGAATTCGCGCCCGGATTATACCTGTGAGGGCGGATGACAGAACGTAGGGGCAGGTCCCCGTGCCTGCCCCATGACTGTTCAACCCGATACAGTAGGAACGGGGCAGGTACGGGGACCTGCCCCTACCGACCTGGTATCGTTACCGCGGCGGTGGCAGCGGTCCCACTTTTCGCTTTTGCTGCAAGAACCATTCCCAGAGCTCGCGGTCGTTGTAGGCTTCGGTCCAGGAATCGTGGCCGGCTTCCGGATAGATAGTAAACTTCGGATCGCCTCCGGCCGCCTTGAGCGCGTCCACCATGTCCTGGCTCGCCTTCAGGGGGACGGCATTGTCCTTTGCTCCATGGAAAACCCACGTCGGAATGTGACGGATTCGCCGGGCGCGGGAGGCGACTCCACCGCCACAGATCGGCGCGATGGCCGCGAACCGGTTCGGGAACTCCATCGCTAGATTCCAGGTCCCGAATCCGCCCATGCTCAGCCCGGTAACAATAATTCGGTCCAGGTCCACCGCGTACTTCCCCGTCACCTCGTTCAGCAGCGTATCCAGTACCTCCGCATCCCATCCACCGCGGGGCGACTGCGGGGAGACGATGATGAACGGAATCTCCTTCCCCTGCGCAGCCAGCTTTGGAGGACCGTGGACCTTCACCTTCTCCAGGTCGTCCCCGCTCTCGCCCGCCCCATGCAGGAACAGCACCATCGGCCACTTCTGGGCCGCGTCCTTCCCATACTCCTTCGGCAGATAAAGCAGGTACTTGACCTTGATCACCTTCGTGATCGGCTTCTCCAACGAAAGCGGCGCCTGTTTTCCAGCGTCCTGCGCCCCCGCCGGAATCGTCAGCGCCATCGCCAGCGCCGCCATCAAAACTCGCATTAGAATCCCTCCCTGAGTTGCTGTGAGACGATTCGTCCCCACCCCAACAACTTCCTTGACTGGGATGGTGAGTAGGTGAGTAAGTGAGTAGTTCGCCCGCCCTTCCTTACTCGCTCACTCAGCCGACGCCGCCTGAAACAACCGCACAATCCTCCTCCTCACCCTCACCGAAGCATTCTTCAGCGCCTCCAGCACAAACGCCTGAAACTCCGCCACCGCCTCCGCCCGAATTGCTGTGTTTCGCACCTTCTCCGCCAGCGCAACGTGTTTCCGGTGCTTCGCAATCGCCGCCAGCCGCCGGTCCGGGTCCTCATCCCGCGTCAACTGTTCCAAAATCTCATCCACCGCAGCAAGCCCTTTCAGCAATCGCCCCTGCAGATCAAGCCGCCCCGTCCTTACAACTTCCTCGCTCATGCCTTCCCATCCGTCCTTTCGTACTCGTCCCGTCCCCACACGTACGCGTAATCGAAATCGGCCGTTATCCTCCTCTCCGGGCCTGCGAACGAATGAACGCCAGAATCAAAAAAGCGCTAACCCTTCGGGCCGCGCTCAAACCGTCCCGATATTCAATTGTCCACACGCCCCCACACCACTATAACAAACGTCCGTCCACTATGTCAATATCCGTGTATATAACTCTTCGGCAATTTTCCGGCAATGTAGTTTGGCACAATGCGAAAATCGCCTCCCGGTCGGGCGGGTAGAAATCTAAGGTACACCAGAATAGTGAATGGCCCATATGCTGCGGAACGACCAGGGGTTTCCCTTTCATGGCACGATGTTATTACCAGTCTCACATAACAGGATTTCTGGATGAGACGTCTAGCTCCATTCTTGGAAAGCTCGCCTGCAATCATGAGTTTGCTCTGGAAGAAACCCAGAGAAACGCTTGGCTGGCCGAGATCACTCTGCTCAAGCGATGGCTGGAGAACGTTGACGGGCATCTCATTCTTGAATTCTCCATACCGCGAATGGGACGTCGCGTTGACTGCGTCATCCTAAGCCGCGGGATCGTCTTGTCATTGAATTCAAGGTTGGCTCCGACAAATACGAACTGCATGCCAAAGACCAGGTCATAGACTATGCGCTTGACCTGAAGAACTTCCATCAAGGAAGCCACGAACGGACTATCGTTCCCATACTCGTCTGTACGAGGGCTTCCACTTGTCGCACCAAGGTTGAGATTGCCGACGATTTCGTCGCGAAGCCGCTACTGACTGATGGGTCTCACCTAGCGGAATTGATAAACACATTTCCAATATGCAGCGCGACTGAATCGCTGGAGCCGCTGGAGTGGATCGACTCCGTTTACAAACCTACTCCGACAATAATCGAAGCCGCACAAGCGCTGTACAGTGGGCTTAGCGTTCAAGAAATATCCAGGTCAGATTCCGGCGCGATCAACCTAACCAGAACTGCAGCGGCAATTTCCCGAATCATAGATAAGTCCAGAAAGCAGGGCCGGAAATCAATCTGCTTTCTAACTGGAGTACCTGGAGCGGGCAAAACACTCGCAGGACTCAACCTCGCAAACTCCTGGCATAACGAAGATGAGTCTGAGCACGCCGTCTTCTTGTCCGGGAATGGTCCGCTAGTGGAAGTACTACAGGAGGCCCTCGCCCGTAACGAAGTTGACATCGCTAAAGCGGCAGGGATCCGCCTGAAGAAGTCTACATCAACATCCAAAGCGAAGTCTTTCATTCAGAACATTCATCACTTTCGTGACGATGCCCTAAACTCCACAAAAGCCCCTATTGAGCGAGTTGTGATCTTCGACGAAGCTCAAAGAGCGTGGACGCTCAAGCAAACAGCCGATTTCATGCGTACCAAAAAGGGTAAACATGACTTTGCTCAATCCGAACCAGAGTTTCTCATCGGCGTGATGGACAGGCACCAAGACTGGGCCACCATTGTTTGCCTCGTTGGTGGAGGACAGGAAATCAACACCGGGGAAGCCGGCCTACACGAGTGGTTTGAATCTTTAAGGCGCGGATACCAGCACTGGGATATCTACGTATCAAGTAGACTGACTGATGAAGAATACACCCAGTCCCGTACACTATATGACGATGAGGATTCTTATCGAGTATTCGAAGATGACGATCTTCACCTCTCCATTTCCTTACGATCATTCCGTTCCGAAAAAAGTAGCAGCATTCGTCAAAGCACTTCTTGATATCCAGATCGACCAGGCGAAAGAGCTTTTTGAGCAGATCCGGGAGAATTATCCAATTTCGGTGACCCGCGACCTGAATTTGGCAAAACAATGGCTTCGCCAAACAGCCCGAGGATCCGAAAGATACGGCCTAATCGTATCATCTGGAGCATTACGTCTCCGCCCCTATGGAATCCATGTCAAGGCAGACATCGACCCTCCAAACTGGTTTCTCAATTCAAAGACCGACGTGCGGTCATCATTCTACTTAGAAGAAGTCGCGACGGAGTTTGCCATTCAGGGACTAGAACTGGACTGGACATGCGTCGGATGGGACGCCGACTTCCGCCTCACCAACGGGCAATGGAAGCATAAGTCTTTCCGAGGCACCGCATGGCAGGATATAAACGGGCCAGAGGCTAGGCTCTACCTCAAGAACGCCTATCGCGTTCTCTTGACCCGAGCAAGACAGGGGATGGTTATATTCATTCCACGAGGCAGGAAGAGCGATCAGACTCGTCTTCCTGAGTTTTATGACGAAGTGTATGATTACCTCCGAATGATAGGACTACCAGAACTTGCTCCGCCACCTCCAGACAAATAGACTTGCCAGTCTGGATGATCTCACCTCATCTTCCCGTCACACGATTCCACAGCGGCATTGTGCAGGATACGCAGCCGCATAACCTCCCGATACGTTGGATAGATCGCGTAAGTGCAGCCGGATTCATCCGGGTTCCCGCTCTCCTAGCCCCGCGGGTTCCAGCCCGGGGCGTCTGCCGCGATCGAGCCTGACGCCCACATGCCGGATTCCGTAATCTCATTAATCCGCTTATCCGACGAATCCGAGTTCAGACAGTGAGCCCCAATTTCGGAATCGTTCGCACCGATCCGGCCCTGCGCTTGGCATTAGCAGTTAGGCCTTACCACGTTCTTGAGGTCTACGCGGAAACTGGGCTCCGGAACCGTAAACCGGAGCGCGGGCGGCGCTCCTTGAAGCCCTTTCGGATCGAAGCGCAATATCAGCTTCGCCGGCATGCTCTTCGATTCCGTCTCGAAATAGAGCGTCTGCGTGCTGGAGGCCCCGAGCGCCAGAGGCGGGTCTCTCAGCTCGACCGCGTCCGATCGCGCCCCGATGGAATTGCCGTCGTCCAGCACGATGCTCATTCCCTCCCAGCCGGTCCCGGCCGGCGAGTAACCACCGAGTTTTCCGCTGCTCCTGATCTCGACTTTTGCCAGCCAGCCGGGACCGTCTTTTGCCGGGTCAGCCGGCGTAATGCTGAGGACGCGGAATCGCCAGAGTCCGTTGTGTAGCCACTCGCCTCCCTTACCCGCGACCGCCCCCTGTTGATTGGTCCCTCCGGCGGCAGACGGAGCGCCCGGCAGAGCAATGGCCACCGTTCCTCCCGTGACTTTGACAACGAGTCCCGCTTCCTTAAGGGCCTCGATCGGTACGTAGGTCATGCCCTTCAAAGCCAGCGGCCTAAAACGCGACGTCTTCCCGTTTACCTGCAACTTTAGCGCCTTCTGCGCCTCTGCGCTCATCGCCGCGCATGCCAGGAATGCCGGGAAGATCAAGACAATTGTTCGATTCCTCAAATGCGTTCCCCTCTCCATGCTTCCGGGTACTCGCGCTCCGAACACGACGGTTTCCCGGTACACATGCCGCCCTCAGTCCTGCCTTCATTCGCTTATTCTCTCTCACCTCCTTCAAGATGCCGGCTTCACGAATGGACGAGCAGTCGGCCCGCGGAGAAGCTGCCGGAGAAATAAAGCGAGGAATCAAAAGTTGCCCCGCTCTCGCAACCGCAGGCTGCGCCCAAGGTTTGCTTTGCCCAAGCCCCGAACGAATCCGATCCAATCCACCCGTTCGGAATCGCCCTTAAGTAGTGCGGTAGAAAACTCCGATCTGACTCGGAGACAATTTCCAGGAGCAGCATGAGCGGCAGCCCACAGGACCTCCGCATCACCCTCCGCGCGAAGAATCTCACAAATTGTTTGCGTGGACACTTGACAACTCTTTGCTCGCGTCCTATAATGCACAGTAGACACCCATCGGCCGGATTCCGGAATCCGACTAATCTGCCCATACGGGCAACCGTATTGCCGAGTTCAGACAGGAGGAACCAAACCGCGGAATCGTCCGCACCGAGCCGGTCCGGCGCCGGCCCAAGGGCATGGCACCCACTTTGATCACTTGATCACTCGATTACTCGATCACTTGATCACTTGTGGCTCTACTCTAACGCCCACGCGAGGCTCTGCGTAACCAATCGCAGCACAAACCGGTACTACAAATCCCTTTGGGGCCAGGGAAATC
>JBKJZI010000045.1:0-3289 GCA_046715155.1 Chthonomonadales bacterium | reverse complement strand
GATTGGGGCGGTTAGTTGGTGTTTTCATTCGTTTGCGGCGGGGGCGGATCCGTCGGAGGCGATCGATATTCTGGGGGAGCTGGGGTTTGAGGGGGTGGATTTGATACTGCTGGCGCGGGAGGATATCAAGGGGTTCTGGACGGATGCGAAGATCGATGATTTGAAGCGGCGGCTGGAGCGGAATCGGCTGGCGGTGGCGCAGTTTGTGATCTTTCAGCCGGTGGTGGAGGGGCTGACGAGCACGAACCGGGATGAACGGCAGCGGAATCTGGACTTCTTCGAGGCGGGGGTGAAGATCGGGAAGCGGTTCGACGCGCCGATCGTGGATATCGTGGCGCCGTGGCCGACGGAGCTGAGGCGGCCGGGCGGGGGGTATCTGCCGCGTCACTATGACATGCCGGATTCGAAGGCGGGGGAGAAGTTCCGGATCGAGATTGCGCCGGGGTTCGATTGGGACCGGCTTTGGGAGAACTGGGTGCGGACGGTGAAGGAGTGCCTGGAGCGGTGCAAGGCGCACGGGATGAAGCTGTCTATCGAGCACCATACGCACACGATGATTCCGGATTCCGCGTCGTTCCTTCGATTGTGGGATGCGGTGAAGGACCCGGCGCTGGGTTATAACCTGGATACGGGGTGGACGCTGAGCCAGCGAGAGTATCCTCCGGTTGCGATTCACAAGACGCGGAAGCAGTTGATGAATCTGCACGTGCGCGATATCGATAACCGGCTGAGCGGATTCCCGCACGTGGGGGCCGGGGTGATGGATTTCAAGCATATCGCGGAGACGCTTAAGCAGATCGGCTACCGCGGATTCCTCTCCATCGAGCAAGACAAATACCCCGGCGACATGAAGGACACGTGCCGTCGGTACTTGCGGATGATGAAAGAGTATCTGAGTTGACTTCGGCCCTATCATCCGACAAACGAACGAGCGCCCGACCATGCAGTGTTTACAGGATGAGTCATGAGTGAGCAGGACGACTCTGAGCGCGTTGGCGAGCTGTTGAGTGATTCGGCTTTGCGGCTGATGCCGATCTCGCCTGAGGATTCAGTGTCGTCGAAATCAGCACATTCTTCCGCAGCGTATGCATCCAATGAGATCCAGAGATGTGTGCAATCCGAAAGGCGGCTCGAGTGGTTAGAGTTTCTATCGGGCGCAGTTCCAGTCGTTGCAGTCGCACTATTGAGCGCGCGGGCTTATGATGGCCCGATGCTCCTCAAGGCCGGCTTGTTCCTGGCCCTGCTTGTCATGCCTGGAATACTGATCTTTGCCGCCTTGCACAACCTGTGGGATAGGGCGTGGACACAGCGCCGAGCGGACACAGAGCGGGCTGTCGGCGATGCGGCCCGTTCGAAACGCACGGAGTCTGTCGGTGCACTGCTTGAGGGACTGCTTCATCTGGACTACGGACTATATGAGTCACGGTACGCAGTGCGTCGCGGCCTCGTGATGTCGCTTTTGCGACTAAAGGCGGGTGATGCCTGGCATCTGACCCATAGGCAGCGCCAATGCGCGTTGAGGTTGCTCGAGTCGCACACTGCCTTCATATTTAGCAGCGGATCCGATTCGCAAGATCGGGGCGCACGCATGCTAAATCCATTCGATGCGTCACTTTCGATTGCGATCCTGAACCTTTACCGCTTCTTGCCGGACAGCGACGCACTCCCACTGGTCGAGAAGCTCGCCGCATCGTCCCAAGCAGAATCTCTTGATGAGGCCAGCGAAGTAAGAAACGCGGCGGCCGCCGTTTTGCCATATTTGCGCGTGAACATCAAACGGCAAGGCGCTCGCCGGACAAGCCAACTTTTGACCCCGGCCGTGGGTCCAGAAGACTCGGTACTCGTGAGGGCGGCGGATAGCAATTTCGATATTGACGAGTCCCTCCTCCGGCCGGTGGACCAATCCGAACAAGGGCATACGTACGAGAAGAGGAGTTTCCAGGAGATCGACGTTCAGATTAACGGAGACTCCTCCCCATCAAGCAGGAAAGGTACCCCTGGGATATGAAGGAGACGTGCCGGCGGTATTTGGGGATGATGCGGGAGTATCTGGGCTAGATTCCAATGTAAAATGTAAAATGTAAAGTTAGCAATGCAAAGTAAAAAGCCCAAAATACACTGTCCGGGGATTCTTATTTTGCATTTTGCATTGCTAACTTTACATTTTACATTGGAATCGGATCTCTTATGGATTGCACCAATGTCACTTCTCGTGACGATGACCTTAAGCAAGGGCTGAGTCCCGAAGCGGCGGAGCTGGCGGATTCTCTCGTCCGTTCGATCTTCCAGGACGAGCGGCGACAGTTACGTTATCTCGGCCTTTCCACACTGGTGGTCCTGTCGCTCTGGGTATACGTTGCGAGGTGTGTCCCGATTAGTGAGGATTCCACCGGAGGACCGCTGGTCTTTTATGTCGTCGGCGGGTTCTTTGTAGCATTCAGCTGGCTTTTGATTTGTGGTGTGGCGCAAACGTGGTTCGAGCAGCTTACCGGCTGGAAGCGGATTCCCACGCGGAAACGGGAGGCGCTGCGCGCGCTGGCAAAGGTGGACGATCCACGGTACGTCGGCTCGCTTATGGAAGTCGTCGCGAGTCTTGATGAGACCGCGGTCGGCGAGGACGCGTATGATGCCACCCGTGATTCGCTCGCACGAAATCTGAACCGAATCGGATCTGCGGATCAACTTTGGCTCACGAGGGGGCAGACGAACAGTCTACGCGCGGTAATGACGCATTACAGTGACTTTATCCTCAATGAAGGCGATGGGGAGTTTACCTATGGGCCGGTGGGACATCCAAGATCTGCATTCGATGAGACGTTATCGCTCGCGTGTCTTCACACTTACAGATATTTAAGCGATCCGAAGGCGCTCCTCCACATCACCCGGCTTGCGGAATCCGATCCCTTGGGCAATCACGTCGCCGCCTGGAGGGTGGTGAACCTTGCGCGCGAAGTGCTTCCAATCCTCAAAAAGCAGATTCTACGGGACGATCTCGCGGCCGGCCAAGCCCTACTCCATCCGGCGTCCGCGGCCCCACCTCCTAACTCTCTTCTCCGTCCCACAAGGACGGAATCCGGCGAGGTTGATAGCGACTCCCTGCTGCGTATCGTCAATGAGAACTCTCAATGAGCCAGCCGGAATCCACGGATCGCGTGGCGGCGCTGGCGCTGGCCCTTTCTGACGAGAAGGTTAGCGTGGCCTGGAATGCGGCTAAGGAGTTGGGGAAGTTGGGGGCGGGGGCGGTGGGGGCTTTGCCGGCGGTTTCGGAGGCGCTGCGGAGTCCTGATGC
>JBKJZI010000044.1:0-9897 GCA_046715155.1 Chthonomonadales bacterium | reverse complement strand
TCCGTTGCGGGTCGACCCTCCGGAGCAACCCAACTTACGGTCACTTGTTGTCCAACCTCAAGATTACTAGGAGACGCGCTAATGGAGAGCCCTGGCGTCAGCATGAATCCGCGGCGGTGTCCGATACGCGTCACGGGATCGAACCATGTCCCAAACCCCGTGATCTGGCCGTTGTCATTAATGTCACGCGCCGACTCAAGGTGGAAGTTGGTAGAGGAGATCAGACTGTTGAGGTCAATCGAACCTCCATCCTTCCAGAGTACGGCTCTGGACCGGTCTGTTGGACTTGCGGGCCACGCTTCCCCGACGATGTCTCCGTGCTCGTTAATTGCGTAGGCAAGAGCATGTTGATATCCCGAAGGTACTCCCAGATTGATCAGGACGCCATTTCGATACACAGTCGGGTGAGTTTGGTTTTGTGATGTGGACGAATCGCCAACCACATCCCCCTTATCGTTGATATCATAAGCACGCGTGTTGTTGCCGCCAAGATGCCCGAGGTCGGTCAAAACACCATCGCGGTAAATAAAGGCGTGGCCTGAGAAATCCGGATAACCGATGGCCGTTCCGACAATGTGACCCAAATTATTGATGCCGTAGGCGTTCACATACTGTGCGCCCATATCAGGCAGAATGCTCATCGTGCCGCCGGTCAAGAAGAAGGCTCTCGAACCAACCGAGTTCGTCGCCACCGTTCCAACAACGTCACCGCGCTCGTTTACTGCCGACCCCTCGCTGTTGGTCCATCCCGCCGTTCCCAGGTCCGTCATCATGCTCCCTGAGAATACGAAGGCATGGACAGAAGCATCTCCACTTAGGGCGGCTGCTCCTGTCACCTCGCCACGAGTGTTGACGGAGGATGCGGTGCTCCCGTTACCGCCAAACGTTCCGATCTCGCGCATCGCGCCTTCGGAGTACAGGAAGCCCCGTTGTCGTCCGTCCGCCCGCACGGAGTACCCGGCGATCTCTCCTTTCCGGTTGATACTGAACGCATGGGATGTGTTTCCGCCAACAGTGCCTAGCACACGCAGTGACCAGATGGTGTCAGCGGAGAGCGGAGCCGAACAACTAATGAGTGCGCCGCAAATTAAGAAGATACGGATGGTGTTATCCCGGACAAAACAACTCCTAGAGACGAGAAACGATATTCCTCCAGCAGTAAGTCCGCCGGATTGAGGGGTCGGCTATGGACGTTCGCGTTCTGCTACCGTAATTATACAAGAAGAGATTCCGCAACGCTCTTTCGTTTAGGCGAGAAGGACCGGTCGTGCGGTCGAAACCGCCCCCAGCATAAGGCGCGTATACCAAGTTGTTTGGCAGGCAATGGGCGCGGCTTGCGCGAATACTTAGCGCGCCTCTGAATCCGTACGCTTCTGAAGATCCTCGTAAATGCCAATTCAATTCAACGCCGATACGCCGGAGCTGATTCTGCTGGCGCAGCTGCTGGCGGGCTCGTACGGTTATTTCTGGGGGGTCTATCGGCGGTCGCTAACGGAGAGGAGGGGCGGGCGGAAGCGGCTCTCGCTGGGAAAACTCGAGGTGGTTTACTGAGCCTTCATTCCACGCCGGCAGGAGACACCGCCCGTGTCGCTGATTCGGTCCAACGCACTCGCCTGGCAAGGAGACCTATGCCTGAGCTTCCGTTCGGCACTGTCACGTTTCTGTTCACAGACATCGAGGGCTCGACGAGGCTCTGGGAGGAACACCCTGAACCGATGAGGTGCGCGCTCGCCCGGCATGACGAGCTCGCCTCCTCCATCATCGTCCAGTATAAGGGCGCCCTCGTCAAGAGCCGGGGTGGAGGCGACAGCCTCTTTGCCGTGTTTGCTCGCGCCAGTGATGCTATCGCTGGAGCGTGCGCTCTGCAACGTGCCTACCACGGCGAGACCTGGCCGGAACGCCTGCCTCTGAGAGTGCGTATGGCGTTGCACACTGGCGAAGCCGACCTGCGGGACGGGGACTACTATGGCGCGACGGTGAACCGCTGCGCCCGCTTGCGGGCCATTGGCCACGGCGGCCAGGTGTTGCTCTCCGCGGCAACTCAGGAGCTCGTCCGCGATTCCCTCCCTCCGGAGGCGACGCTGCGCGAGTGTGGCGAGCATCGGCTTCGGGACCTCGGCCGCCCCGAGACCGTGTTTCAGCTGTGTCATCTGGCTTTGCCCTCCGAGTTCCCTCCGCTCCTGTCCCTTGAAAGCCTCCTCGCCAACCTTCCTCTTCAGTTGACGAGCTTCATCGGAAGGGACAAGGAGCTTGCAGAGGTGAAGGCACTCGTCGACAAGACCAAGCTGCTGACGCTGACCGGCAGCGCGGGGTGCGGCAAGACGCGGCTGGCGCTGCAGGTGGCGGCAGACCTCCTGGACGAGTTCCCGGACGGCGTGTGGCTGGTCGAATTGGCGCCTCTGGCAGAGGCTGGCCTCGTTTCACACACGGTGGCGCAGGCGCTGGGAATAAGGGAAGAGTCCGGCAAGAGCCCGGCGGAGACTTTGGCCGATCACCTCAAGGCCAGGCGGCTCTTACTGGTGATGGATAACTGCGAGCACCTGCTGGATGATTGCGCAAAACTGGCGGATGCGACTCTGCGGAACTGCCCGCGCGTGCGGATTCTCGCCACCAGCAGGGAAGCTCTGGGTATCGCGGGAGAGCTGACCTGCCGCGTACCCTCCCTCTCCCTACCGGACCCTAAGAGGGATACCACTCCGGAGTCGCTCTCCCATTATGAAGCGGTGCGGCTCTTCATGGACCGCGCCCGCTCTCACCAGCCGCACTTCGCCATCACCAGTGAGAACGCGCCCGCCGTGGCTTCCATCTGTCACCGCCTGGACGGGATCCCTCTCGCCATAGAACTCGCCGCCGCCAGAATACAGGCGATGTCGGTGGAGCAGGTTGAGCACCGGCTGGATCAGCGCTTCCGCCTTCTCACAGGCGGTTCGCGGACCGCGCTCCCTCGCCAGCAGACTCTTCGTTCCCTCATCGACTGGAGCTACGACTTGCTGACGGACGCTGAGAAGGCGCTGCTGTGCCGGATCTCCGTCTTCATGGGGGGCTGGACGTTGGAAGCGGCGGAAGGGGTATGTGCTGGCGACGGGGTGGAGGAATGGGAGGTGCTTGACCTCCTCGCCAGCCTCGTCGCGAAATCGCTGGTAGTCTACGATGAGTCGGCTGCGGCCGTGAGCGCCAGCATAGACGGGCGTTACCGGCTGCTGGAGACGATACGGCAGTATGCGCGTGATCGCCTAATGGAGACCGGCGCGGGTGAGGCGGTGCGAGGGCGACACCTCGACTGGTTCATGGCGCTGGCCGAACGGGCTCAGCCGGAACTCTTCGGGCCGGAGCAGCGTGTGTGGCTGGACCGGTTGGAGAGGGAACACGACAATCTGCGGGCAGCGCTGACGTGGGTGGCAGCGCAAGAGCACGGGGCGACCGGATTACGGCTGGGTGCAGCGCTCTGGAGGTTCTGGTCCGTTCGAGGTTTCCTTACCGAAGGTTCTGAGCGCCTGAGAGAGATTCTATCACACCCTAGGGCTTCGGCGCCAACGGTTGAGCGCGCGGGGGCGCTCGACGGGGCTGGCCTGCTGGCCATGAACTGCGGTGACTTTACGGCGGCCTCCGCTCTTTTCGAGGAAGCTCTGTCCATCGGCCGGGAATTGGAGGACGGCCAGGTCATTGCGATGGCGTGCAACAGTCTGGGCGATGCGAGACGCTGGCTGAAC
The DNA here is from genome assembly GCA_046715155.1 of Chthonomonadales bacterium. Taxonomy (GTDB): domain Bacteria; phylum Armatimonadota; class Chthonomonadetes; order Chthonomonadales; family CAJBBX01; genus JBKJZI01. The sequence continues at coordinate 6,187 of JBKJZI010000044.1, read as the reverse complement.
GATATTCCGGCGGCGCGCCCCCTTTACGAGGAGGCCCTGAGGTGTGGGCGGGAGGTGAACGACCGGTGGAACATTGCGTATGCGCTTACGGCGCTGGGGATCCTCGCGGCCGGGCAAGGCGACGAGGCGGAGGCCTGGTTCCGGTTGGAGGAGGGCCTTGCGATCAAACGGGCGTTGGGCGATAAGCGCAGCATCGCCTACTCTCTGGGCCACCTTGCCGCTCTGGCGCTGGAAGACAACAGAGACAAAGCGCGTTCCCTCCGCGAGGAGAGCCTCCGCATAAGCCAGGAGCTCGGTGACAAACGAGGGATCGCGTGGGCGCTCAACGGTTTGGGATCCTTGCCCGTGTGGATGGAGACTTCACAGCGGCGCGAGCGCGCGTTGCGGAGGCACTGGCGATCTTCGCGGAGCTAGGGGACCGGAATGGGGCGGCGGTGAGCCTGAAGGGATTGGCGGAGCTAACGGCCGAGGACGGACACTCAGAGCGTGCGGCCCGCCTCCTTGGGGCTGTGCACAGGCTGCGCGCGCCCAGTCAGGCTTCTGCAGACCGCGTGGATCTCCAGGGCTCCGCCGTCACCGTCCGAGCAGCCCTCGGTGTAGATGCCTTCGACGCGGCCTGGGCAGATGGCCTCGCGATGTCGCTTCAGGAGGCAGTCGCCTACGCACTGGAATAGCTGCGGAAGACCGGGCATGATCCCATCGGCCCCGGTATTGGACCTGTTGACACGCGCAGGGTGTTCACCAGGCGCCGACCAAATCAATCCTCAATTCGACGGATTCCGGAAATGCGTCACCCTGGACGAGGAGACTCGCTGAGCTTCCTGCCAGTTGAAACTGGGGGAGAACACCCGCGCGTATAGGTAGTGTTCCGCAAGGTCATAAGGGAGGATTCCGCGAAATAGGCGGGCGCGACTCTTTGACACCGGCGGATTTGCGGCAGAGCCCACGATAGATGCCCATTCAATTCAATGCGGATACGCCGGAGCTGATACTGCTGGCGCTGCTGCTGGTGGGCTCGTACCTGTACTTCTGGTGGGTGTATCGGCGGTCGCTGACGGATATGAGCCCCGGGAGGAAGAGGCTGTCGCTCGGAATCCGGCTGTTCATTGTCACCCTGCTTTTCCTCGGAATCGCGCAGATACGGTGGGTCAAGAAGAACGATTCGCTCGCGGTCGTGTTTCTGCTGGACGCATCCCGATCTATCCGAGAGGACCAGCGCGCAGCGGCCCTGGCGTTTATGCGCGAGGCGGTCAAGACTAAGCGGCCGAAGGATTCCGTCGGAATCATTACGTTCGGGCAGGACCCGCATATCAAGTCGCTGCCGGCCGCGGAGCCGGACCTGGGCGGAATCCAGCACACCGGGGCCCCCAACGCCTCCAACATCGCCCAGGCGCTGGACGCTTCCCTCTCGACGATTCCGCCCGGGTCCGGCGGCAAGATCGTGGTGCTCTCGGACGGCAACGAGAACGTCGGCAACGCGCTCGCCCACGCCCCCACGCTGGCGGCTCGCGGAGTCAAAGTGGATTCCGTCCCGCTCCCCTCTACGCTCAAGAAGGAGGCGTTGATAGACAAGCTGGCGCTGCCGGGGCGCGTGAAGATCGGCGAGCCGTTTGCCGTGAAGGTCATCACCAACGCGCTGAATCCGCAGAGCGGGAAGCTCACCGTGCGCCGGGACGGAATCCCGGTCGGCACGCGTGACGTGGAGATGGGGCCGGGACGCCGTGTTCACGAATTCCAGGTGCAGATCGACAAGGCCGGGTTCTACCGCTTCGAAGCGTCGCTAGAGACGGATTCGCAGCTCGATACGCGCGTGGAGAACAATAAGGGGCTCGGATTCGTGGCCGTTCGCGGCAAACCGAACATCCTCTACGTCGCGCCGGACGCCCACCTTGTCAGCTTCCTGAAGAACGCGCTCAAGAGCCAGAACATCGAGGTCAATTACGTCCCGCCGGCCGCGATGCCCACCACCGCCGCCGCGCTGCAGCAGTTCGATTCCGTCATCCTTTCGGACGTCAACCGCGACGCGTTCTCGGCCGCCCAGCTCGCCGCCATGCAGGTAAGCACGCGCGACTTTGGGACCGGCTTCGCGATGATCGGCGGCGAGAACAGCTTCGGGCTCGGCGGCTATCGCAAGACTCCGATCGAGGAGGTACTTCCGGTCAGCCTGGACATCCGTAAGATGCAGCGCTTCCCCCCGGTGACCGTGGCGATGGTGATCGACCGCTCCGGCAGCATGGAAGCAAGCGGGCCCGGCGGCCGCAAGCTCGACCTGGCCAAGTCGGGCGCCGCCCGCGCCGTGGAGTACTTGAAGCCGACCGACAAGGTCGCCGTAGTCGCCTTCGACTCCGCCGGCCACTTAGTAGTGCCGACTACGCCGGTATCCCAGAAAGAGCAGATAGTAAACGGAATCAGCGGCATCGGCACGGGCGGCGGCACCAGCGTCTATTCCGGCGTGGAGACCGCGTGGAACGCCATCAAAGGCGATGAGAATCCGATCAAGCATATGATCGTGCTGACGGACGGCGTCTCCAACGATCCCGACTACACCGCCCTCCTGACGGAGATGAAAAAGCAGAAGGTGACGGTGACCGGAGTGCTCGTGGGCGCGGGCACCGGGGACACCAACCAGAGCGTACTTGCGTACCTTGCCAGCCAGACCGGCGGCCGATATTACAGTGTCGACGCTCCGTCCGACCTGCCACGGATCTACCTCCAGGAGATCGAGCGCATCTCCAGCCGGCCGATCATGGAGGAGCCGTTCAAGGCGAACGCGCACGACGCGGCCGATCAGCAGATGCCGGGCGTGGATTGGGGCGCGATGCCGTTACTTCTAGGCTACAACGTCACGGAGATGAAGCCGACCGCCGACCTTCTGCTCTCCTCCCACCGCAAGGAACCGGTCCTGGCGACCTGGCGGTACGGGCTGGGCCGATCGATGGCGTTTACCTCGGACGACAAGAACAAGTGGGCGGTGCACTGGCTGCCGTGGAGCGGCTACGGCCAGTTCTGGGCGCAGGCCGTTCGGTGGACCATGCGCAGTCTGAATCCAAGCGACTTCCAGACCCAGGTCACGATGGACGGCACCCGTGGCCACATCGTGGTGGACGCGCTGGACAAAGACGGCAAGTTCGTAAACCGGCTCAAGTTCCAAGCCAAGATAGCCGGGCCAAACCTGTCTGACTCGTCAGACCGGCACGACTCGTCCGACATTCCGCTCCGCCAGACCGGCCCCGGTCACTATGAAGGCTGGTTCGACGCGGGCACCATAGGGACGTACCTGGTGAACGTCATCCATGAGCGGCCGGACAAGCGGGTGGAGTCCACGGTCAGCGGCCTGGTTGTCCCCTACTCCCCGGAGTACCGCGACCTGCAGGCAAACGAATATCTTCTCACCCAGCTCGCACAGGTCGGCGGCGGGTCCACCTTAACATCGGCGGCGCAGGTCTTCGGAGCGAATCGTCCCTCGGTGTTCGCGCCCATCGAGCTTTACCGCTACCTGCTCTTCCTGGCGATGCTGCTCTTTCCATTCGACGTAGCGATCCGCCGTCTTGCCCTGGAACGCGCGGACTTCGCCCGGGCCTGGGAATGGCTCACCCGCCGACGGACCCGCGAAGGCGACTTCGCCGCCACCCCCGAGCTCGCCCGCCTAAAATCCGCCAAACAGCGCACCCTCGCCACCGCCGGCGCGCCTGCGATCCGAACGGAGTCCACACGGCCGACGACCGACGACCGACGACCGACGACCGTTGCTCCATCCAGGAAGGTCGCACAGCCCACCACGAACGCGGTTCCAACTCCTCCAACGCCCACGGCCAAACCCTCGACGCCCGCCCCGCCGGAATCCCAACGACCCAGCGACCCGACGACCCAACAACCCGATCCTCAGCTTACGGGGATGGGCCGCCTAATGGCGGCCAAGCAGCGTGCGAAAGAGCAACAAAAACCGAAGGACGTAGTGTAGATGTCATAATTGTACAATTATGTTATAATTGGCGGGAGCGGGGAATGATCAAGACCACTGCAACAGAGGTTCGAAATAACTTCGGGGACTATATTGAGCGTGCGCGGCGCGAGCCGGTAATGATTCAACGCAACGGTCGCGGCACGGTCGTGCTTTTGGATGCCGCGGAATACGAGCGACTCATAACGCTTGAGCAGGCGGCGTCGGAGAGTGCACGTCGTCCGCGTAGAATTGGCTTCGCTAAGGGTCTCATTAGCGGATCCTTCGACCTCGATGATGACTCACATCTGGAAGGATTCGAAGAGTATATGCCGTGACCTACCTGCTTGATACCCACACCTTTGTGTGGATGGTTCAGGCGGACCCGCGACTTAGCCTAACCACACAGAAGCTGATAGTTCGACCTGACAATGACATTCTTCTAAGCGTAGCTTCCCTCTGGGAGATCGCTATCAAAGTCAGTATCGGGAAGCTTGAGATTCCTGGTGGATTCCCAAAGCTGATCGACGCTGCTACCCAAGAATATGTCGGGATGATCCCGATAAGCACCGTTGCAGTAGCGGCGATTGCCACTCTTCCGTTCCACCACAAGGACCCGTTTGATAGGCTGCTGGCCGCTACGTCGCTGACTCTTGGCTGCCCCCTGATTAGCGTCGATTCCGTCTTCGATCAATACGGCGTCAATCGCGTGTGGTGATTGACTTCGGGCGAGTGGACGGGCTATAATCGCTTAAGTGAAGAGGGGCTTTTCGAATGGATAGCCGGCGGCTATCCATTGTTGTTTTTGGGGAGGATTCCGGCATGCCGAACACCGTGGTTGTAGGCGCGCAATGGGGCGATGAGGCCAAGGGGAAAATTGTCGACTATCTCGCCGGTAAGGCAGGAATGGTGGTGCGCTACGGCGGAGGCAGCAACGCCGGCCACACGGTTATGGTCGGCGACGAGACGTACAAATTCCATCTGATTCCTTGCGGCATCCTTTACCCGAACGTGCTCTGCGTGATCGCCGACGGAGTGGTGGTGGACCCGGAAACGCTCCTCCGGGAAATGGATGCTCTCGAGAAGCGGGGCCATTCCATCAAGAACCTCCGCATCTCCGCGAATGCCCACGTCGTGATGCCATACCATAAGCGGCTGGACCAGCTCGACGAGGAACGAAAGGGAGATTCCGCGCTCGGAACTACCGGCCGGGGAATTGGCCCGGCTTATGCGGACAAGGCGGCACGCGTCGGTATCCGGATGCATGAGCTGGCAGATTCTGCGCGTTTTGAAGCCCGGGTGCGCGAACAGGTCGCCGAGAAGAACATTCTCCTGACACGGGTCTATGAAGCGGAGCCGCTGGACGCCGAGCAAATCATACGCGACTACGAGGGATATGCCAAGCGCCTGAAGCCGTTCATTTGCGATACCGGCGCCCTGGTGTCCCAGTACGCTTCAAACGGCCGCGGCGTGCTCTTCGAAGGCGCTCAAGGCACGCTGCTGGACATCGATCTGGGCACTTACCCTTTTGTGACTTCCTCCCATCCCATCGCGGGTGGCGCGTGCGTGGGGACCGGAGTAGGTCCTACCGCTATCGATGCAGTGGTCGGTGTGGCGAAGAGCTACACCACGCGAGTGGGCGCCGGGGTCTTCCCAACGGAGCTGCTCAACGGTACGGGCGACTACATCCGCGAGCGCGGAAACGAGTACGGGACCACCACCGGCCGTCCCCGGCGCTGCGGGTGGCTCGACACCGTGATTCTGCGCTACGCAGCCCGCGTAAACGGACTGACTTGCGTCTCGCTTGGTCTGCTCGACGTGCTGGGCGGGCTGGAGACGCTTAAGATCGGCGTCGGATACAAACTCGGAAACGAGACCGTGACGGAGCTCCCGGTCGACCTTCCGAATCAGACGGACCTGGAACCCATCTATGAGGAGCTGCCCGGCTGGCAGGAAGACATTACCGGCGCGCGCTCGCTGGAGGATCTCCCGGAGAACTGCCGCGCCTACATCAGGCGAGTAGAGGAGCTTTCGGGCGTTCCCGTCGCAAGCGTCTCCGTCGGCCCGGGAAGAGACCAAACGATTACGATTCCAGGAGTCTTACCTGGCATGGAGTAATCTGTCTGATCCGTCCGATCTGTCCGATCAGCCGGTGAGCAGAGCGGGTGGGGAATACCCCGATTACCCACCCCCACAAGCTGTAAAGCGCGTATAACACGAATCACATTTTTGCGTTGCGCTTTCCCG